>JAKSIW010000037.1 GCA_024398555.1 Bacteroidaceae bacterium | reverse complement strand
AAAATGAAGGACGGCCCACATTTGTCAGGCCGTCCTTCATTTGTATTTGCTATCGGTCCCTGTTGGAACAAACGTTCAAACAAGGACCGTACACATTTGTTACCAGGTTCTGAAGTTCCACTTGTAATTGTCGCTGTTCATGTCGAACTTGCCAAGTGACGGGGTGCTGTCGCCTGTTGACATCAGGACAAGCTCCTCATCGCAACCCGGGACCTCCTTCGGCATGATACGGTAGGTACCGTCGGTCAGCTGCTCAATTCTCCAGAGCTGCTCAGGAGCGCCTGTGTACTGAGGAACTGAGATGACTTCGCGGTCAGCGGTTGCTGCAAGAGCGCGCTTGGTACCGGCGATTGTAATCTTGTAGTACTGGCCACCCAGATAGCCGCCAGCCTCAGGAACAGCGGTGATGGTCCACTTCTGGTGAGGACGGAACATGTAGTCACCGATACGGAGAGCTATGTTCTCCTTTGGCCATGTCTCATAAACATCAATCAGACTCTGCTCTTCAAGCGGCTTGGCAGGAGCTGCGGAAGCACCGCCGAACATGCCACCCATACCACGGCCTGCATTCTGACGGACGAAGTCAACAGCAAGCTCCAGGGCATAGCCTCTACGCTCTGATTCAATCTCGTATGTACCTTCCTGGAAAAGTTCACCGGCGTATGGCCAGTCATTCTTCCAGAGGAGCGGACGGATAGCCAGAACGCTGCGGCCACCCTGATCATAGTCAGCCTCCCAGTGGAAAGACATCTTCTCGACGCCCTCCTCCTCGATGTAACGGCCGAAGTGACCGGCACCGGTCTTCCTGTCGCGGGCACCGACAACCATCTTGCCACCGCCCTTCAGCATATCGCGGCCCATATTGTCCAGATAAGGACCGGTGACCTCGCGTGAACGGCCTACCACAATATTATAGGTAGAGTTGACACCATCGCAGCAGGTACCGTGGGTACCGAGCAGATAGTACCAGCCGTTGCGGTAGATAAGTGATGAAGCCTCGCAGTCGATAGCGATATCCTTGGCAACATTGCCCTTGACACGCTCGAATGTGACAGGATCAATCTCGACAATGCGGATGAAACCGTAGTATGTGCCATAGGACACCCACATACGACCTGTTGTCGGGTCCAGAAGAACTGACGGGTCAATGGCATCGCAGTCCTCGTCAATCTCGGAAGAAGCAATCTCAATAGCATCGGTGAAGCCGAAATCAGGAGACTTCGGGTCCAGAGTCTTTGTCCACATGGTATTGATCCTGCCTGCGTGACCGCCGCCGAGACCGCCGCCTGTTGAACCATAGACTACCAGATACTTGTCATCAGCAATCTTCATTGCATCAGGAGCCGCACCGCCGCCCGGGCGCTGTGCACCGCTCTGCCAGGTCCAGCCGTCCTCAGACATGAGGCCGCCTCCACCGGTTCCGAATGTATAGTACTTGCCGTCACACTTGACGATGGTCGATGGGTCATGGATGAACGGAGCGCCCACCTGTGCTGACGAATTGACTGTGAATGCTGCTGCGAGCAGGGCTGAAAGGCCCAGAATCATATTTTGTCTTTTCATTTCAGTGCAGAATTATTCGTTAGTGATAGTGTAGTTCTTGACCGGCTGGCCGTTCTCATCCACGAAGCGGGCGCAGAAGTCGCTCATACCCGGGCCATTGATGACAACGCAGCGAACCACGTTCTTGCCCTTCTTCAGGGTGAGACGCTTGGATGTGCCGTCATCGGCAACCATACGACGGTCACCGGACAGGATAACAGCCTCCTCGCCGTTAACCCACCACATTGAAGCGGAGTTCGAGCCTACCGACAGGCGTACATTTTCAATATCCTCCTCGCAGTTGATTACTGTGACACCCCAGCAGAGAATGCCGTAACGGGTTGCATTGTCAGCAAGACTGGTGGCGAAACGGAACAGCTTCACATTGTAGAGCTTGCTGTCCAGAGCATGCCACTTCAGTTCATTGCCATCCACCTTCACAATATCACCGTCCTTTGGGATGATGGACAGCTGATTGGTGAAATAGCTCTTTCCGAACTCAGTGCGCAGATAGCTGTCAGTGAAGACCGTGTTGCTGCCGTTTGGCTTTGCAATCGGTTCCAGAAGGGTCCAGCGACGGATGAATCCCTCCTTGTCGGGAGCTGCAGGCTTTGCAGTAGCCGGTGAGAAATATGGAGTGATGTCTGTCTTGGCAAATGAAGTAGCCTGTCTCATGCCGAAACCGCCCTGTGGTCTGGCCTGAGCACCCGGAGCGCCCTGAGGTCTGGCCTGTGCTGAAGGAGCACCCTGACCCGGCTGTCCTGGCTGACCAGGCATGCCTCCCATCGGTGGGAACTGCGCAAATGCATTCTGACCCAGTCCGAAAGCCAGCAGAACGCTCATTGCGGAAATCAAAGATTTACGTCTGTTCATAAAAATGTTATTTAGTTAATGAATATAGATATCTGTTATCGTGATTGCAAATTTAAAACTTTTTCAGACAAAGTCAACGAGTATGCGGAATACTTTGCCGGGAGCCGCCTCCCACTCCTGCATCGCCGCCAGCGCATTCTCCGGTTTGACGATTCCGCTGATAAAGCGTTCCACCGGCACACTGCCCTTCTCCATAAGACGGATGACAGCGCGGAAATCCTCAGGAGTGGCATTGCGCGAGCCGCGGATGTCCAGTTCCTTCTGCACGAACAGGCGGGTCTGGAATGACACATCGTTCTTGGAGTATCCTATGCATACGACACGTCCTGTAAAGCCGACGATATCCACAGCCATGACGTATGTCACCGGGCTTCCGACAGCCTCCACGACCACATCAGCTCCGTAACCGGCAGTTATCTCAAGCACCCTTGCCCGAACATCCTCCGTACTGCTGTCAATGCAGTATGCCGCTCCGGCCTCCCTTGCAATTTCCAGCTTCTCCTGTCCAAGATCCACAGCAATGACCCTCGCACCTCTCTGATTGGCACGCATCACGGCTCCCAGTCCCACCATGCCGCAGCCGATTACCACGACATAGTCCGTATCAGTGACACAGCCCCGCGCAATGGCATGGAAGCCCACGCTCATCGGCTCTATCAGCGCAGCGTCACGGGCGGAAATCTCTCCGACCGGAATGATTTTCTGCCACGGCAGGCAGATATACTCACGCATTGCACCGTCGCGCTGCACGCCCAGCGTCTCGTTGTGCTGACATGCATTGGGACGGCCGTTTCGGCAGGATGCACAGACACCGCACGCTGTGTAAGGATTGACGGTAACAGTCTGTCCCACCTTCAGCGTATCCGGACAACCGGCTCCAAGTCCCTCGATTACAGCTCCTATTTCATGTCCGGGTATCACCTGAGGCTTCGCCATAGCGTTCCCGCCACGGAAAGTATTCAGATCGCTTCCGCAGAAGCCCACATACTGCAGTCTCAACAACACTTCGCCCTCCTGCGGCTGCACTGCAGGAAGATCCACAACCTCCATCTGACGGACGTCAGGTATTCTGATAGCTTTCATTTTCTATTAAATAATCATTCTGACATATTCTTGACATAGGGAATCTCCTCGAGATTCTCCAGACCGTAGAATTTCACGGCATTCTCTCCAAGCAGCATTCTCTTCTCTTCTTCGGACAGTTCCTGTGTCTTCTGAATGAAGTCATACGACATCCTGTAAGTGATGGCCGTAATCGTACGCGGATAGTCCGAGCCCCACATCAGTTTGTCCATGCCGACTGCATCGGCAGCCTCACGTATGGCTTTCACGGCCGACGGATAGGGATAGAACTCCGAATTGAAGAGCCATGTGATGCCTCCCGCCTCCACATATACATTTTCAGCTTCAGCCAGAAGAATCTGCTTCATCCAGTGCTCTCCTGTCACCATACCGAAATGGCCGATGGCCGTCTTCAGTTTGGGGCAGTTCCTGATGACACGTTCCATCTGGGCAATCTGTTCCGCATCGTCAGCGAGACAGATGTCCAGAATCATGCCCCTGTCCTCCATGCAGTGGAAAAAATCCATCCACTCCGGCGAATCCAGCGCGTCGTGCATACGATGCCCCGGCAGAGCCACACCGCGGAATCCCATTCCGGC
This sequence comes from Bacteroidaceae bacterium, assembly GCA_024398555.1. GTDB lineage: Bacteria > Bacteroidota > Bacteroidia > Bacteroidales > Bacteroidaceae > Colenecus. The sequence continues at coordinate 14,245 of JAKSIW010000037.1, read as the reverse complement.
AAGCACGTCGGCCTGACCGGCAGGTGACTCCGTCATGTCCGGCATTCCACAGCAGAAGAAACGTGACGGCCAGCGTCTCTGCACCTCCTGCAGATACACGTTCTGATTGCCGTCAATGACCTCCTGCACCACAACGGCGACAGATACCTGGGCATAATCCATATTCGACAGGAACACCTCGGCACTGTTGCGTCCGTCTATCATGAACGGAGGCAGCATCTGCCTCTCCTCACCGAAGAACATGGCCCTTCCATTGGGCAGCGGCGAGATTCTCTGACCGTCAACGACAGTATCCTGTCTGAGCCAGAGATGCGAATGGGCGTCAACGATAATCATCGTCAGGAGTTCTTCCAGCTGGTACGGAACTCATCTCCTACAATCTCGCGCACCTTCTGCACGAGCTCCTGCGGAGCAGTTCCGCTGATAGCATCAAGATTGGCCATCACATTCTCAGGACGTGTGGTAGAGAACAGCGTCGAAGAGATGCGCGGATTACCGATGGAATACTGCATTGCAAGTTTTTCAATAGGATAATCCACGGACTCGCAGTACTGCACAGCCTTGCGGCAGGCCTCCTTCAGTCCTTCAGGTGCCGGATGCCAGTCAGGAGCTCCGCGTGATGACAGAAGTCCCATCGACAGCGGACTTGCATTGATGACACCGATACCCCTCTCCTCGAAGAAGTCCAGGAAGTCAAGGAGCTTGTCATCGCACAGGCAGTAGTGGCAGAAGTTCAGCACTGACTCCACCGTACCCGCAGGTGTATGCCCAACCACCCATTTCAGGTTCTCCAGCTGCAGGTCCGTGATGCCGACATGCCCCACCACACCCTTGTCGCGCAGCTCGCACAGGGCCGGAAGGGTCTCCTCCGCCACCTGATGCAGGTCTGCAAACTCAATATCGTGAACATTTATGATATCAATGTAGTCAATGCCCAGACGTTCCATGCTCTCGAATACACTGTCATGGGCACGTTTCCCGCTGTAATCCCATGTGTTTATGCCGTCGTGGCCATAGCGGCCCACCTTGGTGGACAGGATGTACCTGTCACGCGGAATCTCGCGAAGAGCCTTGCCAAGAACTGTCTCAGCCTTGAGATGTCCGTAATACGGCGACACGTCAATGAAATTGATGCCGTTGTCCACGGCTGTGTGGACGGCCCGGATGCCGTCAGCCTCGTTCAGGCCATGAAACACCCCTCCGAGACTAGATGCACCGAAGCCCAGAGCAGAGAGCTCCAGGCCGGTGTTTCCAAGTTTTCTATACTCCATATCAGGTTAAATTATATTACCACTTGTCCTCGCCTTCATCACTCATGTAGATGTCTTTCGGGACAAGCTCGATGTAGTCATAGACCATCTCCGCCATGTTATTGTCCAGCAGCTGACGGACTCTCAGATAATAGTCGCCCTCGGCTGACATGTACTGGGTCGTAAGAATGCGGCGCAGCATGGAACTGAGGTCACGGAACACCTCACCTCCGGACGGACGGTACGAAGCCGGTCCCTTCATGTAGCCACGGTTCCTCATAGCCTTGTCATGCATTCTGATGTTGAATGCATCGCCGAGCTCACCGTCCGACTTCCAGCCGATCTTCGGATCCGGACCGCTCACACGAAGGTCGGTCGGGATGTCCGTAGGATCCATGTGATCGGGCGAACTTCCGAAATATGATTGGATCACGCCGCGCGATGCCATCACAGGATAGCCGATACGAACCTCGTAAGTTCCGTCATACGGCACCGGAGGCAGCTTGACCGTTGCGTCGTAGATACCCTGCAGGATGACCTCATCACCCTCGTAGCTCCAGAACCACTGGTGACGGTTGCGGATGGAAAGCAGTGTCTCCGGAGAGAACTTCCAGTTCTTTGTATAGCCGTTCAGCATACCCGTGCAACTGGTTGTACCCGGTCTGTTACGGCCGCCGCTGTTCACGAAGTCTGGTGACAATGTGGTGCAGTCGTACCTGATACGTGTCATCAGAGCCACGTTTCTCGTCTCATAACTGTATTCGAGCAGGTCGTCAATGTAGTAATACATGCCGTTGAGGGCATCCTGATTGATTCCCTGCATCTCCGAAGGGGCATACATCCTCACACCACGGCAAATATTGTGCTTCGGTGTACCCTTTCTGTTGATGTAGATACCGTTTGGCGATGCATTGTTAGGCGTGCTGACGCGGATGAACGAGTGAGGCATCATTGTCTCAAAGAAATCCTCCAGATCCCACTCCTCGCGAAGGAAGTTCGTATTCACCAGATCATCATTGGTCACGTTCCACTGGTCATACGTTTCATAGAACTCCAGCAGATGATATGACACGAAACGGTTCAGAGGATTCCTCCTGTTGGTCGGGTCGTTGTCATACAGTCCGGCATCATTCGGGTATGACTCATCATATACCTGCTTGGCATGGGCTATCAGGTCCGACAGGCTGTTGATGCCATGCTTGCGGAACACACTGTTCGGCTCTGCAAATACAGTGTACTTGTAATACCTCTTCTCCGGGAATATGGCGTACTCCCACTCGTCACCTGTGTGATAGAGCACACCGGTGGTAATGGAGTCATAGCTCGGCGTAGGATATGTCAGATCCTGATAATACTCCAGAGAATCGCACATACGCGTCATGACCAGAGCATTGTAGAAGATGGATATAGCCGTATCCTGAGCCATCAGTTCCGGCAGCATCAGCGTACTCGGCACAACCACCTTGTCCACAATCTGAATGACGCCGTTCTGGACGGTATCATCCCTCTCCAGCATCCTGGAAGTCTTGTTCACGAGATAGTATATTCTGCCGGTGACTGTATCCGAGTCGCATGAGAAGGCAAGATAGCGGTCCAGACGGTTAGGTGTCGGGAATGCGCCCTCTATCAGGTCACTCGTGTAATATGCGAAGTCCAGCAGGTGAGTCCTTGCGATGGTGTCGCACTCTTCGAATGTGAGACTTTCGACTGAGACGATATCCTTCTCCCTGAAATACTCCTCGAATGCGTCATTCGTAGGCGCAAAGCAGGTGTAGGTACCGTATGTGGAGAGTTCTCCCCATACCCTGGCCTTCTTCAGAATATCGATGAACGTACTGAAGTCCTCGCTGTTCTTCTCAAGATAGCTGGCTATGTTGTCGTCCAGAAATGTGTAGTAGGACGACGGTGCCTGCTCCTCGAAGCAGGATGCTGTCACCAGCACTAATAAAGCGGCAAGCGCACTCTTCTTCAAAAATGGAAATCTCATATTGCAAATCAGTTAATTATTTCTCATACAGCCGCTTACATTCTCCGGAACACCGGAATAGTCTCCAACGTCACAGGAATGTCAGCCTCGGTTCCTCCCTCATAATGGGTGCCGTTCCAGAAATCGGTCCATCCGCCCTTGTTCTCAGGCAGATAGACATGTACGCTCTCCGCGCCGGCCTCGAGTACGGGGCAGACCAGATAATCCGGTCCGAACATGTACTCCACATCCTGCTCCAGAGCCTTTCTGTCATTCGGGAAATCGAACAGAAGCGGACGCATCATCGTGTATCCCTCCTCCGACACCTTTTCGGCACACTCCAGTATGTAAGGTTGCAGTTTATATCTCAACTTGATGAAATCTGTCATAATACGCTGTGTCTGCGCACTGTAGCGCCAAGGTTCAGTCTGGCTCATGTAACCGTGCACGCGCATGAACGGAAGGAATGTCGCTACCTGAACCCAGCGGATCATGCGTTCCTGGTACGCCTCGTCGGAATACTGGTCGGAAGGACGGAAGAAGCCGCCTGCATCGAACGTCCACCACGGCAGGCCCGCGGCCATCTGACCGAGACCGCCCACAATCTGATTGTGCAGAGTGCGGAAGTCATTGCCGACATCACCGGACCAAGTGACGATACCATACTTCTGCATGCCGGCAAACGCGCTGCGGGTCAGAATGACAGGCTCGTTACCATCGGCCGCATTCTTCAGACCGCCATACATCGTACGGTTCACCATCAGAGGATATACATTGCGGTAGAACTCGCCGGGCAGGGACTCGTCGCCCACCCTGCGGCCGCGCAGGTCGTCATTCTCCGGTTCGGTCGCATCGAACCACCATGCGTCAATGTTGAAACGCACCAGACTATCCAGGAAATTCTGCAGATAGTAGTTCCTGGCCTCCGGCTTGAAGAAATCTATCCAGTCAGTACCTTTTATATAATAGTCCCTGCTCTCCAGCTGTCTGCCGAGAACTGACGGTCTGTCCACCTTCGACCATACGGAAAGCATAAGACGCACGTCATTGTCATGGAGCTCGGCTGTCAGTGCTGCAGGATCGGGATAGCGGTCCTCATCGAAGCGCATCGCGTTCCAGCCGTACTTGCCCCACCACTGCCAGTCCTGAACTATCACGCTGAGAGGGATGTCATTCTCCTGGAATCCCTTCATATTGCTGATAATCTCATCCTGAGTGTTATAGCGCTCGCGGCAATGTATGTAGCCGAACATCCAGTCCTGCATCTGCGGAACCTCTCCCGTAAGTCTGCGGTATGAACGCATCACCTCGTCCGCGCCACCTGCAAACACCGTATAGTCAAGTGCGGTGGCAACCGGTGAGGAAAACGTAGTGGTGGCATCGACACGTCTCCAGTTCAGCACCGGATGATCCCCCATCGAGCCGCGCACCTCCACCTTGTGTTCTCCTGCTTTCAGAGACACAATAGCCGATGCTGTAGGCGGCAGCCAGGTATTGTTGGCATCGATGCACACGACATCGTCAATAGCCACATAGTGCTTGCGGGCCATGCTCTGTCCCACATCAAGCAGAATGGCGTACTGCCCGTCCGAAGGAACAGACATCGTGCCTGTGAAGTTGCCGAAGCTGCGGCGCTCGCGGCGGTTGCCCGAGGTACCGGTGGCATTGACCATGACGGATCCGCCTTCGGAACCGGCGGCCTCAAGCTGGCACACCCGGTCAGCAGGATTGAAGTCCGTAAGGCCATAGTTGTTCCAAAGAAGTCCGTAACCCTTGTTGGAGAGTACGAACGGAACGGATATCTGGGTGTTGACCTGAGTCAGACGACGGGTCAGGCCCTTGATGTTGAGGTAACCGTCCTGAAACTGTCCGGTACCGAGTATCACCTCGTCCTCAGGAGATGCAAAGCTCTGCGATACGCTGAGACACGGTACGTCCTGCACCGACGATTCAGCTATGCTGCGGCTGCTTTCCTTAAGAATCAGCTCCCCTGAAGCATTGTAGAAGCTGAGCACATCAGCAGACATGTCGTACACTGCCGACATTCCCTTCAGCTTGAGAGTATGGAGACCATCCCTGACAGAAGTCTTGAACTTCGGTGCCTTCACATCCTCGGTATAGACAAGTTCCTCCAGTTGGGGCACTGCAGTCCCACCCACGATACGGACGCGCACTGCATTGTCAGTCAGAGGTGTCAGAACCAGCTGGCCGTTAGGAGTGTCAATGCGTAGGTCTTTCTCCTTTCCTGCACACGGCAGCATCACCGCGAGAAGAACTGTCAGGATATATAACTTTCTCATATCTTATTCTGCTTATTCTACAACAAGTTTGTATGTCTTTCCGGCCTTGGTCTCAATATCGTATTCGTAGCAGCCCCTGGCAGTAGCGCCTGAATATCCGTATGCCGGTGCCAGCAGACTGTTCGGGCACTCGCCCTCTGCCGGTTTCAGTCCCTTGAGCGGAACTGCGGAACGTATTCTGAGAGTACCGCCGATGGTGGATTTGACGGAAGCTGATGACAGTTTGCCGCCATTCCAAGTCATATCCACAATGAAACCGCCACGTGCGCGAAGGCCGCTCACACTGCCGTCTGCCCAAACGTCAGGCAGTGCAGGAAGCAGATGCACGGCACCGTCCTGGCTCTGGAGCAGCATCTCGGCGATACCGGCCGCTGCACCGAAGTTGCCGTCTATCTGGAATGGCGGGTGCGCGTCGAAGAGGTTTGGATAGGTACGTCCGTTGGGATTGTATCTGCCGCGCTGACCGTTGCGAGGTCCGTCCGGAAGCAGACGCATCACATTGCTGAGGATGGTGTAGGCATGGTTGCCGTCATGCATTCTTGCCCAGAAGTTAACCTTCCAGCCAAGGCTCCAGCCCGTAGCCATGTCACCGCGCTGGATCAGGGTGTTGCGTGCGCCCTCGAACAGTTCCGGAGTATAGTATTCGCTTATCTGATTCGACGGATAGAGTCCGTACAGATGTGATATGTGACGGTGTTCGTCCTTCGGGTCATCCAGATCCTCAATCCATTCCTGCAGCTGGCCGTACTGTCCCACCTTCATCGGAGGAATCCTGCTTATTGCCTTCTTCAGCGACTCGCGGTAGTCGGCATCTGTTCCGAGAACTTCGGATGCCATCACCACGCTGCTCAGAGCATCGAAAACAATCTGGTTGTCCATTGTGCAACCTGCCGTGACATTGGATTTCTTGCCCACGCCGCCGTGTTCAGGACTTACGGACGGAGCAACCACCAGATAGCCGTTGTTCGGATCGGTCACCATGAAATCCATGTAGAAGTCCGCAGCACCCTTCAGTACCGGATACCACTCCTTCAGGAACTTCCTGTCACCTGTGAAGAGGTAGTGCTGCCAGATATGAGTGGCGAGCCATGCGCCGCCGTTCACGTACATGCCCCACGCAGCACCATCTACAGGACCCGACGAGCGCCAGATGTCAGTGTTGTGATGAGCCACCCAGCCGTCGCAGTCGTACATCACGCGTGCTGTCTCCGTACCGTTGACGGTAAGGTCACGAATCATGGAGAACAGCGGCTCGGTGCATTCGGTCAGTCCTGCAGTCTCGGCAGGCCAGTAGTTCATCTGCGCGTTGATGTTGATGGTATATTTGGCATCCCACGGAGCATCCACCTGATAGTTCCATACGCCCTGCAGATTGGCTGCCTGACCGCCCGGCTGTGAGGAGCTGATAAGCAGATAACGGCCGTAGTTGTACATCAGCGCCGCCATTCCGTAGTCATCGCTGCCATAGCTGGCCTCAAGACGTTTGTCCGTAGGGAGCGCGGCATTGGCTCCGTCGGAAAGATGCAGACGCACTCTGCCGTACTGTTCCGTGTAGGCTGCAAGATGACGCTTCATCAGCTTGCTGAAACTGAGCTTGCCGGCAGCGGCAAGTATCCTGTCATTATCTGCAGCGGCATTGCCGGATACATCCTGGAAATTCACGAAATTTGTCGCGGACGAAATCAGGAGCATAGCCTCACCGGCACCGGACACGGAAAGTTTGCCGTCAGATGCACTCACCTGACCGTCAGTTTTCACAACGATACGGCACTCTGCGTTGAGAGCGGACTTGATACCCTCATGATCCACGCCCTTTATCACTGACGTCAGGGTGTTTCCTTCAGCCCTGACCTCGAACTCCAGAGGACATCCGTATGAAAGGGTGAAGTTCAGCGCGCCTTTCCTGTCCGCCTGAATCATCTCCACCACTACCTGGTCAGGAATGGAGGCGAATGCCTTACGCGTATAGGACACGCCGCCGGACTTGTAAGCCGTCGTGTTGACGGCACTCTCCAGATTCAGTTCGCGCCTGTAGTCCGTCACCTCTCCGACACCTTCGAAGTCAATGTAAAGGCTGCCCAGTGTCAGATACTTCATGCCGTGAGGACCTGGGATGAAATCCTTGTTGATAATATCCTCAGCCTCTTTCTCCCTGCCTTCGAATATCAGTTTGCGCACCTCTTCCAGACGACCGAGCGAGCGCGTGCTGTTGTTGTTATGCGGACCTCCGCTCCAGAAAGTCTCGTTGTTGAGCTGGATTTCCTCCCTCTGCGTTCCGCCATAGACCATGGCGCCCATGCGGGAGTTTCCGACAGGCAGCGACTGCAGCCATGACTCGGCCGGAGCATCGTACCACAGCATGTTGTCAGCATCCGCAGCAGCCTCCTGGGCGCCGCAGCTGACAGAACCGACGGACAGTGCAGCGAACACTGCCATCGCGTAAGTTTTCAAGAAAGCACGTTTACACATATATTTTTCGTTTGTTTGGTTCTTTTATTACTATTTATCAAGCTACAAATATAAGTAATTTTTAAACTTTATTCGCAATCGGTCACATCTTTTTGCAGAAGCTTTTCAACAGGCGGACCGTTTTAATACTAACTTTGCATCGTTACAAAATGATTGGATAATGAGAAACAATTTTATCAAAGCTGCGTCGGCTGTCCTGCTGCTTGCATCAGTGATGGCTTTCCACTGTTCGTGTTCCGAAGATGAAACGACCAGAGTCGAGTATAAAGGCACGTTCTATCTTGGTGTGAATCTGAAAGATGCCACCTGTATTTACAAAAGCGGCGAATTGCTTTGCGTATTGGAGCCGAACTCTCAGATAAGAGGAATTGCCGTAATGCCGGACGGATGCATATACGCCTGTGGAGAAATATTGGACATACCGGTAAACGGCGGAAATGCTCTCACTCCGGTCCCCGCCATCTGGAAGGACGGGAAACGCCTTGATCTTGACCTGGGGGCCTCCGGCAGTATGACGGGCATGGTTGCCAGCGGGAACAGCTGGATATGCTGCGGCACGCTGAAAGGCGATGACGGTGAATACGGTGTCATCATTGAAGACGGGAAGGTTGTCTATAGAAGTGAAAGCAACATCAGTTTCAAATGTATGGACCGCGGTGCCTCCGGTGACTGCTACGTCGTGACAGACGGAAACGGGAAACTGAGCCTGCAGCGCATATCCGCCGAAGATTGGGAGCTTAAGACAGTGGATGTCATAGCTGCCGACGGAAGCGAAGGTGACTGGATTCCGAACTGCATTCACGTCGGTAACGCCGATATCGCAGTCGGTCTGACGAAGTTTAACCGTACGACATTTGAATCAGACGCCTATTTCTGGTTGGACGACGGTCGTGGTATTGAGCGCATTGGGAACAGCAGCGTGGCTTCTGACATCACGTTCTATAACGGCTGGATAGTAGTCGGTGGCTATAAAGAGACTGTAAAAAAGACACCGCAGTATCTGACGGTTGATACAAAAGCCGTTCAGTGGATCAATGGTGAAGGTCAGGACTTCAGCTACGACTGCATCGGCAACAGCGAAGTTGCTCTGCTCAAAAGCTGGAACAACATGTTCCTGTTCCAGTGCGTGACGCATGAAGGCGGCATCCAGATATGCAACAACGGTTCCCTGATTGAGGAAATCAGTTTCGATGAGAAGCCGTCAGTGACTTGCTGGGATGTCAGGGTCAGAGCAATCTGATCCGGAGGACCGCCCGTAGCGTTGTAGATTAAGACGCTTATTCCGACTGTTTCAGATCCCTGATGATTTCATTCAGGACGGTGCCGTCATCGAGTGAGCCGATGCAGTCCTTCATGATGTAGAGTTTGTCCTTCAGGCCGAGTTCTATCAGACGCCTGATGGTGAGTCCGACGCAGTAGTCACCGCAGAGGCCGCAGATGTCGATTCTCTCGCTTTCGCGCAATGTCTTGAGCTGCAAATCGGAAATGGTGTTGAATGCGGCGTACTCCTCTTCGTAGGACCTGTTCCCCTTGTGGTAGAAGTACAGATTCTGCCTGTTGGTGTCGATTGCCCCGAGAACTTCGTCCGGAAGAGATGCACCCCAGCTGTACTTGAGGCAGTGTACAGGCCAGATACCGCCGTTCTTTTTGAACGAACAGTGGGTGAGAGGATGCCAGTCCAAGGTGAAAATCACATTTTCATAACCGGGAACGAGTTTGGCAATTCTCTCGGGGAAAACGTCAGCGCCCTGTACGCACAGACTGCCTTTCGGATCGTAAAAGTCCTTCTGAAGGTCAATGATTACAATGGTTTTCATATTGTACTGTTTGTGTTGAATACTTTCTTGAACGGGGCGAAATTGCCGTGACTGTTCATGTGGCGGAACGAATTGCCGTCATCGATGATAGCAAAGACGATTTTCCGGAAACGTCCGGAGTAAGTGTCCTCAGACATAACTTCGCGGAACAGCCGGGCCATCCCATCCGGCGGGGTGCAGTATGCCCCGCAGCCGAAGGCTCCCAGCACCAGACTGTCGTGACCGTTGATGATGCCGATGTTCAGGATGGTGCGTATCTTGTCTTTGAGTACCGGAACGTCATCCTCCGGGATCTGACCGTCAGCGGTAAGCGAGTGCCTGCCGTGCTTGGGATTGTAGCTGATGGCTGCAACTGATATCACGGACAGAGGGAAAGGCTCATCCAGCAGCGCATAACCCGTATCCTCGGTATCGCGGAAGAAATACACGTCCGGCGAGTATATTCCTCCGAACCGTTCGTCCATGGGGTAGCTCTGCCCGCTCCGGCGGCGTACTCCAACCATCTCCGCGAGATCTCCGTGCCGTCCTCCCGGCAACGAAAACTGGTACAGGGATACAGCCAGACCGCTTCTGCGGCACAGACTCTCCTCCTGAGCGCCGGAACCGTCAATGACTCCACCGCCCGGATGATGAAGACTCGCCATGTTGAGGAGCGCCGGATGAAGACCCTCCTGAAGAAGCGACTGCGCTGCCACGACACAATCCCGGTTCACGACCGAAATGACGTTTGGAGAGCATTCACCCTGTTTCTCCGGCAATGTAATCTGCTCCCGGAACATAACGGCATCCTCCACAGCCCTGCCATATACGGGCAGAGTTACCACACTGCCGGATCCGGTACGGTATGCCCCGTCCCTGAAAATGTCGAGATTGTTCTGGAAAACCTTGGCTCTGGGTATTCTCGTGTCGCCGTTCCTGGTGTGTGTTACCTTGTACCACCAGTTGAGCCAGATCATCGGATTCCACTGTTGCGCTCTGAACATAATGCTCCTGCCGGCCGAATGTTCGGCGATAGGGACTGCAAATATAGGCATTTTATATTACTGCTTGGTATGATATGCGTAGCGTTCCGATTGGAATTTGTTGCCGATTGAATAAAAATTGTATAATTTTGCCGGTCAAAAAAAAGAGAGTGTCGGGTTATGTTTGGAAATTTTGATCTGCTGGAGATACTGAGTTCGTTCATCATCATGTTTGCAATCATCGATGCGCTGGGTGCCACGCCTATCATTCTTTCCCTGAGAGAGAAAGGTAAGGTGATATACTGTCTGAAGGCCACTCTGCTGGCTACATTGATACTGGTGGGCTTCTTCTTCCTGGGCGATCTGGTACTCAAGCTGTTCAATGTGAACATCGAGTCGTTTGCTGTAGCGGGAGCGATACTCCTGTTCCTGATGTCCCTTGAGATGCTGCTGGACGTGGAGTTCTTCAAATATGCCGGTCCTACGCCGGATGCAACCTTCATACCTCTTGTGTTCCCGCTGCTGGCTGGGGCCGGCGCCATCACGACGCTGATTTCACTGAAGGCGGAGTATGCCGACATCAATATCCTGTGCGGACTGTTCCTGAATATGGTGTGGGTCTATATCGTGCTGAAGATGACGGAAAAGATCCGCCGGTTCTTCGGTAAGGCCGGCATCTACGTGATGAAGAAGTTCTTCGGCGTGATTCTTCTGGCGATTGCCGTGCGCCTCTTTACGGCAAATCTTCACTCGCTTATCGGTCAGCTGTAAGGTCTATCACACTGGTCGAGTCGCCTGACGCAACCACGAGATAGGCTTTCAGCTCCGGCATCCGGCTTACAATTGCTGTGGCGCTGTCCGCTCCCATCACCATGAACGATGTGGCGAATGCGTCCGCTGTGGCGCAGTCACCGGCTATGACGGTGGCGGAAAGCAGGCTGTGGGCTACCGGACGGCATGTCTTGGGGTCGATTGTGTGAGCGTATTTCACACCGTCCCTGACATAGAAGTTGCGGTAGTTGCCGGATGTGGCCATGGCGCAGTCTGTGAGTTGGAGCACTGTCTGCAGACTGCCGGAGAATGACTCGTCGGGACGGCTCACGCCTATGTTCCACGGCTGCCCGTGCGGGTTCACACCGCTCACCACTATCTCGCCTCCTATTTCCACCATAAAGTCCCTGATCCCGTTGGAACGCAGCATGTCTGCCACTGCATCGCAACCATATCCTTTGGCTATAGCGCTGCAGTCGAGCATCATGTGCGGGTTCTCCTTGAAGACGATGCCGGCCACTTCGTGTATCTTGGTGTAGCCGACTATCTGCCTGAGGCTGTCTATGACATCGTCCGTAACATCTTCGGACTGCTTGAAGCCGAATCCCCATGCGTTTACGGCCGGGGCCACGGTGATGTCGAATGCGCCATGGGTTATTCTTGAAATCTCCATCGCACGCTTGAACACCTTGGTGAATGTGGTGTCGTCTGCCAGATGGATGCGGTTTTCCCTGTTGATACGTGAAATGGTGGAGCTGTCGTTGAACATCGACAGCGCATTGTCCACGCGCCGCAACACCTCCATGATATCGCCGTGCATGTCACGGCTGCTGCAGTAACAGATGTTGTATGACGTTCCGAATACGTTGCCGGAATTCTTGTGATACTCAGGCCTGTTCCTGACCAGTATCAGAACTGTGCCTATTATGAGAAATGCCAGAAACGGATAATGCCACTTTTTCATCATGCGGGACTGCTTGTCACATCTCCTTCTCTATCTTGTAGTCGTTGCGCGATGACGAGCTGCGGCTGATGAGCTCTCCGATGAAACCTGTCAGGAAGAGCATTGTTCCGAGCATCATGCCGGTCAGAGTGATGTAGAAGTACGGATTGTCGGTGACCAGACGCGCCGGGATGCCGTGAGCCAGAGCGATGAGCTTGCTCGCTCCCAGTACGATGATGGCAATGAATGATACGATGAACATGAGCGAACCCAGCAGACCGAAGAAATGCATCGGCTGCTTGCCGAACTTGTTCAGGAACCAGAGAGACATCAGGTCCAGATAACCGTTCACAAAACGGTTCAGGCCGAACTTGCTGACTCCGTACTTGCGTGCCTGGTGGTGGACCACCTTCTCCCCTATCTTGCCGAAACCGGCGTTCTTGGCCAGAAACGGGATGTAGCGGTGCATTTCACCATACACTTCAATATTCTTCACCACCTCCCTGCGGTATGCCTTGAGGCCGCAGTTCATGTCGTGCAGATGTATGCCGGTCACCTTGCGGGCTGTCCAGTTGTAGAGCTTGGACGGAAGATTCTTGCTCAGCTTGCCGTCATAGCGCTTCTTCTTCCAGCCCGATACCAGGTCGTAACCTTCCTCGCGTATCATTCTGACCATCTCGGGCACTTCCTCAGGGCTGTCCTGCAGGTCTGCGTCCATAGTTACGACAATGTCGCCCTCAGCACGTGCGAAGCCGCAGAACAGGGCGGGTGACTTGCCGTAGTTGCGACGGAACTTGATGCCGCGTACTTCGGGATGCTCCTGCCTGAGTGATTCGATTATGTTCCATGAGCCGTCGGTACTGCCGTCGTCAATGAACATGACCTCGTAGCTGAGTCCGTTCTCCTTCATGACCCGCTCTATCCAGGAATAAAGCTCCGACAGTGACTCCTCTTCGTTGAAGAGTGGTACGATGATGGTTAAATCCATATTATTGCCCTTTGGTTTTAAGTCTTACTCTTGCGGTAACTGCCGCTATGATAACAGAAATGATGTTCCCCCAGAATAGCATAATGCTGAACACCTGCTTGGAAAACTGTATCGGAGTCATGCTCCTGAGAACCTTCAGATACTCGTCCATCTGCGAAAGCATGGCGGACATCTCACCGGTCGGGTCCTGCTGTCCGATCGCCTCTACGGAAACCTCAATCTGTGCAGCCAAAGCGGTCACGAATGCTCCGTGGTCCACATACTGCAGATAGACGTATGCAACAACAGTGGAGATGACAGCCGCGAACAGAACGGTCATTATCGTGAGGGGCCAGGCATAGATGAACGGGAAGAACTCCGCTGCCTCGCTCTCCCTGAATCTGCGGACAATCAGCCACAGGATGACAGGACTTCCGAAGACTGCGGGCATCAGCAGCAAGGAAAAAATCTGATGCTGGAGCGTCAGCGGGAACAATGCCAGCTTCACGGTCTGGAAAATACCGAAAACCAGACCGAGCTTCATTGCGGACTGAATGACGTTAATCCTTATTACATTCTCTTCCATCCCGACATTCTTAATCTCCGCGAATTTACAACTTTATTTGATTTTGGTTGCAGGTTTGACAAAAAGAGTGTACCTTCGCGGTGGGTAAGTCCTGTACGGCCAGCTCCCTTTGAATCCTCCAGGGCTTGACCGCAGCAAAGGCAGAAGGTCGTAGCGGCGCGATGCAGGTAGCTTGCCCACCCCCTAGAGAGTGCTTCGGCACTCTTTTTTTGTC
>JAKSIW010000036.1 GCA_024398555.1 Bacteroidaceae bacterium | reverse complement strand
GAAATCATGCAGTCGATTGGAGAACTTGATCCGGCAATCGCCGATATCATTATCAAGAACCTGCCCAATATCACCGCACTGCTTGGCAAGGGCATGCTGGTGTCAGTGAGGCAGTATAATGATAAGGTGGATATGTCCATCGAACTGTCTGATATGCTCAAGACTATTGAGCCGATTGTCTCCCAGCTGCTGGGCAATCAGGATTTCGTTGACCTGATAACCAACTCGATTGAGGATGAAATGGTCAAGACAATGGTTTCGAACGTACTCGCGAATCTCCCTCAGAATCTGAAGTTCACTGAGAACTTTACGGTGCTGATGCACTTCAATGTTAATGATATGAGAAGATAAATCTTCAGATATCAAGGCGGGCTGTCCTGATCCTTCGAGGGTCACGACAGCCCGCTTTCTTTTTGCCGGTTTCCCTTTGCTCAGAAGCTGTAGCCTACGGACAGCCTGACGCAGATAGGGTACATGTCGAATGTGATGGTCTTGAAGGAACTCTTGAAGACGTCAGTCAGTCCCCAGTCAAGTGCTGCGGATACGAACCATTCGTCATTGATGCGGTAGTCGGCTCCCAAGGAAAGACCGAACTGGCACCTGCTGTAGGAATCCGAAAAGTCGTAGCTGCTGGTGGCGCCGTTCTCGAAGACGACCTTGTCGCCGATGGGACTTCCCTCACGAAGATAGCCGTCGCTCACCTCGCCGCTGAAATCTCCACCAAGAAGCAGAGACAGGTACGGGCCGAAATCCAGACTCAGCCTGTCGGTTATCTGATACACGGCACTTACCGGTACTGTCAGCAGGAAGTTGCGTGCGTCGGTGTCAACATCGCCGGTCCAGAATCCGTAGAGGGAACTGCCGTCATCGCCGGTGATGGACATGCTGTAGTTCTTGACCCTGGCGGAAGTCGACATACCTTTCGTCTCAAGTCTCAGGGCAGTGCGCACACCCCATTTCGTGGAAAGCATGTCCGACATGCCTGCCTGAATGGACGGCTGGAATCCAGGTGAATAGCTGTATATCTCCCTGATTTCCTCCGGAAACGGAAGAGGGGCGATGCCGCCTATGCCGATGCCGGCACGAATGTCGTAATGTATCTCTGCCTGTGCCGGAGCGCAATGCGCCAGAGCCAGGATCGCTATCGTTGCTGCAAACAGTCTGCTCTTCATGACTTCATTCATTAATTATTCTGATTTCGTCCAGCATGAGGGTGCTGCCCGGGGCTCCCTCGAATTCACCGCCTCCTGCGCTGGAGGAGAATATCAGTGAGATGGAATATCTGCCGGCGGCCAGCTTGTCCGGGTCAACGCCGTGCCCATATCTGTCATAATCGAATTCCAGCCTGAAGTGCGTCCATTCCGTGGCGACGGGTATCTCGGGCATGGATGCCAGCGCCACCATAGCCGGGTGGTTCCATCCCTCCGTGTCGGCGTGGCCGTCCAGCATCTTCACATTGTCGTCCGTCTCGAAGAATATGGCGTTCATGTTGCCATGGTCCACTCTGTCGGTGTACTGTCCGTCTTCGTAGAATTTCGGTCCGGGGGTGTATTTGTACCAGCCTTCCACAGCCAGCGGCTTGTGAGTGTATGTGGTGCCGAACTTAGTGGCGGCCAGTGCATCCTTCATGGCGTTGAGTATGTCGAATGTGCCGATGAACAGATTGCCGGCGGCAATAGGCATTCCTGCCATCTCACCCAGACTGCCGGTGGTTCGCGTGGTCAGTACTGCACATCCGTTACTGTATCCGTCAGGAGAATAGACGGTAGGGTACATGTCAGGGGCCGCTCCGGTATTCACAAGCCTGAATCCGCGGTTGCCGCTGCACCATGTGATGATGCCGTCATGGAATGTGTGGAATCCGGACTCTGTTTCCGCTGAATCGAGATGCATGACGAGCGGGAAATCCTGCTGGCTGCGATAGTGGAAACAGACGGAGTACTCCTTGCTCCACTTCCTGTCTTCCGACGTCACCTTGTATCTGACGGGACTGCTGAAATCGTGCGTGGAACCGCTTGCGGGCTCGATGGTGGCTCCCGGAGTCAGTTCGAAACAGGGGGAAAGTGATGTCAGGCCGACTCCGTCCCGCACCGTGATGTCGAGAGGAAAAGCATGAATGGTATTGTCGTATCCCGCATAATAGTCAATCTCCTTGTCCAGAATATAACCCTCCGGCAGTGTACAGCATGTAATGTCTGCTTCTGCGTTAGGAGCCTCCTCCCTGATGCAGCCGGCCATGAGAAGTGCGACGGCTGATGCCAGAATGATGTGCTTGTGTGTCATTTCAATCATTTTCCTGTGATTCTTTTCGCCTCTTTGGTCATGTAGCGGCGGACTGTCTTGTAAGGAACCGTAAATGACGGCATCCCGTCCGAATATGGGGCAATCTCGTACTGCTGGTATGTGAACACCAGTCCTTCTCCGGAAGGATACGGCGCCCACATCGGCAGTGGAATGATGCTGTCCGTATCAAGAAACAGTCTGGGCCTGATGTCCCCGTAACTTGAAAGTCCGTCCTCGTACTGCGAGTAGTACGAAAGCAGTCCTTCCTTCAGAGCGTCCTGAAGTTCCAGCTCCGAACCGGGTCTGATGAACGACTCTATGAGCCTGCCGTCCGATTTGCGGAATGTCATCTGTCCCTCTCCGGTCACTCCTCCGTGCGCGCCGCCCATATAGATGTAGTTGCGCGATTCGTAGACTACGTATGACGCGGATTCGGATATTTTCCTGACATCCGCCGTATATTCCCATGCCGGAAGAAACATCGTGTATCCGATACGCTCCTGCATATCCTCCTGCGCCAGGGATTCCAGATAGAGGAAGGTCTCGTGTCCGTAGAAGGAAATGAGGGCTTTCATGTCATTGCTGTCCCCCTCGAATTCGGGAAGTCTGTGCGGCTGCTCGAATGAACCGAAACGCTCCAGCTCGAGCACTGCCCGGCTGATGATTGAGTCGCGTATGGCAGCATCGGCCGGCGATGTTACGACAGGAATCTCGCATTTCATGGAGAATCTGACATACTGGCTTGAATCATTGCAGCTGACTGTTTCCGTCACGCTGCTCTGGGGATTGGAACATGCTCCTGACAGTACTGCCACCGCAAATGCCGTGACCGCCGCGACCGATGGCAAAATATTCTTTTTCATAATCAGTCTTTCCAGATAACGCGGTAGAGATTGCACCCGATGAAGTTGCCGATTACGATGCTCAGATAGAAGCAGAGCACGCTGCCAAGATGTTCGGCAAGGAATGGGAACGGGACGCACAGATAGTAGAATGCGTCTGCTATGCAGTGCGGAAAGCCGCAGGTGATGAAAAGCGGAACACCGAACAGAATGGGCAGGAACTGACCCTTGCGTCCGAAATTGACGGCGGTCGTCATGATGAATCCGCAGCCTATGGCAAGTACTCCGCCACGGAACGGTCCGGATGCCAGTCTGGCCTCCAGAATCTTCGTGGCAGTGTCCTGAAGCGGCATCGGGGAACATCTGGCAATCAGAGCTACGGCCAGACAGCCGGCAATGTTGCCGGACAGAATGAGGAACAGAGTGCCCAGTTCGCCTTTTTTGAAGAACCCTGCCGTTCCGGTATACAGCTTCAGTCCGTAATGGACAACAGCGAGAAGACCGAAAGCGAAGAGTACCGCTCCAATAATGTCCTTCTGTGCCAGATATACGAATCCCGCTATTCCTATGCAGAATCCGGCCAGAAATGATGACCTCAGTGTCTTTGCCATGACATGTATTATTATGGTTCGTTAAAATGAATATGCAAATTTAGTGAAGTTACGCCTTATTCAGCTATATTTGTACATCTTTAAATGTGTGCATATGAACAAAAGTAAAGTTTTTTTTACTGATTTCCATACTGAAATGTATGGTGACAGCACCCTCGTGAAACTGCGCAGAATGATTCTGGCTGCCGGAATCGGCAACATAGATATGGACGGCAAGTTCGTAGCGATAAAGATGCATTTCGGCGAGCTTGGAAACATGAGCTATCTGCGCCCGAACTATGCCAGAGTGCTGGTGGACATCATAAGGGAAATGGGCGGCAAACCTTTCCTCACAGACTGCAATACCCTGTACGTGGGCTCGCGCAAGAACGCTCTCGAACATCTGTACTGCGCATGGCAGAACGGCTTCACCCCTCTGACCGTAGGCTGCCCCATCATTATCGGAGACGGTCTGAAAGGTACTGACGACATACTTGTTCCGGTTCGTGGAGGCGAGTATGTCAAGGAGGCTAAGATAGGCCGCGCCGTGATGGATGCCGACATAATCATCAGTCTCAACCACTTCAAGGGACACGAGGAGGTCGGCTTCGGCGGCTGCATCAAGAATATCGGTATGGGATGCGGCTCTCGCGCCGGCAAGAAGGACCAGCACAACTGCGGCAAGCCACAGATCAATCCGGACCTCTGCAGAGGGTGCCGCATGTGTCAGAAGGAGTGTGCCAACGACGGTCTGACATTTGATGCAGATGTAAGGAAAATGTCAGTGAATAAGGAAAACTGCGTGGGATGCGGCCGCTGCATAGGCGCATGCAATTTCGATGCCATCAGCTTCACCGAGAGCAATGCCAACGACATGCTCTGCCGCCGTATCGCCGAGTATGCCAAGGCTGTACTGGACGGCCGTCCGTCGTTCCATGTCTCCCTGGTGCGTGACATCTCCCCGAACTGCGACTGCCACGGCGAGAACGACGTGCCGATTCTGCCGGATGTCGGAATGTTCGCCTCCTTCGATCCTCTGGCACTTGACTGGGCATGTGTGGATGCCTGTCTGGCTGCAGAGCCTCTGCCCGGAGGCCAGCTCTACGCGAACATTCACAAGCCGGGATTCGTGGACCATCATGACCATTTCAAGAACTCCAATCCTGAAATTGAGTGGCGTGCATGTCTGGAACAGGCCGAAAAGCTCGGTCTCGGTTCCCGTGAGTATGAACTCGTCAAGATGTAGTCTAAAAATAAAACAATAATATTAAGTCTTTATAGTTGTGTTTTTCCCTGCGTTTGCTTAATTTTGCGAAGTATTACGTAATTAAGGAAAAATCCGACTGTGCTTAACGACATAACATTATCCGGCCTTATCAATATCTTCGCCCTCTTCGGAGCGAAGAACAGCGTTGAGGTGTCAGGGGCGGAGGAACTGCTCGGTGATTATCTGAGCCATCATTTCGGTCTCAGAAATACCCAGTCCTACATGAACCTCTACCGGGATCTCCGCTTCTTCTACGAGGATGGAAGCGGCGTGGACAAGGATGCTGTGGTAGGAAAGATATGCTCGAATATCAAGGACAAGCTTCAGGCAGATGAGCTGAAACTTGTCCTTCTGCGTCTTATGGAGTTCTGCATGATATCGCCGGAGTCCTTCGATGTCAGGGACCCGATGTTCCTGCTGATGGCCGACCGCTTCGGCGTGACAGACGATGTCTACAGGGACTTCTGCGACTTTGTCCGTGACTGCGAGGGACGCAATGTCAGACTCCAGCGTTTCAACAGATATGACGGTCATATCAAGACCCTGTGGATAGAGGAGAGCAATCTCATCCTCTTCTCGTACATGGGTGGCGATGAAGTCACCTTCGACGACGTGCTGCTGGCGCCCGGCATATTCCAGGTATGGCACGTGAGCGGAGTCCTGAAGAATCACAAGGGTGCTCCGATATATTACCCGGCCATCAGGCAGGCCTATGAAAAGGCGGATGATACCCGCATCGTCTATCAGATAAGGGATGTCAATTTCAAGTTCAGCGATTCCGACAACGGTCTTCACAATCTGAACATGACCCTGCATGGCGGAGAACTGATGGCCATCATGGGAGGCAGCGGCGCAGGCAAGACTACGATGCTGTCCATACTGAACGGCTCCCTAAGACCTCAGAGCGGCACGCTGACCATCAACGGACATTCCATAGATGAGAAATGCGCGAAGGACCTCATCGGCTTCGTCCCTCAGGATGACCTCCTGATAGACGAGCTCACCGTATATCAGAATCTGTACTACACGGCCCGCCTGTGCTTCGACGGCATGAGCGCGGAGGAGATTGACCGCCGTGTAATGAACCTGCTCAGGGATCTCGGTCTGGACAAGGCCAAGGACCTCGTGGTGGGCTCTCCGCTCAACAAGACCATATCCGGCGGTCAGCGCAAGCGTCTGAACATCGCCCTGGAGCTCATCAGAGAACCGTCTGTGATATTCCTGGACGAACCTACTTCGGGACTTTCATCATCCGATACGGACAATGTGATGGGTCTTCTCAAGGAACAGACCTGTCATGGCAAACTCGTGGTGCTGAACATCCATCAGCCTTCGAGCGATGTCTACAAGCTCTTCGACCGTCTCTGCCTGCTGGATCTGGGCGGCTATCCGATATTCGACGGCAATCCAATCGATGCGGTGACCTACTTCAAGGATGCCGCCAACTACGCCGACTCGGAGACCAGTACCTGTCCGACCTGCGGCAACGTCAATCCGGAAATAGTCCTGAACATCATCAATGAGAAGGCTCTGGATGATACCGGACATCTGAGCACGGAGCGCAAGATATCACCGGCGCAGTGGCATTCCATGTATCTGGAGCGCCGCAGCGCAGCCTGTGACGAGACAGTGTCCGAAATCCCCGGGTCCAGTCAGAAGAAACCGTCCGCATGGAAGCAGATGTGCATCTTCCTGGAGAGAAATGTCAAGGCGAAGCTCACCAATCTGCAGTACATTCTCATCACACTGCTGGAGGCACCGCTTCTGGCCGGCATCTGCGGACTGCTGACACGCTATGCTCCGCAGGAAGGCTACACGGTGATGGACAACAAGAACATGGTGAGCTACTTCTTCATGGCCATCATTGTGGCGATATTCCTGGGTATGAGTGGAAGCGCCGAGGAAATCATCAAGGACAGGACGCTGCTCAAGCGCGAGAAGTTCCTGAGTCTGAGCTACTCATCCTACATTTGGAGCAAGATAATATTTGCGGCAGCCGTATCGCTCGTCCAGACGGCACTGTTCATCATCGTGGGCAATCTGGTGATGGGCCTGAAGGGAATGTTCCTGATGTGGTGGATGATTCTGTTCGTGTCCGCACTGCTGTCCAGCCTCATAGGACTGCTTTTGTCACAGTGCATGAATTCGGTCGTGGCCATCTACATAAGCATCCCGATACTGCTTATTCCTCAGATTCTGCTCTGCGGTCTTGTCGTATCCTTCTCTGACCTGAACGGTGAGAGCAAGACTGACAATGTGCCGGTTGTGGGTGACGTGATTCCTTCACGCTGGGCCTTCGAGGCTCTGGCTGTGGGTACCTACTGCTACAATGACTACGAGCGTCCTTTCTTCGAACTGGACAAGGAGAGGTTCCAGGCACTGTTCTACAGACAGTCGTTCATCTATGAGCTGGAGTCCCAGATGGAGACCTGGCAGGATGAACTTCGTCAGGGTATCGAAGTGAAGCCCGGACATCTGGAGGTGCTGCGCAACGAACTTCCGACACTGGCTGTACAGTGCGGAATGGAGCCTTACACCGGTGACTACGACTACGAATCTGTGATGTCCTATCTGGACGATGCGAAGAAGATTCTTGACAGGAAGAGCAATGACGCCACTCTGAGCAAGGATTCCTATATGGGAGAGCTGATCAGACAGAACGGAAAGGATGAGATGATCAGGCTCAAGAGGGCCAACTGCAATCTGCGTCTTGAGGAGTTCCTGACAGGAGGAGATTCCGAAAAGGAACTGCTGATAGTAGATAATCACATAGTTCCCCAGGTGGGTCGCGTATATCTGACACCGAAGAGCCGCAACGGCCGTGCACCGTTCTACAGCTCGGTCAAGAGACTCGGTGACAGTGAGATTCCGACCCTGTGGTTCAATATGGGCGTGCTGCTGCTGATGTGCATTGTTGTCACGGTGCTGCTGCTCATGGATATTCCGGACAGAAAGAAAAAATGATATCATTAATTATTTAACAACAAACAAAATGAAGAAAGTTTCAATGTTCCTTGCCATCGCAGCGTGTGTCTGCATGGTATCTTGCGGTAACAGGAAGGCTGCCCAGCAGGCTGCAGCCCCCAAGGAGAAGTCTCAGGTAGAACTGCAGCAGGAGGAGTACATCAAGATGCAGCTTGACAGTCTTGCAGCAGAGGTCGTAAGACTGAAACCGCTGGATTTCGTCGCTTCCAACAACGACGGTACCATCGTTCTGACCGAGAAGGAGAAGCAGGTCAAGCCTGACTATCTGCTCAATCCGTCCGTAATCAACGATCTGCAGACTCTGTCTCAGAAGTATCGCGCAGCCGCCCTTCTGTATGTTGACAAGTCTGTTGCATCACTGTACGGAATGCCGGTCAACGAGTATGATGCAGCTCTCACCAAGCTGTATGTCGACATCAATGACTCCCATCTGAAGGACATCTTCACTTATGAGAACACCGCTGAGGCTCTGAAGGCTTTCCATGAGTCCTGCAGGGAGAACGGCCGTCTCCATTTCTTCTGGGATGTCTGCGCTGCTGCCATTGTAGAGCACACATTCATCGCATCACAGAATTCAGACAAGTTCCTCGCAGCATTTGACGATGATTCAGCTTCAGAGTTCACACTCCAGATTGCTCTTCTGACAATTGCAATGGATGATCTGGCAGAGATCAATCCTGAGTACAAGGAGATCAATGAGGCTCTCCAGCCACTGGGCGTAATCAATGCCATCAGCGTTGACCAGTTCCGCGAGCAGCTCTCTCTGGTCAAGGATCAGGTTTCCGAGTCACGCGGCATGCTTCTCAAGTAATCGGCAGAAGCAGTCATATAGCAAACGGTCCGGTTTTTTCAAGCCGGACCGTTTGCTGTTATTTTATGCGGATGTCGGGTTACTTCCCGATGACCATCACGAATCCTCCGCGGGCCTTGCAGCTGATGCTTGTGCCAATGCCCTTGCTGCTGTCAAGACTGGTTATCTTCCACGGGTCGCTGTCGGAGTCTCCATCCTCGAACATGATGACACTGCCTTTTGCCTTCAGCTTCAGGACTGCACTGATGTCAAGTGACTGCGGCTCGTCCAGACCGTTGATGCCTGCGACGTACCAGGTGGTTCCGCTGCGGCGTGCCAGAACCGCGCTCTCGCCCGGATATCCGCTGATGTAGCGGGTTTCGTCCCATGCGGTCGGCAGACTGCCGAGGTAATCCTGAACCTGTTGCGGCTGGGCCAGGAAGCTCTCAGGACGGTCGGCCAGATGCTGTACGCCGGACTCGAACAGAGCGGTCAGAGCCAGTTCGTGAGCGTGGGTGGTGATGTGCGGATGCTGCGAGTCGGAGAATGCGCACGGCGTGTAGTCCATCGAACCGATGACGTTGCGGGTGAAGGGAAGCGTAGCGTTGTGTGCTGCGGCCCGCTTCGTGAACATCGGAGTGTTGTTGTACCACTCGGCGCCATAGACGGCTTCGGTTGAGACGAGGTTCGGGTATGTCCTCTGCCATCCCCGCATGGTGGTGGCACCATGGAAATTCACCGTCAGATGATGCTTTGCGGCACTTTCCATCAGGTCAATCATATACTGCATGTTCTCGTTCGTATCGCCCGAGAAGAAGTCGATTTTGACACCCCTGATGCCTAAGCTCTCGCACCAGGCAAACTCCTTCTCACGGTCCTCAGGCTTGTTCAGACGGAATTTCGGTCCGGGGGCACCGTTTATCCATCCGATTGACGAGCTGTACCAGATGAGCGGCTTGATGCCGTTGTCGGTGGCGTAGCGGACGGCATCCTCCACTGTCTTGCCCTCGTTGGACGGAAGCTTGTCGAAACCGTCCCATTCGGCATCGATGAGCACGTATGGGAGATGCATGGCCACTGCCATATCCACATATTTCTTTATTATACTGTAATCGTTGGAACCGTGATTATAGGCCCAATAAACCCATGATGCCACGCCCGGCTCAATCCATGAAGTGTCCTCCAGCTTGCAGGCATCGGCGTTGTCGGTAATCAGGGTGGATTCCACTATGTCGCCGAGAGAGCCGATGATGACTACACGCCAGGGGCTGATTTCGGGCTCCCTGTCATTCTGGTCCGGCTGGATGCGGAACACACCCTTGCTGTCGGTGGCGAACAGGGTCGATGCTGCATTGTCAGCATGGATGTCGGATTCGGATAGCAGTGCGAAAACTCCGTTCCCATACTCGAAGAGAGAAGGGAAGGCGAAGCGGTCACCGGCCTTGTACTGACGGTTCAGCGGAAAGAAGTCCTCGTAGGAGTCGCTCCAGCGCAGGAGCCAGTTGTTCTTTGCCTGGGAGAAATCCACTTCGGTCGGGACCTCGCTTCTGCTGCCGGGGGTGGGGCACCATTTGCGGAAAGCTACGCCATCGTTGAAAGCGCGGACCAGCAGGACAGCTCCGTCCTGAAGGGTGTAGGCCGTCTCGACACCTTTCTTGGAGATGTTGCGCTGCTTGCCTTCAATCATGGTGTATTTCTCCGTGAACTTGCGGCTGTCGCCCTTGCTCATGATGGCTGCGTCAGCGGTGAAGATGGTCTGCATGCCGCCTGCACCCTTGTACCGGACAATTAATGAGCCGTTGTCAACCGTAACCTTGATCCTGCCGTCCGGTGATGTCTGAGCGTTGATGGATGACAGTGCACAGGATATGGCCAGAACACTTAGTATTGCTGATATTCTTTTCATTGTTATTT
Organism: Bacteroidaceae bacterium; assembly: GCA_024398555.1. Taxonomy (GTDB): domain Bacteria; phylum Bacteroidota; class Bacteroidia; order Bacteroidales; family Bacteroidaceae; genus Colenecus. The sequence goes on along the minus strand of JAKSIW010000036.1, from coordinate 7,699 downwards.
GCTTACTTGATTATAACCTTCATCGTGCCGGACTTCGGGCCGGGGATAATCTCCATGACGAGCCTGCCTGTGACTTCGGTACCGGCACCGAGCAGTGTCAGGTCGGCGGTGACGGTCGGCTCAGGATTGGCCTTGTCTGAAATCAGCTCCTTCTCAGTGAGCTGGCCTGACCAGAGTACAGGACCGTAGGAGTGGTTCAGGACATAGCTGCCAGGCTCGATGCCGTCGAAGATGTATTCGGACTGGCCTTCCTTGAGCATCAGAATCTTCGTGTCGGCTGACTGACGGTAGGCGAAGCTGCCGCCGCCCTTGGCCAGCTGAATCTCTGCGCCCAAGCCGATGGTGGCAAGCGGATTTTCGCGGTAGAAATCCAGGCCGCTGTCGAACGCCTCCACCGAGAAGCAGTATTCCGGGGCGGTGTTCAGGCTGTGCATGTAGAGCGTGGTCCTGTCATATACGATATAGCTGTTGTACAGTTTGTCCTTTTCGATGCCGTAGCGGATGATGTAGCCGTCTGCACCGGGGACGGGCTCCCAAACCAGATTCGCCTCACGACGGTCCTCAGGATTGCGCAGGGCCATGAACTTCTTCACCTTCAGGGTCTTCATCTGCGGAGTGGTACCGAAGATGCGTAGGTCCTTGATGGAGAACTTCGCGTTGTCATAGGTGGCGACGTTGACCACCTTGATATAACGTGCGGTTACAGGCTCGGCCAGCTCGATGTAGTCGTGCTTGAGTTCAAGTCTGTTCTCGGGCTTGCTGATGATTCGGGTCCAATTGGCATTGTCGGACGATGCGAAGACTTCGTAGCACTGGTAGAGCCTCTCTGTCTGGGCTGCATTCTGACGCGGGGCTCCGAATCCCATGCCTCCGCCACGGGTCGCACCGATGTGGTCCCAGTTCAGCTGTATGGCATGTACCGTGGCCTCTGCACCGAAATCGACGGTGAAGAACTCGCCCGGATTGCCGGTCTCTGCCGCCCAGCAGGTGGTGAAGTCCTCGTCGAGGGCACCAGCCGGTGAGTAGTTTTCGAATGTAGAGGATACGATGGCCTTCTTCTTGACGGACAGCAGCTTCCAGTCGACATAGTTGTCAGCGCCGCCTTCACTGCGTTCTGCCGGATAGTACTGCGGATAGTCTCCGAGAGCGGTGTTGGAGTACATGACGCCCTGCTTGTCAACGGCAGTCGGGTAGATGGCCAGTTCCGAACCGCGTCCGCCCTCACCGTACTGTGCCGGAATCATGCAGATGGTCCAGAGGTTGCCCTTCTTGTCGTGGAAGGTGCTGCCGTGGCCTGCGCCTACCTGGAATCCGCTGGTCTTGAAGGTGAGCGGGTTGTGCTCGCTGTATGTGAACGGCCCCATCGGACTGTCCGATACGTATATGCCGTGCGAGTAGGAGATGAACTCCAGACCGATGGCGGCGTACTGCAGATAGTATTTGCCGTTATGCTTGATCATGTACGGACCCTCTATCCAGGGGAGCTCCTCCGGACCGTATTCGCGGCGGCCGTTGAAGATGGAGTAGATGACGTCCTCCGGCTTGCGCACCTCGAAACCGTGGTTTTTGATGTCGCTCCAGAAGAGCTGCTTGGGTTCGCCTATCTCCTTGAAGGTCTGCTTGTCAAGCTCCACGACCTGGAAAGGCATTATCTGGGACCAGCCGAAGTACATATACAGACGGCCGTCATCATCAACGAACATATTGGCATCGCCGTAGCGGTCGCTTGACAGTTCGCCGCACTTCTCCCAGGTGCCGGCCTTGGCATCGAGACAGCGATATACGTTCCTGTTGTTCATGGAGCAGCCGATGAGCTGTCCGTCCATCTCCACTACGGACACGACTCCGCCCGGATAGTTCGGGGCGCTGACGTAGGTCCAGTTCTGAAAATCGGGAGAATACCAGTAACCCTTCTGGTGCGATACGAACAGATAGTAGTCATCCTGGAAGATGAGTACGACAGGCTCGCCGCCGCGTACGGCCGGCTGGTTGCCGGTCAGAATGTCGAGAGGGTTCGCGAAAGTGTGACGCATCTGACCCGTGGAGGACAGTTCCGCTGCCGGGGCGTACACGGCTGACAGCAGTGCTACGGATGCTGCCAGAAGTTTCTTGAGTTTTAATGCCATATTGCTTTATAAATCATGTATGTGTACGCAAATGTAATATAAATAATGTGTATCGTGGCGAACATTCTTAATTTCAGTGCATGTTGTTGCCAAAACAATGATATTTTGTATTTTTGCACCAAATTAACAATTGAATTATGAAAAAGTTATTTTTTGTTATCGCATTGATGCTGACATCAGTATGCGCATCTGCTTTTGAGTTCGACGGCATTGACCTCAATCAGCCGTATTCCAAGGTGGCCAGACAGATTTCTGAGAAGGGATACACCTTCAACAATGAGCTCAACTGTCTCGAAGGCAACTGCCATGGCACAAACATCTATCTGAGCATCAATTACGTGGATGTCTCAAAGCGCGGAATGCTCGGACAGCTCATCGTGCAGATTCCTTTCGGCAACAGGGCTGACCAGTTCGACGAGGTGTCAACCATCTTCAATGTGATATACCATCAGGTGCAGGGTGAGAAGGGCGCACTCACATACGAGGTGGATGATGACGGCACACAGCTTGTGCTGAGCCAGAAGGACGGTTACATCGTTCTGACTTACAACACTCCTTACTATTCAGCTCGCAAGAACAAGAAAAACTGATAAATCCTAAATCCGGGCGCTCCGACAGGGAGCGCTTTTTTTTTAAAATATAGTGAGGCTGATGCCGGCGATTACGGCAATCACGAAATTGACGGCCTTGGCAATGATGAACGATTTCCTGTCTTCGGCAAGGAGAGGCAGGGCTGCGTGACCGTCCTGGCTGATGCAGCTGGCGGCGAGTACCGGCAGAGGGATGATGCCCGACGCGAACATCGTGACGAACACGAGATGCGGTCCGGACTGCGGAATTATTCCAACAGCGGCGGCCAGCAGAATCATTATCATAACGTTCTCATTCACCCATGTGGAGATGTTGACGAAGTGCATGAGCAGGGCGATAATCGTCAGAGTCCCTGCCGTCCACAGGAATATCTTCAGCAGATGATGGCACACGACGTGATGCCACAGATGCTCCTCCAGAAAGTGGTCGTCGGCGCTCAGGACCAGTATTAGGACGAGCAGTCCGAACACAGCGAACATGATGTTCATCCAGTCCTCGCTGAGCAGATTGATGCTGCCCAGGAAATATTCCGGCTGGGCAATTCCTGCCGTGGAATGCTCCTCTTCGAAAATTCCCAGACACAGAGCTGTCAGAAAAATAAGGATACCGAATGCCAGCAGGATGCGTTTCCACCCGAAATGGCGGCTGCCGCGGGTGATGTCCTGAGTGTGTACCGCATAATTTTCCTCACATTGATTTGCTATGGCGGGCTTCCTGTGAATCAGGTCCACCGTTGTTCCCACCGCTATGGCCAGAACTGTCAGTCCCAGCATCAGACAGCATGCTGTCCGGGGCATCATGGCCAGCATCACGAATGATTCGTCGCCCGAGGATGCTATCATCATTGCGACGAGTGCGCCGAAACTCATAATCCCGTGAGTGTAGAGCGATACCACGGCAAATCCGCCCATACATCCGGGGACAGTCCCCAGAAGAGCCGCGATGATAACCTGCAGGGGACCTCTGCGACGCATGAAATCGGCGAAACGTCCCTGTGACCGGACGTTGAAGCATTCGATCATCATCATCATCACGATGACGAGGCCCGTGATCATGACTGAACTTGAAATTATTCCTGCAAGCTGCTCCAGCATCCCCTGTCTTTTTGTTCTGCAAAGATAATGCATCCTCAGACATTGCGGGACAAATTGTTGTGCCGAGTATCTATTTTAAGTATTTTTGTGCCTATGAAACGCTTGTTTGACGTGGCATTGATTCTCGCTGTCGCCGTTATGGTTGCAGTCGAGGGTACGTACGGATTCGGACTGTTCCGCCACTGGACTTTCGTCTCACTGATGATACTTCTGATGCTTTCGCTCTGCTATCAGGCCGTGTCGGACTGGAAGGAAGGAAAGTATGTGCCGCTGCTCAGTCATCTGGGTCTTTCCCTGGTCATACTCGGTGGCCTGGCAGGCTCTTTGGATGATTTTCACGGAGAAATCTCTGTCAGCCGGGGCTCGGACGAGTGCATGGCGTATGAGGAGAACGGGGATTCCCTGCAGCTGCCTTTTTCAGTCAGACTTAAGGAATTCCGCATCGACTATTACGAAGACGGTTCCAGCCCGAAGCAGTACAGCAGTACGGTTTTCATCGACGGGCGCGAGTTTACGACCGGTGTGAACCATCCCTTCAGGTACAGAGGATACAGGTTCTACCAGTACAGCTATGATGATGAAGACGGGATGGTCAGCGTACTGCTTGTGGTGCATGACCGGTGGCTGCCGGTGCTTGCTGTCGGCGCGATTCTGCTCGTTCTGGCCGCATTCGCAGGGCTGAAGGTGACCTGGCGCAGCTGGAAGATGCTTGTTGCGGCGCTGGTGCTGGCGACGGCATTCACGCTGCTCTCCATTGCGAGAATAAGTTTCGGCACTCTGATGCCAGCTTTGCGCAGTCTCTGGTTTATCCCGCACATAATTATATATATGTTGGCGTATGCTGTACTTGCCCTTGCGGTGATCTTCGGCATCATTTCGTGCATCACTCCGAAGATGAAGCCGGAACTGTCCGGCAGATTGCTCAGCACATCCTCGTCACTCCTGCTCGTGGGAATGATATGCGGTGCTTTCTGGGCACAGCAGGCCTGGGGAGACTACTGGACCTGGGATGCCAAGGAATGCTGGGCCGCGGCCACCTGGCTTCTGACTCTGGCCGGGACGCACGTCAGCAGCAGAAGACGCGCCTTTGCCGTAACACTGACGATTCTTTCATTCCTCGCCATGCAGATAACATGGTACGGAGTCAATTACCTGCCGTCATCCGATCAGAGTATGCATACTTATAAGTAAATATTCCATACATGTTAGAACTGCTTCTGTTCCTTTTCATCGCCGTAGCCATCTCATTTCTGTGCTCCATTCTCGAAGCCACACTGATGAGTACGCCCATCTCTTATATCACGATGCTCGATGACGAAGGATGCAAATATGCCCCGAGACTCAAACAGTACAAACAGAACACCTCCAGACCGCTTGCGGCCATCCTGTCGCTGAATACCATTGCAAACACAGTAGGTGCCGCCGGAGTGGGTCAGCAGGCCACAATCATCTTCGGCTCGCAGTGGTTCGGAGTGGTCAGCGCCGTCACTACGATACTGATTCTGGTATTTGCGGAAATCATCCCGAAGACCATCGGTACGTCGTACTGGAAGTCGCTGACGGGATTTGCCACCGCGGTGATCAGATATCTGATAGTGATTCTCTTTCCGATAGTGGTCTCTGTGGAGTTCCTGCAGAAGCTGATATCTCCTAAAAACAATGATGTCAGCGTGTCGCGCGAAGAAATCGGAGCAATGGCTGATGTCGCCGAAGAGACGGGCGAACTGGACGAGGACGAGAATGAAATCATTCAGAATATTATCAACATTGACGAGATAGAAGTGACTACAGCCATGACCCCTCGCGTGGTGGCTGCCATAGCCCCGGAGAGCATGCCCATCAAGTCCTTCTACAAGGATCGCAGATTCCTGCATCACAGCAGAATACCTGTATATTCCGACAACGATGACTACATCACCGGATACATACTCAGAATGGACGCGCTCCAGCTGATGGCGGAAGACAGGTATGATAAAAAACTCTCTGACATCAGACGCGACATCGAGAAGTTCCCACAGACGGAGACCATCGACAAGGTCTGGGACAAGATGGTGGAGAGCAAGGAACAGATTGCTATTGTTGTCAATGAGTACGGCGCGTTCGAGGGACTCATCACCATGGAGGATATCATCGAAACGATTTTGGGCGACGAGATTGTAGATGAGAGAGATACCGTCGTCGATATGCAGCAGCTGGCCCGCGACAAGTGGAAGGCCATCGAAATGAAGAACCGTAAGGGGGCAGCCCAAAGATAATGTATCTATAAATTATCTATTATTTATTAAAATAAAATAAGGATATTTCCTTGTTTCGATGGTGCTAAATGATTAAATTTGCGTCCTATCATTTCGCACTATATGTTATGTCCTTTTCTGTAATGGACATTGGCGAAGTTATATCCAATGCTGAAATATCAGGAGGGCATTTGCCGAGTGAAGGTCTGTACAAGAGACATTTTCAAAAGAGTTTAGAGCATAATATAACAAATAATAAGCAATTAGCGTGAAAATATTAGTAACCGGAGCAAAAGGGTTCGTAGGGAAGAACCTGTGCTCACAGCTAAAGAATATCCGTGATGGTAAGGCGAAATGTTATGGCGACCTGACCATCTCTGAGGTGTATGAGTACGATATCGATTCTACACCAGAAGAACTTGACAGGTGGTGCAGGGAGTGTGATTTCGTCTTCAATCTTGCCGGAGTCAACCGTCCTCAGGACCCGAAGGAGTTCATGGAGGGCAATTTCGGATTTGCCACCATCCTGCTCAATACCTTGAAGAAGTACAGGAATACCTGTCCTGTGATGATCAGTTCCTCCATCCAGGCAACCCTTGCCGGCCGTTTCGGCAACAGCGAATACGGCCGTAGCAAGAAGGCCGGTGAGGAACTGATGTTCCAGTATGGTGAAGAGACGGGTGCCAAGGTGCTGGTATACCGATTCCCGAACTTATATGGCAAGTGGTGCCGTCCCAACTACAATTCGGCAGTAGCCACATTCTGCAACAACATCGCCAACGATTTGCCCATTACGGTCAACGACCCGACAGTCGAGATGGAACTTCTCTATATTGACGACCTTGTGGAGGAGATGATATGTGCTCTCAAGGGTCAGGAGCATCACTGCGAGTTTGATGGCGTTGATACCGTACTCAAGGCAGACGGCCGCTATTGTGCGGCAACGGTCACCCATCATGTCAGGTTGGGTGAAATCGTCGCTCTTCTGCATCAGTTCGCTGAGATGCCCAAGACCCTTATGATTCCTGAGATACCTTCTGACAGTTTTGCCAAGCGTCTATACAGCACCTATCTCAGCTATCTTCCGAAGGAAAAGGCCATTTTCGACCTCAAGATGAATGTGGACAACCGGGGCTCATTCACGGAACTCGTCCACACCCTCAAGTGCGGTCAGGTCAGCATCAACATCAGCAAACCGGGTATCACCAAGGGTGAGCACTGGCATCACACCAAATGGGAACAGTTCATTGTGGTTTCCGGTCACGGCCTGATCCAGCTCCGCAAGGAAGGAACGGATGAAGTTCTGAATTACGAGGTCAGCGGTGACAGAATCCAGAGCGTCATCATGCTCCCGGGTTACACCCACAATATCATCAATCTCTCAGATACACAGGACCTGGTAACAGTGATGTACTGCAACGAGATTTTCGACCCTCAGCGCCCGGATACATTCTTTGACAAGGTCGTACAGGAATAAGCATTCAGAAAAGGACATTTAACAATACGATTATGGATAACAAGCAACCCAAATTCGATTATAGTGATGTAAAGTGGCAGAATAACGGCAAGCTGAAGCTGATTATCGTAGTAGGCACCCGCCCCGAGATAATCCGTCTGGCAGCAGTCATCAACAAGTGCCGCAAGTATTTCGATG
>JAKSIW010000035.1 GCA_024398555.1 Bacteroidaceae bacterium | reverse complement strand
TATAACAATTAAAAAGTAAGAAAATGGCACATCCTAAAAGAAGGCAGTCAAAGACTAGAACTGCCAAAAGAAGATCCCATGATCACGCAGTAGCACCGACTCTGGCAATTTGCCCGAACTGCGGCGCCTGGCACGTATATCACACAGTATGTGGTGAGTGCGGTTACTACAGAGGCAAGCTTGCTGTCGTAAAAGAGACTGCTGCTGAGTAATTTATGCAGATTGAAAGGAAACGCACCGCTTGCGATGCGTTTTTTTTGTATTAATTGAACTATGCACAAAGCCGGATTTGTAAATATCGTAGGCAATCCCAATGTCGGCAAGTCGACGCTTATGAATCTGCTCGTAGGGGAACGTCTCTCCATAGCGACATTCAAGGCTCAGACAACACGGCACAGGATAATGGGAATTGTCAATACCGAGGACTCTCAGATTGTATTCTCGGATACTCCCGGTGTGCTCAAGCCGAACTACAAGCTGCAGGAGTCGATGCTGGCCTTTTCCGAATCAGCACTGGTCGATGCCGATGTGCTTCTGTATATGACCGATGTGGTGGAGAAGACGGACAAGAATGCCGATTTTCTGGCAAAGGTGTCGAAACTGGATGTTCCTGTTCTGGTCCTCATCAATAAGATAGATCTGTCCGATCAGGAATCGATGGAGAAGATGATTGAGTCGTGGCATGAGGTACTTCCGCAGGCTGAAATCATACCGATATGTGCAAAGACCGGCTTCGGCGTGGACTATGTCAGGAAGAGAATTGACGAACTGCTTCCGCCTTCGCCGCCGTATTTTGACAAGGATCAGCTGACAGACAGGCCGGCCCGTTTCTTTGTCTCGGAGATTATCCGGGAGAAGATTCTGCTCAATTACGAGAAGGAGATACCGTATTCGGTCGAGGTTGCAGTGGAACAGTTCAAGGAGAACCGCAGCCGGATTCTGATAAATGCTGTCATTTATGTGGAACGCGAATCGCAGAAGGCAATCCTGATCGGTCACGAGGGGGCGGCACTGAAACGTGTGGCAACGGCAGCGCGCAAGGATCTGGAGAAGTTCTTCGACAAGAAGGTCTTTCTTGAAGTGTTCATCAAGGTGGACAAGGACTGGCGCAGTTCCGATATGGAGTTGTCCAATTTTGGATATAATCCTCAGTAAATTATCATACTATGGGAAATCTTGTAGCTATTGTAGGTCGTCCGAATGTGGGTAAGTCAACTCTTTTCAACCGTCTTACCCAGACCCGTCAGGCAATTGTGGATGACGAGGCCGGAACTACCCGCGACAGGCAGTACGGCCAGTGTGACTGGTGCGGCAGACAGTTTTCGGTTGTCGATACCGGAGGTTGGGTGGTCAATTCGGATGATGTGTTCGAGGAGGAAATCCGCAAGCAGGTGCAGGTGGCGATAGAGGAGGCTGACCTGATTCTGTTCCTTGTGGACATACGCAACGGGCTGACCGATCTGGACGAGGCTGTGGCCGATATCCTGAGACGTTCCAAGACCCCTGTCATTCTGGTTGCCAACAAGATGGATTCGTATGACCTGCAGTATGGAGCTGCGGAGTTCTACCGTCTCGGACTTGGAGATCCGGTATGCATGTCGGCTGCCAATGGAAGCGGTTCCGGGGAACTGCTTGACCTGGTCATTTCCAAACTGGTGGTCAAACCCGATGAGGAAGTTGAAACGGAGATACCCAGATTTGCTGTTATCGGACGTCCGAATGTGGGCAAGAGCTCGATCGTGAATGCTTTTATCGGCGAGGAGAGGCATATTGTAACTGATATTGCCGGGACTACCCGCGATTCGATATATACCCGCTATACGAAGTTCGGATTCGATTTCTATCTTGTCGATACTGCCGGCATCAGAAAGAAGAACAAGGTTGAAGAAGACTTGGAGTTCTATTCGGTGATGCGTTCTATCCGTTCCATAGAGAATTCCGATGTGTGTATCCTGATGCTTGACGCCACCCGCGGAATTGAGAGTCAGGACATGAATATCGTGTCGCTCGTACTGAAGAATCAGAAAGGTCTCGTCGTGGTTGTGAACAAGTGGGATCTGATTGAGGACCGTTCTGCCAAGGTGATGCAGAATTACGAGGATGCAATCCGCTCCAGACTGGCACCGTTCACGGATTTCCCAATCATCTTTACGTCTGCTATCAACAAGCAGCGTATCATGAAGGTTCTGGAACAGGCCAAGGAGGTGTACATGCATCGTATGAACAGGGTGTCGACCGGCAAGTTCAATGCTGAGATGCTGCCTCTCATCGAGTCATATCCGCCACCATCAATCAAGGGCAAGTATATCAAAATCAAGTACTGCATGCAGTTGCAGGGGCCGATTGTGCCGTCATTCGTATTTTTTGCCAACCTGCCGCAGTACGTGAAGGAACCGTACAAGAGATTCCTGGAGAACAAGATCAGGGAGAAGTGGAATTTCTCCGGAACTCCCATCAATATTTTCATCAGACAGAAATAATGGCATGGCAGCGCTGCATCGGGGCAGACTGCATGTTTCTGAACATATTCCGGCTCTGTGATGCGTATCTCAGAGCTGGAAACTTTTTTTGTGAAGTTCGAAACTCTGGCTCAGGTACTTGGCTTTGACGGTAGGATTGGCGGCCAGTTCCTCGGGCGTGCCGTGGAACAGGATACGTCCTTCGTAAAGCAGATATGCACGGTCTGTAATGCTGAGCGTCTCGTGAACGTTATGGTCGGTGATGAGGATTCCGATATTGCGGTATTTCAACTTCCAGACTATCTGCTGGATGTCTTCAACGGCAATCGGGTCGACACCTGCAAATGGCTCGTCAAGCATGATGAACTTCGGTTCGATGGCCAGGCATCGGGCAATTTCGGTACGTCGGCGCTCTCCGCCGGACAGCCTGTCGCCCAGGTTCTTGCGTACTTTCTGGAGGCTGAATTCCTCTATGAGGCTTTCAAGTTTCTCTTTCTGGTATGACACGGGCTTGCCCGTAAGTTCCAGCACTGACGCGATATTGTCTTCGACTGTCATCTTGCGGAACACGCTGGCTTCCTGTGCAAGGTAGCCGATGCCCTTGCGGGCACGCATGTACACCGGATATTCGGTGATGTCCTCGTCGTTCAGAAAGATGCGGCCTTCGTTGGGGGTGATGAGCCCCGTGGTCATATAGAACGAAGTGGTCTTGCCTGCTCCGTTCGGGCCGAGCAGACCTACAATTTCGCCCTGTTTTACGTTGATAGACACGTGATTGACAACGGTCCGCTTGCCGTATCTCTTGACCAGGTTCTCCGTGTGGAGGACCATCGGTTCCTGCGAAGTGGTGCTGGTTTCTTCCATTTCCGGTTCCTCTGTGTTTACACTACAAAGTTACACAAATATCTTGAGAGAACACTCTCTTATTACACTACATACTTAATGTTATTTAAATATATAGGGAAATTTGGTGTTTTGTCATTAAAGGAGTAAATTCGCGTCTTAATAGCATCGGCGGGAAGCCGGTGCCGCAACAGGATTTTTATTTAAACATTTAGGAAATAATGAAAGTTTCATTTGAGAATGTGAGCAAGGTTCAGGGCCTGCTTACAGTGAGTCTGGAAAAGTCTGATTATCAGGAGAGTCTTGAAAAGTCGCTTAAGGAGTACAGAAAGAAGGCTTCAATGCCGGGCTTCCGTCCGGGCATGGTTCCGATGGGCCTGATTCAGAAGATGTACGGCAAGGCAATCAAGGCTGAGGAAATCAATAAGATTCTGCAGGACAAGGTCATGGGCTATATCAAGGACAACAATATCGATATGCTGGGCGAACCGCTGCCGAATGATGAGAAGGAACAGGGTCAGAGCATGGACGATGATAATCTGACATTCTGCTTCGATATTGCCATCGCTCCTGAATTTGATGCCACTCTCACTAAGGATGACACTCTGACATACTATCAGATCAAGGTTACTGACGAGATGGTTGACGGACAGGTCAACAGTTATACCCAGCGTAACGGCAAATATGACAAGGTCGATGAGTACAAGGCCAACGACATGATGAAGGGCAAGCTGGTTGAACTTGACGGGAATGGTGCTGTCAAGGAAGGCGGCATTGTCGTTGAGGATACGGCTCTGATGCCTGAGTATTTTGCAGAGGACAGTATCAAGGAACTGTTCAACGGTGCCAAGAATGGTACAGAGGTCCGTTTCAATCCGGCTGCAGCATACAAGAACAATGCTGTCCAGCTCTCTTCTCTGCTGTCATGCAGCAAGGAGGATGCTGAGAAGTGTACATCGGATTTCTGTTTCACGGTATCGGAGATAACCCGTTATACTCCCGGTGAAATCAATCAGGAACTGTTTGACCAGGTGTTCGGCAAGGATGCAGTCAAGAGTGAGAAGGAGTTCCGTGACAAGATTCGCACATCGCTGGAGCAGAGCTTCGTTCCGGACAGCGACTACAAGCTGCTGCTTGATGTCCGTGAATATCTGACAGCCCGCATCGGCACACTGGAGTTCGCAGATGAACTGCTCAAGAGAATCCTGCGTGAGAACAGCAAGGAGGGTGAGGACATTGAGGAGACTTATCCGAAGAGCATCGAGGAACTGACCTGGCATCTTATCAAGGAGAAACTGGTTCGCGCCAACGATATCAAGATTGAGGAGGAAGATGTCAAGGAGCAGGCCCGCGAGGCTACCCGTGCCCAGTTCGCACAGTATGGCATGATGCAGGTTCCGGATGAGATTCTGGACAATTATTCCAAGGAGATGCTGAAGAAGCGTGAGACTGTTGATGGCCTGGTGAACCGCGCAGTTGAGACCAAGCTGTCTGCAGCTATCAAGAAGCAGGTCACTCTCAAGAAGAAGAGTGTCAGCATGGAAGATTTCAACAAGCTTTTCGAGCCGAAGTCTGACGAGAAGAAGCCTGCCAGGAAGGCTACAAGGAAGACCGCCAAGAAGGCTGAAGCTGAGGAGGAGAAGTAATGGACGATTTCAGAAAGTTTGCTACCCGTCATCTGGGAATGAACAGCCAGGCGCTGGACGATGTAATCAAGGCGGAGTCCCAGTATCTGAATCCGTATATCCTGGAGGAAAGACAGCTTAACGTGACCCAGATGGATGTGTTCTCCAGACTGATGATGGACCGCATCATCTTTTTGGGAACGGAGATAAGCGATTATACCGCCAATACGGTTCAGGCGCAGTTGCTGTATCTGGACTCTGTCGATTCAACCAAAGAGATCTCCATTTACTTGAACTCTCCGGGCGGATCTGTTACCGCAGGTCTCGGCATATACGATACGATGCAGTTCATCAGCAGTCCGGTAGCCACTATCTGCACAGGTATGGCTGCAAGCATGGCTGCAGTTCTTCTGGTGGCTGGTCAGGAAGGCAGACGTTCGGCACTTCCGCACAGCAGGGTGATGATTCATCAGCCGATGGGAGGTGTACAGGGACAGGCCAGTGATATTGAAATTACGGCCCGCGAGATACAGAAGATGAAGAACGAACTGTACCGGATTATCGCTGACCACTCTCATACGCCGTTTGACAAGGTGTGGGCTGACAGTGACAGAGATTACTGGATGACTGCTCAGGAGGCTAAGGAGTACGGTATGATTGACCAGGTTCTTGAAAAGAGGAAATAATGCCGGCCAAGAGTAACAACCATTGTTCATTCTGTGGCCGTTCAGAAAAGGAGGTCGGTTTCCTGCTGGCGGGAGTGGACGGTTATATCTGCAACGAATGTGTCGAACAGGCGCACGAAATGGTGTCTGAGGCTCTTCGTGGCAAGAAGGGAAAGAGTGAATTCCAGCTGGACATTCCGAAACCGAAAGAGATAAAGGAACATCTGGACCAGTATGTGATAGGTCAGGATGAGGCCAAGAGGTATCTTTCTGTTGCTGTGTATAACCATTACAAGCGTATTACGTCTGCAAAGAAGGATCAGGAGGTCGATATTGAGAAGAGCAACATTATTCTTGTGGGCGCTACCGGTACCGGCAAGACTCTTCTGGCGAGAACCATAGCCCGGTTCCTGAAGGTTCCGTTCACGATTGTGGATGCCACGGTGCTGACAGAGGCAGGATATGTGGGCGAAGACATAGAGAGCATACTGACGAGACTTCTGCAGGTTGCTGACTATGATGTGGAGGCTGCACAGAGGGGCATCGTCTTCATTGACGAGATTGACAAGATTGCCCGCAAGAGCGATAATCCGTCAATCACGCGCGATGTGAGCGGAGAGGGCGTCCAGCAGGGACTCCTGAAACTTCTCGAAGGGTCAGTTGTGAATGTGCCGCCGCAGGGCGGACGCAAGCATCCGGAGCAGAAGTTCATTCAGGTTGATACCAGAAACATTCTGTTCATCTGCGGTGGAGCGTTTGACGGAATAGAGCGCAAGATTGCCCAGAGGCTCAATACCCAGGTGGTCGGGTTCGATTCTGTTGGACAGCGCGGCAGGATAGACAGGGAGAATATGATGCAGTACATATCGTCGCAGGATCTGAAATCTTTTGGAATGATTCCTGAGATTGTGGGACGTCTGCCGATAGTCACTTATCTGGAACCGCTGGACAGGGATGCTTTGCGCAAGATTCTGACTGAACCGAAGAATTCGCTCGTAAAACAGTATGAGCAGCTGTTCGAAATGGACGGAATCGAACTGAAATTCCAACCGGAAGTTCTGGATTACATAGTAGACAAGGCGGTGGAGTTCAAGCTCGGAGCACGTGGACTCCGTTCCATTGTCGAGACTGTGATGATGGATGTGATGTTTGAACTGCCGTCGACTGAAGCCAAAGAGTATACGGTGACTGTGGAATATGCCGCAGCACAGTTGGAAAAGGCTGACGGGGTGAGATTGAAAATGAATTGATATTTTTATCTGTTGAAGTGCGGTAATTCCGATGTTGTTCTTAACTTTGTTTTGAATACGGATAGATGAGGATTTGAGTATGGCTGACAAGTACAATTTATTTGAAACACTGAAAGTTCATTTCGGCTTTGACAAGTTCAAGGGTGATCAGGAAATTATTATCCGCAATCTGATGGCGGGTAAGAATACATTTGTTCTGATGCCGACAGGTGGAGGAAAGTCGCTGTGCTATCAGTTGCCGGCGATATTGATGGAAGGAACTGCTATCGTCATTTCTCCTCTCATTGCACTGATGAAGAATCAGGTGGATGCAATGAGGAATATCGGTGAGGAGGACGGTGTCGCCCATTTCATCAATTCTTCTCTGACCAAAAGTGCGATAGACCAGGTGAAGTCCGATGTCCTGTCAGGCAAGACGAAACTGCTGTATGTGGCTCCCGAGTCCCTGACTAAGGATGAGAATGTGGATTTCCTGAAGGGCGTGAAGATTTCGTTCTATGCCATTGACGAGGCTCACTGCATATCGGAGTGGGGTCATGACTTCAGACCGGAATACAGGAGGATAAGACCGATTATTAATGAAATTGGCGATGCTCCTGTCATAGCTCTCACCGCAACGGCAACCAACAAGGTAAGGGATGACATCAAGAAAAACCTGGGCATTCAGGATGCCAAGGATTTTGAATCGTCCTTCAACCGTCCGAATCTGTATTATGAGGTCCGCCCTAAGACAAAGAATGTCGACAAGGAGATAATCCGTTTCATTAAGGCTAATTCCGGCAAGTCAGGTATCATATACTGTCTCTCCAGAAAGAAGGTTGAGGAACTGGCGGAACTGCTGAGGGCCAATGACATACCTGCTGAAGCATATCATGCCGGAATGGAGGCTGCCGCACGGTCCAAGACTCAGGACGCTTTCCTGATGGAGAAAATCGATGTGATTGTGGCCACTATCGCTTTCGGTATGGGTATTGACAAGCCTGACGTCAGATATGTAATCCACTATGATATTCCAAAGAGTCTTGAGGGATACTATCAGGAGACAGGACGTGCCGGACGTGACGGCGGTGAGGGACAGTGCATTGCCTTCTACAACAGCAAGGATGTCCAGAAACTGGAGAAGTTCCTTGACGGTAAGCCGATTGCCGAGCAGGATATAGGCAAGCAGTTGCTCCAGGAAACGACAGCGTACTGCGAGTCATCGGTGTGCAGAAGGAAACTTCTGCTCCATTACTTCGGAGAAAATTACGAACCGGACAACTGCGGAAACTGTGACAACTGTCTCAGCCCCAAGAAACAGGTCGAGGCACAGCAGTTGCTCATAACCGTCCTTGAGACGATAGATGCCGTGAAGGAGAACTTCAAGTCCGACTATATCGTCGACATGCTTTTAGGAAACGAGAAGTCCGAGATACTGGATCACAAGCATGACGAACTGGAAGTTTTCGGATCAGGCAGCGATGAGGACGAGAAGACGTGGAACGCGGTTATCCGTCAGGCTCTGATTGCCGGATATATCGTGAAGGATGTTGAGAATTACGGACTGCTCAAGATTTCACCGGACGGACGCAAGTTCATCAAGGAACCCAAGTCTTTCATGATAGTTGAGGACAAGGAGTTCGAAGAGGAGGATGTGGAGGCTCCGATGCACGGAGGCGGAACATTCGCGGTCGATCCGGAACTGTATTCAATGCTCAAGGACTTGAGAAAGAAACTGTCCAAGCATCTGCAGCTTCCGCCTTATGTAATTTTCCAGGATCCTTCTCTGGAGGCTATGGCTACGACGTATCCTATTTCAATGGAGGAACTCCAGAACATTACAGGCGTGGGCGCCGGCAAGGCAAAGCGCTACGGTCAGGAGTTTATTGACCTGATCAAGCGTCACGTGGAGGAGAACGAGATAGAGAGACCAGAGGATCTCAGGGTCCGCACTGTAGCAAACAAATCGAAACTGAAGGTTGAAATCATACGTCTCATTGACCTGAAGGTTGCATTGGACGACATCGCAATATCCAAGGGAATCGAGTTCGATGAACTTCTGACGGAGATTGAGTCCATTGTCTATTCAGGCTTCAAACTCAATATCAACTATTTCATCGAGGAGACTATTGATGAGGACCGTGCTGATGATATCTACAGCTATTTCAAGGAGTCGGAGACTGATTCTCTGGACGATGCGATTGATGAACTTGGAGATGACTATTCCGAGGAGGAAATCAGACTGATCCGCATCAAGTTCATTTCGGATATGGGAAATTAACAAACAACAAAGCAATATGTCATTTTTAACAGATCGAGTTGTAATGGAGGGACTTACCTTTGACGACGTGCTGCTGATGCCGTCATACTCGGAGGTATTGCCAAAGGAGGTGTCACTGTCTACCAGGTTTTCAAGAAACATCAGGCTGAATATGCCGTTCGTCACTGCGGCAATGGATACTGTGACTGAGTCGCAGATGGCTATTGCCATTGCCCGTGAAGGTGGTATCGGCGTTATTCACAAGAATATGTCCATCGAAGAGCAGGCACGTCAGGTCGCTATCGTGAAGCGTGCTGAAAATGGTATGATTTATGACCCGATAACAATTCACAGAAGCAATTCCATAAGGGATGCCCTGGCTCTGATGCGTGAGTATCATATCGGCGGTATTCCTGTCGTGGAGGATGACGGACGCCTGTGCGGTATCGTGACAAATCGTGACCTCAGGTTCCAGAAGAATTTCGATCTCTGTATAGAAAAGGTGATGACAAAGGAGAATCTTGTCACTACCTATCAGCAGGTTGATATGGAGGCTGCTGCGCAGATTCTGCAGGAGAACAAGATTGAGAAGCTTCCGGTCGTTGACAACGAGGGTAAACTGATAGGACTCATTACCTACAAGGACATCACCAAGGCGAAGGACAAACCGATGGCATGCAAGGACAGCAAGGGCCGTCTGCGCGTGGCTGGCGGTGTAGGTGTCACCAAGGATTCGATGGAGCGTATCGAGGCTCTGGTTGAAGCTGGCGTCGATGCAATCGTAATAGACACTGCTCACGGTCATTCACGTTCTGTAGTGGAAAAACTGAAGGAGGCCAAGGCTTCTTTCTCGGGGATTGATGTCGTGGTGGGCAATATCGCTACCGGAGCGGCTGCAAAGATGCTGGTTGATGCAGGTGCTGATGCAGTGAAGGTCGGTATAGGACCGGGCTCAATCTGTACGACAAGAATCGTGGCCGGTATTGGTGTTCCGCAGATTTCTGCCATTTACGATGTTGCACAGGCTATCAGCGGTTCAGGTATTCCTGTCATTGCCGACGGCGGTCTGCGCTATTCGGGCGATGTTGTCAAGGCTCTGGCTGCAGGTGGTGACTGCGTGATGTTCGGCTCGCTTGTGGCAGGTACTGAGGAGTCTCCGGGTGAAACGATTATTTTCAACGGCAGAAAGTTCAAGTCTTATCGTGGCATGGGCTCTCTTGAAGCTATGGAAAACGGCTCCAAAGACCGCTATTTCCAGGGTGATCAGAAGGATGTCAAGAAGCTTGTGCCGGAGGGTATCGCAGCACGCGTTCCTTACAAGGGTACTCTGTACGAAGTGGTTTATCAGCTGGCCGGCGGTCTGCGCTCCGGTATGGGATACTGCGGCACACCGGATATCCAGTCTCTGCATAATGCGAAGTTCGTCCGCATAACGAATGCCGGTATGCACGAGAGCCATCCGCATGATGTCGCCATTACCAGCGAAGCTCCGAACTACAGCCGTCCGGAGTAATTGTATATTTTTAATTTACAGAATATGAGAAGATTCTTGTTGTCTTGCCTGTTGCTGGCCGGGTTCGTGAGCGTTGGTGCTCAGGATGATCCTGTGATAATGAATGTCGCCGGCAATGACATCCACCGTTCTGAATTCGAGTATTTCTTCTATAAGAATAATAAGGACGGGGTGACCGATTTGAAGACTCTTTTGGAGTATTCGGACTTGTATGTCAATTTCAAACTGAAGGTCGAGGATGCCAAAAGTATGGGCATTGATACCTTGTCTACCTTTAAAAGAGAGTACCGGGAATATCGCAACAAGGATGCAGAACCTCTTCTGATTGATTCCGTATGGTTCAGAAACAGGGCTGTGGCGCTGTATGATGATGCGCTTCTTGCTGCCGGCCCGAAGGGACTGTACGAGGTTGCTATGATTTCAATACCTCCGCTCGGCGATTCTGAGGAGGATGTCATTGCTGCAAAGATGCTTGCGGATTCAGTTTATCAGCTGGCTATGGACAGTGTCCCATTCGCAGAACTGGCAAAACAGTATTCATACGATCTCCTGGCAGAGGACGGCGGATACATTGGTTTCATCGGCGAGAGCGATGTTCCTGAGTTCGTTTCGGATGTAGTCTTCCGCGTTGAACCTTTTACCATCACAAAACCTGTTCTTACAGAGGTGGGATGGCTTATATTCGAGGTGATTTCGCAGAAGGAATTCGGCTCTTTCGAAGATCATGAGAAGGAAATTTATGATTTCATGTGGAAGAACGGCTACAGCCATTATGCAAAGCTTTCAAAGGCACGGCAATATGCAAAGGAACAGGGCTGGGATATGACAGACGAGGAAGCCTTAGCCTTGATGGACAGTACGTTGGAGAAGACGAATCTGGAGTTCGGCAATATTTCGAGGGAATATTATGAGGGACTTCTGCTGTTTGAAATCAGCAACAGGAGAGTGTGGAGCAGAGTCAGCTCTGACACGGCGATGATAGAGAACTGGTTTGCCGGGAACAAGGAGAAGTATGTGTTTGACAAGCCGGTTTTCAAAGGCTGCATAGTTTTCTGCAAGACAGAGGAGGATTACAACGAACTGAAGCAGTTCACTGAGGGTACGGAAGTCGAAGATCTGCCGGATATGATACGCAAATTCGATGCTGCAGGTGAGCGTGTGCGTTTCATCAAGGGCCCGTTCAAGAAAGGTGAGAGCTCGTTCTGCGATGCAGTCGTTTTCAACGAGGGCAAGGCTGCAGTCATTGAACCTTATGTCTACAGCGCTGCTTTGGGACATGTCGCATACAGCGCAGAGGTGTGGACTGATATGCAGGGAAAGGTCCTGAGCGACTGCCAGGATTATCAGGAGAAACTGTGGGTCAAGGAACTGCGTGACAAATACAAGTTCAAGGTAAACAAAAAGGTCCTTAAGACCGTAGGAAAACATTGAGCGATTTCTTTATAAATAAGGTGTCTGATACCGTTCGTGCGGTATTTCTGTCTGTAGCTGCAGTGCTGCTGACAGCGGCTTGCAGTATGCCGGCTGGTGCGCCTGAACCCGGACGTGTTCCTGTGGCATCGGTTGACGGGTCATTCCTGTACTACGATGAACTGGCCAGTGTCATGATGCCTGACCTTACTCCCGAGGACAGTGTCACTTTTGCAGACAAGTATATCAACAACTGGATTTCGGAGAGACTGTTGTATCAGAATGCATGCAGGAATATCTCTGATACCAAGGAAATAGACGAACTGGTTGACAGCTACAGACGTTCGCTGATAGTCCATGCGTACCAGCAGAAACTGATTGAACAGAAGGCCGTAGACAAGGTACGTGAGGCTGATATCGTCAAGTTCTACGATGAGAACCGGAGTCTGTTTATCGTGCAGGAACCTATTGTCAAAGGTGTGATTATCCAACTGCCTCTTAATGCTCCGAATCTGTCAAAAGTACGTTCCTGGTATACATCAACCAAGGAGAGTTCTCTGGATGAACTGGAGAAATACTGTATTCTCAATGCTGTCAGGTATGAGCCGTTCTACGAAACATGGACACCGTTGGATCAGATAGAGGCTATTCTGCCTCCCATGGGGCGTTCGCTTGTCAGCTCTTTGGCAGAAAAGAGGAATCTTGAGGTGAGGGACAATTCGTACATTTATTTCCTGAATGTTACGGATATGGTCAGAAGCGGCGAGCCTGAACCTATTGAGAAGGCCCGGTTGGAGATTGGCAGACTGCTACGTAACAATAACGAGGTTCAATTTATCGAGCAGATGAAGCAGGATCTCTATAATGAAGCCCTTGAAAAGGAGAGAATTGTTTTTTTCAATAAAGATCAAAAATGAGAAGACTGTTGTCCATGTCTGTTGTGATGCTGCTGACCGTACTGGCTGTAGCACAGAACAATAATGTCATAGATGAAATAGTGTGGCTTGTCGGAGATGAAGCTATTTTCAAGTCGGATGTCGAGCAGGAGAGAATACAGGCTCAGATGCAGGGCGTCCGTTGGGACGGTGACCCGTATTGCCTGATACCGGAGGAACTGGCTATTCAGAAACTTTTCATAAATCAGGCTGCCATTGACAGTATTACAGCAACTGAAGCGGAGATAAGCGAACAGGTCGAGTATACGATTCAGTATCTTATTGATCAGCACGGCAGTGTCGAGAAACTGGAGGAGTATCAGGATATGAGACTTTCGGATATTCGTGAACATCTGGGTGAAACTATCAGGAACCGGATTATCACTCAGAAAATGAGGAGCCATATCACTGAAGGCGTGAAGGTTTCACCTGCTGATGTGCGCAGGTATATAAAGGATCTTCCTTTGGACAGGATTCCGTCTGTTCCGACTCAGGTTGAAGTGGAAATAATTACTCGCGAACCCAAGATTCCGCAGGAGGAGATAGATGCTGTCAAGGCCGAACTGAGAGATTATACTGAGAGAATTCAGAACGGAACGGCCCAATTTTCGACTCTTGCGCTGCTCTATTCTGAGGATGGTTCCGCACGTCATGGCGGCGAGTTAGGTTTCGTAAGCCGTGCCGATGTAGTACCGGAATTCGCAGCGGTAGCTTTCAATCTTACCGATCCGAAAAAGGTATCCAAGATTGTTGAAACGGAATACGGTTACCATATCATTCAGCTTATTGAAAAACGTGGAGACAGAGTCAATGTCCGTCATATATTGAAGAAGCCGAGGGTTCCTGAAGAAGCCGTGCAGGATGCGCTGAATGTACTGGACTCAATTGCCGACGAGATTCGGTCGGAGAAGTTTACGTTTGAGGAAGGGGCAAAATATCTGTCCTTTGACAAGGATACACGCAATAACAACGGTCTGATGAGTCATCTTGATGAGGAGAACAGATCGGTGTCACGTTTTGAAATGCAACAACTGCCTGCCGAGGTCGCCCGTGCTGTGGAGAATATGCATATCGGTGAGGTCTCAGATCCGTTTACAATGCTTACACCGGATGGTAGAAAAGTCTGTGCAATCGTCAAGCTGAAGAGTCGTATCAATGGCCATAAGGCATCTGTTGCCGAGGATTTTCAGGTACTTCAGAAAATGGTGCTTGAGAATAAATGCGAGGAGGCGATTGACAAATGGATACGAGAAAAGCAGAAGATTACGTACGTTAAGATATTTGATGGCTGGAATGAGTGCGAGTTCCGCCACCCCGGTTGGGTATTGCAGTAATGATGTTCACTATTGACCGGAAAAACAATGCAACTGTGGCGGATGCTCTCAAGTGTCTGCTGCTGTTCTGTTTCGTCTTTCTGCTGTCAGGAAAGTCTGCAGCCCAGGACAGCCAGTCCCGTAGCGATGATTTTGTCTATCTGCTGAACGCGGATGAAATCCGATACAGCGAACTGCTGAACCCGGATGCCCAGCTGCTGGTCGGAAATGTGGTGTTCAGGCACGACAGCATGTATATGTACTGTGACAGTGCTCTTTTCTTCCAGAAGGTCAATTCGTTCAATGCATACAGCAATGTCAGGACGGAACAGGGTGACACGCTGTTCATGTTCGGAGATTCCCTGCTGTATGACGGAGTCACACGAATTGCCCATCTGCGGGGTGAGGTCCGTCTGGAAAACAGGGATATGATACTGCTTACGGACAGCCTGAATTACGACCGCAATACCAGTCTCGGATATTTCTTCAACGGAGGAACTCTGCTTGATGCCGAGAACACGCTTACGTCGGACTATGGAGAGTACGACACAGATGCCGGCATTGCCATTTTCCGCAGAGACGTTGTTCTGGAGAGTCCGGACTATACGATGAATACTGATACTTTGGTATATGATGCTGAAGGGAGAGTAGCACGGTTCGTGTGTCCGACGACCATTGTCAGTGAGAATAATGTAATCGAGACCCGCAACGGATGGCTTGAAACCGAAACGAAGAATTCCGTCCTGCTGGACAGGTCTGTGCTGTCATATTCTGATGGTGAACAGCTGATGACCGGAGACAGTATTGTATATAATGACGCAGACAGTCTTGTGTGGGGATTTGGAAATGCGGTTATAAATGATTATTCGGACCATATTGACGTACACGGCGATTATGTATTCTTTGACAGGACAAAGGATTCTGCCGTTGTGACCGGACGTGCTCTCGCCATTGAATATTCATCCGGGGACAGCCTTTTCCTGCACGCTGACACGTTTAAGCTGAGGACAATATATGGCGAAAATGATTCAGTACTGAACAGGCAGGTGAAGGCATATCATAAGGTCATGGCTTTCCGTACGGATGTCCAGATGGTATGCGACTCACTTGAGTTTGAGACTGTCGATTCCTGTCTCACTCTGTATAAGGATCCTGTAGTATGGTCTGACGGACAGCAGATTCTGGGTGAGGTCATTAAGGCTTATATGAATGACAGCACGATTGAGCGGGCTGTAGTGAGCGGACAGGCATTGTCTGTGGAACGTATTGACGACGAATGCTTCAATCAGATATCCGGACGGGAGATTACAGGATTCTTCGTTGACGGGGATATAGACCGGGCACTGGTTGATGGAAATGTGCAGGTGGTCTATTATCCGTTTGATTCTGACAGCATCATGATAGGTATGAATGTGACTGAGGCATCCAATATGGAGGCATTTTTCATCAGTCGCAAAGTTCATAAGATCGTAGTGCACGAAAGCTCGAGCGGTGTACTGTATCCTATGGATCAGAGACCTCCGGAGAAGTTGAAACTGCCTAATTTCGTCTGGCTGAGCAATCTGCGTCCCAGACATCGTGACGATATCTTCTTCTGGCGTGAAAAGGAGGAGTCGGAGAAACTTCATGTAAACAAACTTGCAAAGGACATTCCATTGCCTTCGCTGCCGGTCGTTCATAAGAAATAACATCTGGATATGGGATTATTCAACGTAAGGGAACCTCGACGCATAGAACATAAGTATATCTATTATGACGAGCGTAAGGAGAAACTTAAGAAGATAGAGGAGAATGCCCGGCGGGAGCTAGGTATGATTGATGAGGAGGAACCGTACAATCCTGAACGGATACGTGGAAAGTTCATTGAAGGAACCAAATATCTGAAACGTCGCAAGGAGTCCGGATCAAAGCCTCTTTCATTACCGGTGGCGCTGATTCTTATCGCCGGTCTGCTTTTTGTAATGCATTATCTGTTGACAGGAGAGTGGTTCTTCTGATTTTATGACAGCTGGTACGATGGATGATATAATAAAACTTCTTCCGGAATCTGTTTCAAGCCGCATTGCCGCAGGTGAGGTGGTGCAGCGCCCGTCTTCTGTAGTCAAGGAGATGATGGAGAATTCCATCGATGCCGGAGCTACTTCGATTCGCGTGATTCTGACAGATGCCGGACGTACTTCCATACAGGTGATAGACAATGGATGCGGAATGTCCGAATCGGATGCCGTCACGGCATTCCAGCGTCATGCTACGTCCAAGATTCACGATGCGGAGGATATTTATTCGCTGTCCACTTTCGGATTCAGAGGCGAGGCACTGCCGTCGATTGCCGCTGTATCGGAGGTTCAACTGCGTACAAGGCGTGAGGCTGACGAGGTCGGCACACTCGTAGAGGTACGCGGTGATGAAACGCCGACCTGTGAACCTGTATCTTGTCCGGTCGGTTGTCACTTTACAGTAAAGAATCTGTTCTACAATCTGCCTGCACGCAGGAAATTCCTGAAGAGCAATCAGACTGAACTGAGTAATATAATGAAGGAGGTGGAGAGAGTCGCGCTGGCACATCCTGAACTTGAAGTCAGTGTATGGCATCAGGGTAGTGAAATTCTCTCGCTGCAGTCTTCTTCGGTCAAACAGCGTATTGTCGGACTGTTCGGCCCGGCTATGAACAAGACACTGCTGCCCGTATCCACGGAAACGTCTGCCGTATCGGTATCTGGATTCATCAGTTCTCTTGACGGAGTGCGCAAGCGCGGCGCAGAGCAGTTCTTCTTTGTGAACGGGAGGTTCATGAGGCATCCGTATTTTCATAAGGCCGTTCTGGAGCCATACGAGAATCTTGTCCCGGCCGGTGAACAGCCTTCATATTTTCTGTTTCTGACAGTTCCTGCAGATACGATAGATGTCAACATACATCCTTCGAAGACTGAAATCAAATTTGAAGAGGAACAGCTGGTATGGAAGATTCTCAATGCTGCCGTGCATGAGGCAATCGGCCGTTTTGAGGGAACAACGTCCATCGATTTCGATGTGGAGGGAATGCCGGACATCCCGATTGCGGTAGAGAATGTTGAGAATGTCCAGCAGCCTAAGGTGAGCTACAATCCATCGTTCAATCCGTTCAAGAACGTGAGCGAAAAAAACAACGGTAACGCGAAAGGTAACTGGACAAAGCTGTTTGGCGATCTTGCTGCCGACAAGGTACGTGACGGTTTCGTAGATTACGGGAAGATGCCTGAAAACGAATTGGCGGACAATGGCAACGAACAGCATGAAAGGAAATTCCTGCGCTACGGAAATGGTTATATCGTGTGCCCGTCAGAGAGCGGCATTATCGTAATAGACCAGCGCAGAGCTCATGTCCGTGTGCTGTTCGAGAGATTCATCTCCCAGTTCAGACAGGGTGCAGCGGCATCACAGGGACTGCTGTTCCCGGAAATGATACAGTTGTCTCCGTCCGATGCGGCATTGCTCGCAGAGCAGATGACCGAACTGTCCGCTTTCGGTTTTGACTTGTCCGACATGGGACATGGCGCTGTGGCCATTCAGGGAGTCCCTTCAGGGTTGGAAGGCGTTGACTATGGACGGATGCTTCAGGAAATTCTGCATACCGCGGACGATGGCGGCGCGTCGGCAAATGACCGACGGGTGGAACGTATGGCGTCAACTATGGCCAGTGCTGCGGCTGTCAGGATGGGGGACAGGCTGTCTGACAAAGAGGTGGCGATGCTGATTTCCGATTTGGAGAAATGCGGCATGCCGGCGCGTACGGCTGAGGGCAAGGTGATATTCACTCTTATCGACGACAAGGAACTGTCATCGCGTTTCTGAATGCAACAATAACCGACGGATTCGAACCGCCGCTTGTCGCTTGACAAGCGTTACCTTGTTTTAGATTGCTTCGCAATCGTAGCGGCTACGCCGCGAGGGTCGGCTCCGTGAGTATAAAAAAATAGAGGTCGTCGAACCTCTATCTGTTGTTGTGGGCGTTGACGGATTCGAACCGCCGCTTGTCGCTTGACAAGCGTTACCTTGTTTTAGATTGCTTCGCAATCGTAGCGGCTACGCCGCGAGGGTCGGCTCCGTGAGTATAAAAAAATAGAGGTCGTCGAACCTCTATCTGTTGTTGTGGGCGTTGACGGATTCGAACCGCCGCTTGTCGCTTGACAAGCGTTACCTTGTTTTAGATTGC
>JAKSIW010000034.1 GCA_024398555.1 Bacteroidaceae bacterium | reverse complement strand
GCATCTTGTCAAGCGAGGTATAGCCGGCCCAGTCCATAATGGTCTTCGATTTCTGTTCGGCCTGATGAAACTCGCTGAGGTCTGTCTCCGATTCCGGGGCCGTGGCCAGGCCGCCTGCGCTCATTATTACGGCCTTATGGAAGAGACCGCGTGCCAACGGCGATTCGCAGAGCATGCGCACACACCCTCCGCCTGCACTCTGACCGGCAAGGGTCACATTGTCGGGATCACCGCCGAATGCGGCGATATTGTCCTGTACCCACCGGAGCGATTGTATCTGGTCCAACAGACCGTAGTCTCCGGAAGCGTTGTGCCCGCTCTCGGCCGTAAGTTCGGGGTGGGCCAGAAAGCCGAATACGCCGAGACGGTAGTTGATGGTCACGAGTACCACATCCTTGGCGGCAATCTCCTGGCCGTCAAATTCAGGCTCGGAACCGAAACCCTCACGGCAGCCTCCACCGTGTATCCATAGGATGACCGGCATCCCGGCATCGCTCTGCCCGGGCTTGCTGGTCCACACATTCAGATACAGACAGTCTTCGCTGTAGGTGGATTCGTCGCCATAACCCCATTCCGTATAATATCCTCCGTTGAATTGCGTGTGCTGGAATCCCGGCCTGCCGAATCTGTCGCAGATGCGGACACCGTTCCAGGGAATCACCGGCTGGGGTGCCTTCCATCTCAGTCCGTGAATGGGAGGGGCGGCATACGGAATCCCGCGGAATACATATACGCCGTTAATACCGGTACTGACGCCTTGCACCTGTCCGCCCTCAATATCCAGTATCGGACAGGCCTTTTGGCATCCGGCTGCAACTATGGCCAATGTGAACACGACAGACAGACGGATAATGCGGCAGATGATGTTGGCTTTCATACGTAAATAGTGTAGCATAGCGGAACTTATACTGCAAAAATACCAATAAAGTAAGCAATATTTGTATGATTGGATGACTTTGTGTAAACTTGCATAATTGTTAAAAAAGCAGGGAAACTCAAACTGGCTTATTACACAAGGACACTTTGCGAATGAAAAAAATAACATCACTGATTGCTCTGGCAGTCCTATTGCTTGCAAGCTGTTCCAAGCCGGCAAGGATAATAACCGCACATTCATACGAGGAACTCAAAGGTACCGTTATCGGAACATACAATGGTGCGACAGTGGAGAGAATTCTGTCCTCTCATGCGGAAGAGTGCGGGTACAGGGTAGAGTATCATACCGATCCGGCTTCAATCATTCAGGGACTGAAAAACGGTTCCATTGACCTGATGACCGTACGTTTTCCGGAATTCAAGGCGTATATGCATTCGATTCCCGGATTGTATCTGGTCTGGGATTCACTCGTTGTGGATGATCAGTTCGTCCTGATGAGCATGAAGAACAATGAGCTGAAGGATCAGTTCAACGAATGGCTCGAACTTCCTGAAACACGGCAGATGATACAGGATTCGAAGGACTATTGGCTCAGGCCATACGGCACCCCCGACCCTGCTCCAAAAGACTATGACGTTCCGACTGGAGGGGAACCGATTCACATAGCCAGCTCCTTTACGGTTGTGGGTACGACATATATATCGAATGGCAAGCCTGCCGGTGTCGATATCGATGTACTGTATGGATTTGCGAAATATGCAGGTCGTCCTGTGGAGCTTCTGAACATGCCGACGCTCAGTATTCTTGCAGCGGTACAGACCGGGCAGATAGATATGGGCGTGTCGGGTTTTGCCATGAGAAATGACGGAAGCATGAATGAGAATATGCTGGTCTCGGACCCTTACAACAGAGCTTCTCATGCCCTGGTAGGCTATAGTGAAGAACTTGCCGTACAGCAGATGAAGGAAGCGGGGCTGTATAAGGAAACGAATTTCTTTTCCAATGTGTCAGATGCCTTCCGCCGCACATTCATCGAAGAGGACCGTTGGCAGATGATTGCCGGCGGCCTGTGGCTTACTGTCAGGATTTCTTTCTGCTCGCTTGTATTCGGAACACTGTTGGGCGCACTGATTTGTGCAATGCGTTTGAGCCGCAGACGTTTCATATCCGGAACGGCAAAGGTCTATGTGGAGATTATGCGCGTGGTGCCCATTCTGGTGTTCCTCATGATTATGTATTATGCGGTATTCTCGTCAATGGGAGTAAGTGGCGAGGTCGTATCCGTGATAGCTCTTTCCATGAGTATGGCCGCTTTTGTCGGCGATGTGTTCTGTATGGCCATACAGGGCATTGACCGTGGCCAGCGCGAGGCCGGGTACGCACTCGGCTTTTCAAAGAAGCAGACCTTCTTCAACATTATATTGCCGCAGGCGGCCCGCAGTGCCCAAGCTGTCTATAACGGCCAGGTGATTGCAATGATAAAGGCCACATCAATAATCGGTTACATCGCGGTTCTGGACTTGACAAAGGCTATGGATATTATCCGCAGCCGCACGTTCGATGCCTTTTTCCCATTCATCGCTGCTGCGGTCATATATTATCTCATCACAGTCGTTTTTGTCAGACTGATAGGCTGGTTGCTTGATATGACTCTCCCGAAGAAGGGCAGTGCTGTCGCTCCCGAACTGGTTATCAAGCCTGCGAAGAAGACAAATGCGCCGGTTTCCTGGGAGCATTCCGTTCAGGACAGGGAAACAGTTCTTTCAGTAAACGGGCTGCGCAAGGTCTTTGAGGACGGAGTGACTGTGCTGAAGAACATAACCACAGATATTCACAAGGGCGATGTCGTGTCGATAATAGGCCCTTCCGGAACAGGAAAGAGCACCTTCCTGCGATGCCTCAACAAGTTGGAAACGTCAACGGAAGGGACTGTGACGATGCATGGTATCAGTGAAGATGAAATGCGCCGGCACATGGGAATGGTATTCCAGTCCTTCAATCTGTTTGAACATCTTACGGTGCTGGAGAATGTCTGCATCGGTCCGATGAAACTTCTGCACAAAAGCCGTGAGGAGGCGGAGATGCGCGGAATGGAACTCCTGTCCGCTGTCGGTATGGCAAACAAGGCTACATACATGCCGGGTCAGCTGTCCGGCGGTCAGAAACAGCGTGTGGCCATAGCCCGCTGCCTTTCAATGGATCCTGAGGTCATTCTGTTTGATGAACCTACTTCAGCCCTCGATCCGACAATGATAAATGAGGTCCTGACCGTCATCCGCGAACTCGCCGCACGTGGCATGACCATGCTGATAGTGACTCACGAGATGAAATTCGCCCGCAATGTGAGCAACCGTGTGTTCTTTATGAACCAGGGCGTGATTTACGAGGAGGGTACACCCCAGCAGATATTCACCGAGCCGCAACGCGAGGAAACCAAACGTTTCATCCAGGGTATCAGCAAGTTTGACTACAGCATAGTCAGGGATTACGATTACATAGACATGAGCAATTGCCTGGAACAGTTCCTTATGCACCATATGATTCCACAGCCTGTCGTGGACCGCACAATGGCGGCGGTGGAAGAGCTGCTCCAGCTGTTCCGCAACGGCAGCGGCTGCGTGGCAAGGATAGAGGCCGGTGCCTGTCTTACTGTCCGGTACATTGAGCAGAGCCAGAGTACGGAATTGCAGTTGTCATATTCAGACAAGTTGCCTCAGATACTTTCCGATACAGGCAGGGAAGATGATCTGAGCATTACCCTGTTGCGCAGTTACACCTCCGTTCTGGAAGAGTCGGCCGGCAGATTGTATGCGAAAATCCAATCAGATTGATTGTATGAGTGAGACTTATTTGGAAATTTTCAGGCAGTTGAACGCTGTGCCGCGCCCTTCCCATCATGAAGAGAAGGTGGCGGACTTCCTCTGCCGGTTTGCGGAAAAGCATGGACTGCGTTATCGCCGTGATGCGCAGAACTGCGTGGTTATTGAAAAGGATGCGACTCCGGGGCATGAGAACGCGGAGCCGGTAGTGATACTGAACCACATGGACATGGTCTGCGTGGCCAGGGACGGTTATCTGAGGGACGGTCGTCCGTTCGACCCGTTGAATGATGAAATCCGTCCGTATGTCGAGACGGTGAAGAATCCTGATGGCACGGAGAGCCGCTGGATGAAGGCCGAGGGTACATCGCTTGGCGCAGACAATGGCATGGGCCTGTCAATGGCTCTGGCTGTGCTGGCTGATGACAGCATCGTCCACGGTCCGCTGGAGGTTCTCACTACAACCAACGAGGAGGACGGAATGAGCGGGGCCGAAGGGCTGTCTGCCGATTTCATCCGCGGACGCAAGGTCATAAATCTCGATTCCGAGGCTTACGATGAGATAACTGTCGGTGCGGCAGGCGCCTACATCCAGATTGCCGGCTGGAAGGCTGTCCGCAGGCCGGTCCCTGACGGATATGTGACATTCAGAATCCTGCTGAACGGCGGACTGGGCGGACATTCCGGCGTGGATATCAACAAGGGACGCTGCAATGCCAATTACGAATTGTGTACATTCCTGATGACAGACTGCGGCCAGTGTCTTGCCGATGGAGGAATGCTGGTCTGCTCCATTGCCGGAGGTACGGCCAATGCATCCATTTCGCCGGTGGCCGAAGTTGTGGTTGCCGTGAAGGAAATGCTTGCGGATTCATTGCGCGATACTGTTTCAGAATGGAACAAGACTCTGGTTTCCAAATATTCCGATACCGATCCTGATATCCGTGCCGGCATTGGCAGCTGTGATTCAGACGGGACTTGCCTGGTCAATGGACCTGAGCTGATCAAGGCCGTCAGCGCGCTTCCGTACGGAGTAGTCGCAATGCGCGATGACATGCCGGGTACGGTGATGACGAGCAATAATATAGGTGTGATTGCCACAACTGATGACATGCTGACGGTATCATGCCATACCCGCAGTTTCAGTGATGACGATATGCACAGACTGGGTGCAGACATAGCTGAAGTGTTCCGCGAAAACGGTTCGTCTGAAGTCAGGCTGCTGATGGATACCCCGGCGTGGATGGAGCGGGAGGATTCACCTCTGCTGGCTCTGACCTGCAGCACCTTCAATGACGTACTCGGTTTTGAACCCAGGAAAGTGGCGATGCATTTCGTTCTGGAAGCGGCGTATTACGTCCGTAAATATCCGGGCGTGGAGATAGCCTCCATAGGACCGCTCATCATTGAACCGCACTCCACATCCGAACGCGTCAGTCTGGACACGGCGGATGATATCTGGAAAGTGACTGTGGAACTGCTGCGAAGGCTCAGTGCGTGAGAATGGACTCTCTGTACCAGTCGAACAGTTTCCGCACTCCTTCGTCTATTTCAATCCTGTGGGTCCATCCCAGACGATGAAGTTTGCTTACGTCAATCAGCTTGCGCGGAGTTCCGTCCGGCTTTGTGGCGTCAAATTCAACTGAGCCTGTAAATCCTACCACTCTGACAATCAGATCGGCCAGTTCCCGTATGGTAAGTTCCTTGCCGGTTCCGACATTGATGTGACAGTTGCGGATTTCTCCGAGCGAGGGGATGGCACCGCCGCGGCCAAGCGAATGATTGCGGTCAACTGCACCGTCAACTGATGCTCCGTAGTGTACGCTGGAGTACTTCTCGAACCCGCATACATCAGCGAAGTCAACGTTGAGCAGTACGTGAACGCTGGCGTCGGCCATGTCTTCTGACCACAGGAATTCGCGCAAAGGCGTACCAGTACCCCAGAGCACGACCCTGTTGTCCATAATCCCGTACTTTTCCAGTACATTCAGAATGTCCGTCTCAGGAGCGGAACCGTTGATCCCGAGTACCGGGCGAATATCCATGTCCTTCCTGATCATGTCCCAATCACCGTCGTGGATAAGCTTTGCCAGGTAGATTTTTCTCATCATGGCCGGCATCACATGGCTGTTCTCCAGATGGAAATTGTCATTCGGCCCATACAGATTGGTCGGCATCACTGCGATGTAATTCGTACCGTACTGCAGGTTGTAGCTCTCGCACATCTTCAGGCCTGCAATCTTGGCAATTGCGTATTCCTCATTGGTGTATTCGAGAGGCGAAGTCAGCAGACAGTCCTCGGTCATCGGCTGTGGGGCGTTCTTCGGATAGATGCAGGTGGATCCGAGGAACAGCAGGCGCTTCACTCCATGTGCATACGCCTCGCTTATCACATTGCACTGGATTTTCATATTCATCATGATGAAGTCCGCCCGATACAGGCTGTTTGCCATGATTCCGCCGACGAAAGCTGCTGCAAGCACTACGGCATCGGGTTTCTCCTCGTCGAAGAATCTGCGTACTGCCAGCTGGTCGGTCAGATCCAGCTCCGAATGGGTACGGCCTACCAGATTGGTATAGCCTCTGCCCAGAAGATTGTTCCAGATGGCCGATCCCACCAGTCCTCTGTGCCCGGCCACATATATCTTAGAATTCCTGTCCATGAGATTACTTTACTATTCCTTTTTCCAGATATTCCGCCAGATTCATTCTGACCTTGGCTGAAGCGCCTTCAGCAGCTACCTTGGCCATGTCATTCTGAACCATAAGTTTTACCAGCTGTTCGAAAGTTGTCCGGTTCGGGTTCCATCCGAGTTTTGCCTTGGCCTTTGTAGGGTCTCCCCACAGATTGACCACATCGGTCGGTCTGTAGAAATCAGGGGATACGGCAACTACTACTTTTCCGGTACTGATATCGATGCCCTTTTCGTTTACGCCGGTACCTTCCCAGCGAAGCCTGATTCCTGCTTCGGCGAAGGCCAGTGTGGCGAATTCGCGGACTGTATGCTGAACGCCTGTCGCAATGACGAAGTCCTCGGGCTTGTCATTCTGAAGAATCAGCCACATGCATTCCACGTAATCCTTGGCGTAGCCCCAGTCACGCAGAGAATCCAGATTGCCCAGATACAGACAGTCCTGAACCCCCTGGGCGATTCTTGCCGCAGCTAAGGTTATCTTTCTGGTGACGAAGGTCTCACCGCGTCTTTCGGATTCGTGATTGAACAGGATGCCGCTACAGCAGAACATACCGTAAGCCTCCCTGTATTCCTTTACTATCCAGAAACCGTACAGCTTGGCAACGGCGTATGGCGAGTAGGGGTGAAACGGGGTGTTCTCGTTCTGCGGAACCTCTTCGACCTTGCCGTACAGCTCGCTTGTCGAAGCCTGATAGACCTTGCATTTCTTCTCCAGTCCGCAGGCACGGACAGCCTCCAGAACTCTCAGCACGCCGGTGGCATCGACATCTGCCGTGAACTCAGGGCTGTCAAACGACACCTGTACGTGACTCTGGGCCGCAAGGTTGTATATCTCGTCAGGCTGCACCTTGCCGACCACCTTCACTATGCTCATCGAGTCACCAAGGTCTGCATAGTGCAGATGGAAATTCTCTCTGCCTTCCAGATGTGCGATTCTTTCACGGTAATCTACTGACGAGCGGCGGATTATGCCGTGCACATCGTAACCCTTTTCCATGAGGAATTCACTGAGAAAACTGCCGTCCTGACCTGTCACGCCTGTGATAAGTGCAGTCTTCATTTCTCTTCTGCCGGTCAGCTTCATGTCAAGTACCTTCTCTATCAGTGCCAGATTCTTCTGGCTGATGCTCACCTTGCCTGAAAACCAGCGGGATACACATGTTTCGGACTGCCCTAACATTGCGGCAAAGTCGCGCTGTGTGATACTGCGATGCTCAAGTTCGGCTTTGATTCTGTCGATGATGGATTCTTTCATATATGTGGAGTCCTTTATTTTGTCCGGGGCAAAGGTACGAACAATAACCGTAACTTAGCACGAAGTTGCGGTTAAAAATCAAACTTGACAATGTGAATGCTAAGTTCGACTGTCAGATGAACAGCATTTCCCTGTATTTGGGCAATACCCAGAGGTCATCGTCCACCATCAGTTCGATGTCGTCAATGTGCGAGCGTATTTCCTCCATCTTCGGAAATACGGTGTTGTGGTAGGCGATGGCCTTCTCCCTTTCCGACTCGATGCCATTGGCTTCCTTGCGCCTTTCGATGAGTTCATCGGTCAGCCTGCGGATGGATGATATGTGTTCGGCGATGGTTCTGATGCTGTCGATGTTTTCCTTGGAATACCTGTCACCTTCGTCCTTGCCCAAGACTGTCTCCATCTTGATTACATTGTCCAGCAGGATGCTCTGGTATTTTGTGGCGATTGGTATGATGTGATTGATAGCCAAGTCTCCAAGTACCCGGGCCTCAATCTGGATTTTCTTCGTATATGTGTTCCATTTGATTTCGTTTCGGGCACGCAGCTCGTTCTCCACCATCACGCCCTGGCTGCGGAACATCCGTATGCTGTCTTCCGTCAGGTAGTTGTCAAAAATCAGCGGCGCGCTTGTCTCGCAGTCCAGACCACGTCTTGCAGCCTCCTTCCTCCAGCTGTCGGAGTAGCCGTTGCCGTCGAAATGGACGGGCTTGCAGTACTTGATGTATTTGCGGAGGACCTTCATGATGGCAAACTCCCGTTCCTCGCCCTTGGAAATGAGTTCTTCCACATCGCCCCGGAACATCTCAAGCTGTTCTGCCATCGCCGTGTTAAGCACAATCATGGAGGTGGCGCAGTTGGCTTCGGAACCGACCGCTCTGAATTCGAATCTGTTGCCGGTGAATGCGAACGGAGATGTACGGTTGCGGTCAGTGTTGTCCAGCAGAAGTTCAGGTATCTGAGGAATGTCAAGTTTTATCTCGCGCTTGCTAAGCAGACGGATGAAATCGTCATTCTCCTCCATGTGGTCGAGGACTGAGGAAACTTCCGAGCCGAGGAAACTGGATATTATTGCCGGAGGAGCCTCATTGGCACCGAGACGATGCTCGTTGGAGGCTCCGGCCACGCTTGCCTTCAGGAGTCCGTTGTGACGGTAGATGGCGGCAAGAGTATTGACCACGAATGTGATGAATCTCAGGTTGTCCTTGTCAGTTCTGCCAGGTGCCATCAGCGGTGTGCCGCTGTCGGTCCCAAGTGACCAGTTGCAGTGCTTGCCGGAACCGTTCACGCCCTTGAAGGGCTTCTCGTGCAGCAGTACGCTGAATCCGTGCCGTCCGGCTACAGTCTTCATGAGTGACATGAGTATCATGTTGTGGTCAACTGCGAGATTGCATTTCTCGTATATCGCAGCTATCTCGAACTGGTTGGGCGCTGTCTCGTTGTGACAGGTCTTGGCCGGAATACCCAGCTTCATGGCTTCAATCTCCAGGTCCTTCATGAATCTGGAGACGCGTTCGGGAATGGCGCCGAAGTAGTGGTCATCCAGCTGCTGGCTCTTCGCGCTCTCGTGTCCCATCAGAGTGCGCCCTGTCAGCATGAGGTCGGGACGGGTCCTGAACAGTTCGGAATCAATCAGAAAGTATTCCTGTTCCCATCCCAGATACGGATCAACCTTGTGGACGCTCTTGTCGAACAGACGGCATACTCCCGTGGCCGCCTTTCCGACGGCACTTATCGACTTGAGCAGCGGAGTCCTGTAGTCCAGAGCCTCGCCAGTATATGCAATGAATACTGTCGGGATGCACAGCGTGTCATCCATGATGAATGCCGGGGACGTCGGGTCCCATGCGCTGTATCCTCTGGCTTCGAAGGTGCTGCGGATGCCACCGTTTGGAAATGACGAAGCGTCAGGTTCCTGCTGGCGGAGAAGCTTGCCGGAGAACTGCTCTATGACACCGCCCTTGCCGTCCAGTTCAATGAATCCGTCATGCTTCTCGGCCGTAGTGCCTGTCAGCGGTGAGAACCAGTGGGTGTAATGCGTTGCTCCGTGTTCCAGTGCCCAGCGCTTCATTCCGTCCGCCACTTCATCGACAATATCCGGGTTGAGCGGTTCGCTGCCATCCATCACTGCGACCATCTGCGTATAGACCTGCGATGAAAGGTATCTGTACATCTTGGCCTTGTCGAATACCTTGCATCCGAAATAGTCGCTCGGCTTGCCTATACTTTCCACTTCAACCGGCCTCTTGGCTGTTGCCTTTTCTATTGCCTGAAATCTGACTGAACTCATTTCTCCGTGCTTTTATCCCGCAAAATTACATAAAATTGACCCGCAAAACGTTTTTGCGGGTCAATTATTGGAGTTTTCAGTCAGAAACTGCCCGAAAATCAAAACTTCGGTGCCTGGTCAGCTCAGACGGCATACGAGACGGCTGCCTCCGCTGCAAGCCTCGATGAATGCAGAATTGGAGATGCCGCGGATGATGCTGGACTGGATGGCGAATTCCTCACTGTCCATGACCGAGGGATCCACATTTGTGGGTGTGAAGATGGTGACTTCGTTTTCGGATGTCTTCTCCGAGTGGCTTACAGTGACGCGCATGCCGCCTCTCGCACCTATAATCAGCATACCTTCCTCGACGACATGTGAAATGTGCTGTATTTCTGCAGATGACATGTTGTATCTGGTGCAGAAGTTCCGGATTTTCTGCATCATCCCGTAATAGTCGTATTGCTCCGAGTGCAGGTCGTATGAACATTTTGTAATCTGATTGATGAACTCCCGTGTCTTCTCCTTCTTAGGATGTTCGAATATCTCTTCAGGAGTGCCTTCCTCGTAGATGACCCCTTCATTCATAAAGAAGATGCGGTTGCTCACCTCACGTGCGAAATGCATCTCATGAGTGACAATCATCATCGTCATGCCTTTGGCGGCCAGTGTCTTCATCACTCCAAGCACTTCGTTTACCATTGTCGGGTCAAGGGCCGAAGTCGGTTCGTCGAACAGAATGATTTCCGGTTCCATAGCCAGAGCGCGGGCAATGGCAACGCGCTGCTTCTGACCGCCGGAAAGCTGTTCGGGATAGACATCGGCCTTTTCTGCCAGTCCCACGAGCGACAGCAGTTCCATGGCCTTCTGCTCCGCTTCCTCCTCTGTGAGCCTTTCCAGCAGCGTAGGTACCAGGGTGATGTTCTCCAGAACAGTCTTTCCGTTGAAAAGATTGAACGACTGGAATACCATACCCATCTTCTGCCTCAGAAGCGGAACATCGGCATCCTTTGACATGATATCCTCACCGTCAATGGTTATGCTTCCGCCGGTAGGCGCACCAAGCAGGTTTAGACATCTCAGGAAAGTACTCTTGCCGGTTCCGGACGGTCCTATTATTGATATTACCTCACCGCGATGTATCTCAGCATTGATATCCTTCAGGACACTTACATTATCAGAGAAGATCTTGCTCAGGTGCGAGATACGGATGAGAACGTCATCGTCTGCACATCTCTCCGCAGTGACGGAGCGGCGGCGAAGCTTTTTCAGCGTCCGCATCTGATATATAAGAAGGATAAGCAGCAGTATGGATGACAGTATCAGTGCTGTTCTCCATCCATGCCCGCTTCGTGCCTGTGCCGTCCTGTCATAGTATATTACCGGATGGCTGGACAGATACTCTACCATGTCAACGGACTTTTGCCGTTCTTCAGTGATGTTCAGCGATGCTATGCAGATGTCGCCGATTCCTGCAAGCAGTGAAGGAATCATTCCTCCGAAGTCCATTACGGAGAACTCCACCGGACGTCCGATGCTGGCAGCGAACCGTCTGGCCAGTTCTACCTCGTAGCCGTCAAGCCTGCCATCCATATAAACGGAGTATGGCCATGAATTGCCCGATGTCAGTACTGTGAAAGGTGTACCCTCCGTTACCTCCTCAACGTCAGCATGACACTCATTGCCGTGTTTGGTGTGCCACCTCTCATGCATTTCGCGCTCGCCGCCACTCTCTCTGAATTCCCCGACAAACTGTGCGAACTGACTGGAGAGCCGGGTGTCCTCCTTCCGGAATACTGCACCTATCGGCAGGCTGGGGAATCTGGATGGAATGGTGTCAAACTGCGGGTATTTGTCAAAAGCTTCAGGTGCGAAAATATCGTCTGTATAGAAAGCGTCTGTCATACCTCGTGACAGTGCTTCGAAGGCATCAATCTCATTGTTGAACAAAAGCACGTTGGAGGCACCGTATATATCCATCAGCTCCTTCTCTATGTATGCTCCCATCAGACTGCCGATTCTACAGCCTGCGAAGTCTTCCTCGCTTCTGATGGCATTTCCGTCCGATTCTGCGGTTCCGGCATTGCCGGAGTCGGAACACGAGAAGAACAAAGGCATTGCCAGCGCAGCCAGCATCATTGCAGAACCCGTCCTGTGTTTCCTGCGCGGCTTGCGTACTGTCAGAGACTTCAGGCCGATGCCGATGAGCCATGCTATCAGCAGGTATATGATGGTAATCACTATGAGCGGGAAGAAAGCGTCGAAAGTCCTTGCGCGGATTATGTCCGAGGCCTTGGTCATGTCCATAACTGCCACATAGCCGACTATCGCGGTACCTTTCAGCAGTCCTATCACCTCGCCCTGATATATGGGCATGACATTTCTTACCGCCTGTGGCAGAACAATGTGATTGAACGTCTGCACACGTGTCAGACCCAGTGAAAGACCTGCTTCCGTCTGTCCCTTGTCAATGCTCTCCAGACTTGTGCGCATCATCTCGGATACGTACGCAGCGAAGTTCAGTGCGAATGTAATCACAGCCACCACTACTCCGGACATATTGGCCGGTGCCAGCACGACATAGTACATGATCATCAGCAGCACCAGAACTGGTGTTCCTCTCATGAAGTAGATATATACGCCTGCGGTCTTCTGGAGCCAAGCCCTGCGGTTCATGCGCATCCAGCAGATGAATGCACCGAGAATTGTACCGAGCAGCACTGCAAACACGGTAATGAGCAATGTTGTCTTGAGACCTTCCAGTATCAGCAGATAGCGGTCCTCGGAAATAAGATTGCTGTGAAAAGATTCGTAAATGTCTTTTAGAAAATCGAGCATGGAACAATGATTATTTTTTGCAAAAATATAAATAATGTGCAATTCAAGGTCCTATAATTTGAAGAGGAGTTCAATTTGGATGATTTTTCAGTAATTTTGCGGAATGCAAAATATGCAGGACAACTACATCAGAATCAGGAATGCCAGGGTAAACAACCTGAAGGGAGTCTCGCTTGATATCCCTCGTGACAGGTTTATCGTCATTACCGGTCTCTCGGGATCGGGCAAGTCATCGCTGGCGTTCGACACCCTGTATGCTGAAGGTCAGAGGCGCTATGTGGAATCCCTGTCGGCATATGCCCGGCAGTTCCTGGGACGCATGAAGAAACCCGAATGCGATTTCATCACCGGTCTGCCCCCCACCATTGCCATTGAGCAGAAGGTAAGCACTCGCAACCCGCGCTCCACGGTGGGCACTTCCACAGAGATATATGATTACCTCCGGCTGCTGTATTCCCGCATAGGTCAGACATATTCGCCGGTGAGCGGAGAAATAGTCAGAAAGCACAGCACCGAAGATCTGATGAACTGCATGCTGGAACTTCCCAAAGGGACGCGCTTCACGGTGCTGGCTCCGTTGCAGACCAATCGGGACCGTACATTCCGTGAGGAGCTTGAGACACGTCTGAAGGAAGGTTTTACCAGACTGGACCTGGACGGTGAATTCCTGCGTATTGAGGAACTGCTCCGTGATGATGCCAGGCTGAAGGAACTGTCCGGACAGTCCGACCATATCAGTCTGCTGATAGACCGGCTTTCGGCCGACAGCTCGTCTGAGGTGGTCAACAGACTTCTCGATTCCGCCGAGACCGCTTTCTACGAGGGACACGGAGCCTGCATGCTGAGAATCTACGACCGTCCGGAGACAACCCTCCGTCATTTCAGCTACAGGTTCGAAGCAGACGGCATTACGTTCGAGGAGCCGTCTGACCAGCTCTTCTCATTCAATTCCCCGATAGGTGCATGCCCCACATGTGAGGGCTTCGGACGTGTAATGGGCATAGACGAATCACTGGTCATCCCGAATACTGCTCTGAGCGTATATGACGGCGCTGTCGTCTGCTGGCGCGGTGAGAAGATGGGAGAGTGGCAGAAGTATTTCATCATGGAGGCCGAAAAGCACGGCTTCCCGATATTCACACCATACTATCAGCTCACACAGCAGGAGAAGGACTATCTGTGGCACGGCACCGGAGGAACCGTGTGCGTGGATGGCGAAGAGTGGCCGGAGTGCTGCATTGACAATTTCTTCAGTATGCTGGAGCATAACCAGTACAAGATCCAGTACCGGGTGATGCTGGCCAGATACCGTGGAAAGACCGTATGTCCCACATGTCACGGCAAACGTCTCCGCAAGGAGGCATCGTATGTCAAGGTGGGCGGAAAGGCGATATCGGACCTCGTGGATCTGTCCATTACGGAGCTGAAGGCGTTTTTTGCAGACCTGCATTTGAGCGAACATGAGCACCTGCTGGCAGACCGTATCCTGAAGGAGATTACCCATAGGATAGACCTGCTGATAGCCGTCGGCCTGGAGTATCTGACCCTGAACCGTCTCAGCAATTCCCTGTCCGGAGGTGAAAGCCAGCGCATCAACCTTGTGACATCTCTCGGGAGCAGTCTGGTCGGTTCGCTCTATGTTCTGGACGAACCGAGCATCGGACTTCACAGCCGCGATACCGAGAGGCTGACCGGTGTGCTGCGTCAGTTGCAGGAAATAGGCAATACCGTCATCGTCGTAGAACATGACGAAGAGATAATACGTGCCGCCGACCTGATTATCGATGTCGGCCCTGAGGCCGGCCGGAATGGCGGCAACATAGTCGGCATGGGTTCCGTCGGGGAACTCTGTGCCGGAGGGAACGGCTACACCGCCAGATACCTGAACGGCTCCGAACAGATACCGCTTCCGCATTCGCGCCGTCCCTGGAACAATTATATAGAGGTGAAGGGTGCCCGTCATAACAACCTGAAGGGCATAGATGTGAAGTTCCCTCTCAATGTCATGACCGTCGTGACCGGTGTGAGCGGATCCGGCAAGAGTACGCTGGTCCGTGATGTGTTCTATCTGGCTCTGAAACGCATCTTCGATGAGTCTGGCGACCGTCCGGGCGAGTACATCTCCATCGGTGGCGACGTACGTATGGTAGGAGGCGTGGAATTCGTTGACCAGAATCCTATAGGCAAGTCATCCCGCTCCAATCCAGTCACATACGTCAAGGCATACGATGAAATCCGCAAACTGTTTGCGGAACAGCAGTCCGCACGTCAGATGGGCTACCGTGCCACACATTTCTCCTTCAACTCCGAGGGCGGACGCTGCGAGGAGTGCAAGGGCGAGGGTACGACCACCGTTTCCATGCAGTTCATGTCGGATCTGGTCCTGGAATGCGAGAGCTGCCACGGCAAGCGCTTCAAGAAGGATATCCTGGAGGTGACATATCGTGACAAGAATATTTGGGATATTCTGGAGATGACAGTCAATCAGGCTGTAGAGTTCTTCGGAGAGAGCAACGGCACGATTGAACACCGCATTGTCAAACGCCTCTATCCGCTTCAGCAGGTCGGCCTGGGCTACGTCAAGCTCGGACAGGCTTCATCGACACTTTCCGGCGGTGAGAGCCAGCGCGTCAAACTCGCCTATTACCTGAGTCTGGAAAAGGCAGACCCGACCATCTTCATTTTTGACGAGCCGACTACCGGCCTTCATTTCCAT
The DNA here is from genome assembly GCA_024398555.1 of Bacteroidaceae bacterium. Lineage (GTDB taxonomy): Bacteria > Bacteroidota > Bacteroidia > Bacteroidales > Bacteroidaceae > Colenecus. The sequence continues at coordinate 3,099 of JAKSIW010000034.1, read as the reverse complement.
GACATCAGAAAACTTCTGGATGCATTCGACTCCCTGATCCGTCGCGGTCACACGATAGTGGTCATAGAGCATAACATGGAGGTAATCAAATGTGCCGACCACATCATCGACCTCGGTCCGGAAGGAGGGGACAGGGGCGGTCAGATTGTAGCCGAGGGCACACCCGAAGAGGTGGCAGGCTGCAATGCGTCCTATACCGGCCGCTTCCTGCTCAACAAATTGAAATAGATTTCCATGTCAGATGCCATGCTGACGTTTTTCGCGTTCGATGGTTCCCGGAGATACCGTGGTTGTGAATTGACTTATATTCTGCTGAAAACAAGTACATACGTTTAATTTCCGCAAAATATAAACATTATATTCTGCGGATTTGGACATTGTTTGTATATTCGCAGCAAATTAAGGACGTTTTTTACTGCTATGGTTGGAAGAATTGAAGAAATCAGACAGTTGGAAAAACTGTATTCAAGCGACCGTTCTGAATTCGTTGCAATCTATGGTCGCAGGCGCGTAGGAAAAACATACCTCGTGAAAGAAGTATTCAAGGACAGGATGGTATTCTGGCATACAGGTGTGTCTCCTTACGACGGAGCAAAAGAGAATCTTATGGAAGATCAACTCCGTGCATTCCATTACAATCTGATCCGCTATGGTCTTGATGAGCCAAAATGCCCGAAAGACTGGATAGAAGCCTTCAATATGCTCGGAAGACTTATAGAGAATAAGACCGATTTACAAGGGAAGAAAGTCATTTTTATTGACGAACTCCCCTGGATGGATACTGCAAGAGCCAGATTTGTACCTGCGTTCGAAAATTTCTTCAATGATTGGGTATCCAAGCGCGATGATATTCTGCTGGTCGTCTGTGGAAGTGCCACTTCGTGGATTGAAGACAAATTGATTCATAGCAAGGGAGGCCTGTATCGCAGACTGACGGACACCATTCATCTCAAACCGTTCACGCTGGCAGAATGCAGGGAATATTATTTATCCATTGGCGTAAAAATGTCGGAATATGATATTGCTCAGAGTTATATGATTCTTGGAGGGATTCCGTTCTATATGAGTTTTTTTGACAAGGAATTCAGCCTTGCCAAGAATGTTGACAGACTTTTCTTTGCAGATGATGCGAAGCTCGAAGATGAATTCAATCTTCTTCTGGGCTCATTGTTCATCAATCCGGAGCAATACAAGTCAATCATCAAATTCCTTTCCAGCCGGCACAGCGGATATACGAGAACAGAGATTGTTCAGGGTACAAAGCTTCCTGACGGAGGAGGCCTGACCAATCAGTTGAAATCCCTTAAGGCCGGTAATTTCATAATAGATTATATTCCATTCGGTGAAAAAAGAACGAAAGTGCATTACAGATTATCCGATAGTTTCTGTCGCTTCTGGCTGTACTTCAAGGAGAACAGGGCAATTGCCGATACGGAATACTGGCAACACAACTGCAATTCTCCGGCATTGAATTCATGGAGAGGCATTTCATTCGAAGAACTTTGCCTGAACAATATCCGAAGCATAAAGAAAGCTCTTGAAATAGGAGGCGTGGCTTCAAACGAGTCATCCCTCCGCATTAAGGGAGATGATAACAGGGATGGCAGCCAGATAGACTTGCTTATTGACAGGGCTGACAATGTCGTCAATCTATGCGAAATGAAATTCTACAATGATGAATTCCGAGTTACGAAAGAGTACAGCAGGAAGCTCAATCAACGTCTGAATCTTGTCAACGGTATGATTCCGAAGAGAAAGGTAGTCCATATGACTCTGATCACGACAGAAGGGCTCGCAATGAATGAATACAGCGGTGTCTTCCAGCATGTGATAACCTTGGACCAACTGTTTGATGGACAAACCATCCTATAATAAATCCAGTGAATCAGTGACCTGTCCCCTGTATCAAATTGAAATAGAATTATTTTGTTGGCAAATAGTTGTATTTGAAATAATATAACTAACTTTGCACCCGTTCAGCTAGCCTTATGGTTTTCGGTACGCAATAGCTTTGACCGAAAGCAGTGCGTACCGAAACTGGTGGGGTGGGGTGAACGTTTACATATTGGAAAGACGTTACTTGACGTTTATCTTCTGAACACAAAACTTGGCGGTTTTAATATCGAGAAGAAGAAACGGCGACGGGACGTTCACTTGGTGGTAAATTGTAGATTATCACGTCTGTTGACGTGGAGTTATTCGCATATTTACCTCTGGCGTGGGCTAGCTGCGTTGCTTATCTCTCTCGATGGCACGCCAAGGCCTGTGTTCGGGGTAAGCGAGGGTAAGACTCCCACGTCTTTTTTGTTTAACCCACAAACATACTCCGGAAAGGGTTGCGCCGGAAGCATTGAACCGGATAATGGCTTCATCTTCGGCTGTGACCACAGAATCCGTTTTGCCCGTACTCCGCGCAAAGCGTTACAAGTCGTATACTTTTGAGGACAGACTGAAGGTCATCAAATTGAGCGAGTCTGGCTTCAGCTCGTTGGAAATCGGCAAGTCTCTCGGCATAGACAGCAGTCTCATCCGAGGCTGGCTGCGCCGTTACAGAAAGGAGGGACTGGATGGACTGGTACCGCGCCCGCACCGCAAGACAGCCCATGCGGGATGCCTGCGCCTGATAAATTCGGATATGACTGCTGTCAGGGGATATGTCCATTACGTGGACAATCCCATTCTGGTCCGTTCCATGGTCGATGCCCTGCTGACATTCGGAATAGACTCCGACAAAATCTTCGTTGGAAAAGATATCACTGATTTCTCCCGTTCGATGGCTTCCGGAGATACCGTTGTCGTGAACTCCCTATTTGACTTGTCCAGCAGTACATCCAGATTGCTGTCCATTCTGGAGGAACTTCTCCAATCCGGAATAACAATAGTATCTCTTACCGATAACTGTCAGTCGATTGCTCCCGATGCTACCAATCCTGTAGCTTTTCTGAAGCTGCTGGGCAAGTACCTGTCCGGTGACTGGATGGATATTCCAACGTTCCGTCAAGTCAGCGGAGAATGTGAAATGAGTGCCAGAGTATAATATTAATAAGGATAAAACCAAATCAATGAAACAGAAGATTGAAACTTATGACGAAAAGCACC
>JAKSIW010000033.1 GCA_024398555.1 Bacteroidaceae bacterium | reverse complement strand
CCTGTAGCTAGCGTTCATCCTGAGCCAGGATCAAACTCTTCTTTGTAATTTCTATACCGTATATAGGAACGTAACGGTGCGCGCATGCGCAACGCACTTTCCCAAGTTTTTCTCTTTGCTCAAGTATCCGTACGATTCTTCCGGTTTAAACTGTTCGTTTCTAATTGACGTTTCTTCTGTTTTCCCAGTGCCCCAACCTCTTTACGAAGGAAGGGGCTTCGTACTGTTTGTTGCTTGTTCCAATCTCTCAAAGATCGTCTTCACTATATCGGGGAACTCGTTCGTTCCCGAAAGCGGGTGCAAAATTAGGGCAAGATTTCTTACCCACCAAACATTTCGCAGGTTTTTTTCAATAAAAATGAAACAAGTCCAATCCGTCAGGTATTGCAGGGGCTGTTTTACGGTCGGCTTTTCACTTTATTTATACCTTATTAATATGAATACGTTTGGTTTTTATAACGTATTGGACTACCTTTGCGGAATAATGACTGATTTATGAAGAAACTGCTGCTGCCGCATATTTTCCTTACCATACTGATACTGACGGTATTTCAGATTGACACTCTTGCACAGACGCGAATCAGCGGCAATGTCAAGGACGAAAACGGAGAGGCCGTACCGTTTACCACGGTCCGTCTGAAAGGCACATCAATAGGATGCACCACGGACAACAATGGAAATTTCTCATTTACCGGCCCTGTCAGCAATCAGGTCCTGCAGATAAGCGCCATCGGATATGAGGATGTCAATATCGAACTTGACAGCGGGACCAGATTTCCTCTCAAGATACAGCTCAACACGGCCACGTATGCCGTTGACGAGATTGAAATAAAGCCGAAACGGGAACGATATTCCAGGAAGGAGAATCCTGCTGTGGATCTTGTCAAGGAAATCATCGCGAGGAAAGAAGCCGAAGACATCAGGGCAAACGAATACTTCTCGCGCGACAGATACGAAAAGCTCAATATCGCTTTGGACAATTTCAATGAGGAGAAGCAGAACAAGTCGCCCTACAGGAGGTTTGAGTTCCTCAAGGATTATGTCGACACTTCCGCCATCTCAGGAAGGCCGGTATTGAACGTATCCACAAGAGAGATCGTTGCAACGGACTATTACCAGAAGAAGCCACTTAGAGAAAAGAAGCATATTCAGGGACGCAACTGGATCGGTATTGACGATTTCATGCCGGCCAATGAAATTCAGGCTGCCGTAGAGGAGGCTCTCGTGGATATGGATATCTACCAGAACAACATCACCATATTCAGAAGGGAGTTCACAAGCCCACTCGCATCGAATATTCTGTCCCAGTCCTTCTACAAGTATTACATCATGGATACTGTCAATGTGGAGGGAGAACAGTGCGTCGACCTGTCATTCGTTCCGTTCAACCCTGAGACTTTCGGTTTTTCCGGGCATCTGTACGTGACGACGGACTCCACGCACTTCATCAAATGGGCACAGTTCAACGTCCCATACGACATCAACATGAACTTCGTGCAGTATCTGAATCTGGACCAGAAGTTCACCAGAGATGAAAACCATCCCAGAATACTGACCCAGGAGGTTTTCACCACCGAGCTCAAGCTTTACGATTACATTGACGGTCTGTACATACGCAGAGAGGTGTACTACTCCAACTACAATTTCGACGACGATGTGGACAAGAGCATATTCGACAGGCCCGAGCGCATTGTCGAAGACGAGAATTCCACAGTCATGAGCGACGAGTTCTGGGAGGAGGAACGCAACTCCAGCCTGGCGGGACAGTATGTCAACATTGAAAACATGCTGGCACAGCTGAGGGCAAACAAAGGCTATTACTGGACTGAGCAGATCATCAAGTTCCTGTTCACCGGATACATACCGGTCCAGAAGGACAAAACGCCATATTACTACGGTCCTCTCAATACGACTGTCAGTTATAACGAATTGGAGGGAGTCAGATTGAGAGTCGGCGGTATCACTACGGCATACCTGAATCCCCATTTGTTCACCAAGCATTACATTGCCTACGGTACCAGCGACAACAAGCTGAAATTCATGGGTGAGCTTGAGTACTCGTTCATGCCCAAGAAAGAGAGCTGGAACGAATTTCCGATCAGATCCCTGAGACTCTCCTATACGGATGACATCATACAGTACGGACAGACCTACAGCTACACCAACAGGGACAACGTGTTCCAATCCATCAGGCGCGACAAGGACGACAAGTCCGCCTATCAGAAGATGGCGCAGCTTACCTTCACCCACGAGTTCTACAGCGGTTTCTCCGTAAAGGCAAGCGTCAGGAACCGCATACAGCAGAGTTCCAGACTCATGGAATTCGAGAAGGTGATGCCGGACGGAAGCTTCATGCCGGACAATGAATTCAAGCAGTCCGAGTTTGAAATGACCCTCCGTTACGCTCCTGGAGAGAAATTCATTCAGAAGCATTGGGACAGAATCAGCGTGACACCGCAGAAGCCCGTATTTACCCTCACCCACACAATGGCATTTGAAGATGTTCTCGGCAGCGAATATTCCATGCAGCACACGGAAGCCGAATATCGTCAGAGAATCTTCATCATGCCGCTCGGGTATCTGGATACTGTTCTGAAGGGCGGCAAGACCTGGGGACAGGTTCCGTTCCAGCTGATGACAATACCGAACGCCAACATTTCGCTTTTCATGCGCAAGGAATCGTTCGAGCTTCTCACACCGATGGAGTTCATACTGGACTCATACGTATCCTGGGACGTAAAGTACTCGATGAACGGTTTTCTGCTGAATCATATTCCTCTTCTCAAGAAACTTGAACTGAGGGAAGTAATCACCTCACGAGGTTTCTGGGGGACTCTCAGCGATGAGAACAATCCGAACATTGACAGAAGCGGAAAGATCTACAAATTCCCGGACAGGTCAATCGCAGCCGACATGGGAGACGTACCTTATACCGAGTTGGGTATTGGTATTGAGAACATCTTCAAGCTGCTTCGCGTTGACTACTACTTCCGTCTGACGCACAGGAACACACCGGGAGCATCAGACAGAGGCATTCGTCTGGCAATACACGTTGAGTTCTAAGAGAAAAAAATTCCCGCCTAGCTGATGGGCGAGAATTTGAATTCCGGAATCAGGACTATGGTTCGACCGCGTTTCAAAAGGACACGTTTTCTGACTCTCTCCTGTTTCTTGACAGCCTTGGTCTTTTTAGTAAAAAAGTACAGAGACGATATCTGAGTTGGTGCGCCGCCATTCTCAAGCCATGTCTTGAACTGGGATGAATACGCGTCACGACCTACCATGAAGTGTCCTGAATAGATTTCGACACTGTCCATTTTCTGAATCTCAGTCATATACACAGTGGAATCGGCAAAAGAGAACGAAACGCTGAAGATATAGGCAGTCTTCACGTCACGGTTCTGCTCTGCGCTTGAAGTGCTTTCCGTTCTGCCGGCATTAGCTGATGCCGGAAGCAGCATGGCTGCAATAACGCCCAATACAGATAAAATACGGATACGCATATCAGCCGAGATATGACTTCAACAACTTACTGCGTGCATTCTGGCGAAGACGGCGAATCGCCTTTTCCTTGATCTGGCGGACGCGTTCCCTGGTCAGGCCGAAGCGGTCACCTATCTCCTCGAGAGTCATCTCACGGCAGTTGATTCCAAAGAACATGCGTACAATGTCGCGCTCCCTGTCGGACAATGTAGTCAGCGCACGTTCTATCTCCTTCGAAAGGGACTCATTCACAAGGGTCTTGTCGGCCATTGGCGAATCATCATTCACAAGGACATCGAGAAGGCTGTTGTCCTCTCCGTCAACGAATGGCGCATCAACCGAAATATGACGGCCGGACACCTTCAGCGTATCGGCAATCTTGTCTACCGGTATATCCAGGACATCAGCCAGTTCCTCAGGTGACGGACGGCGCTCGTTCTCCTGTTCGAACTTGGAAAGCGCCTTCGTAATCTTGTTGAGCGAGCCCACCTGATTCAGCGGAAGCCTTACGATACGGGACTGCTCGGCCAGAGCCTGGAGAATAGACTGGCGGATCCACCACACAGCATAGCTGATAAACTTGAATCCCCTGGTCTCATCAAACTTTTCTGCAGCCTTGATCAGTCCGAGATTTCCCTCGTTGATAAGATCCGGCAGGCTGAGTCCCTGATTCTGATACTGCTTGGCAACGGATACAACGAACCTGAGATTTGCACGTGTCAACTTCTCCAATGCCTGACGATCACCCTTGCGGATACGCTGCGCCAGTTCTACCTCCTCTTCAACCGTAATAAGCTCCTCACGACCGATTTCCTGAAGATACTTGTCCAGAGATGCGCTTTCTCGGTTGGTAATGCTCTTTGTAATCTTAAGTTGCCTCATTGCATTCCCTTTATATTACTGCTATTAAGCCTATTAGGCTCAAATAAGTGAAACGGGTGCAAAATTACCCAAATATTTTGGATTATCATAACTTTACAGGCAAAAATAATTGGGATGGACCCCCACCCCAATTATTGTTCACAAAGATTTCCGAAAAGGTCATTCAGACAAATCTACCGCATAGTTCGCCCTGCGTCCGGAAGAATAAATACCCGTGATGAACATGACCTGTTCAGGTGATGAAGCAGCACTGTTGTAAGCCTCCTCAACATCCGACTCGCTCTTGATCTGCACTCCGTTAATCTTGAGGATGATAAAGCCCTTCTGTATGCCTGCGTCACGAAGCTTTCCGCTGTTCAGACCGCTTACCTGAACACCATATCCAATGTTGAGCTGGCGTTTCAGCTGATCCGGAACCTCCTGGAATGCTGCGCCGAGAACCTCCACATCCACGTTTTTCACGACATCGGTATTGCCACGGGAATTTTTCAGTGTTACAGTGGCGCTCTTCTCCTTTTTGTCACGAATGAATGTGACCTTCACCTTGTCTCCCGGACGATACTGGGCAAGAATCTCCATAAGTTCAGTCATCGATTTGACTCTACGGCCGTCAACGGCAGTGATTATGTCTCCGCTCTGAAGTCCGGCAGCTATGGCACCGCCTTCGTCAACAACCTCGACCACATACGCTCCGTCCAGAGTTCCGAAGTCCTTGCCCTTGTTCTCCTCAAGCTGCCGCATGTCCGTCACGTCAGTACCCTGAATACCGAGCAATGCACGCTGGACGACTCCATACTCCCGAAGGTCTGCAACGACCTTGGCCACAATAGTGGTGGGAATCGCAAAACCATAGCCTGCATATGTGCCCGTTGGAGATTCCAGCGCGGAATTGATGCCGACAAGTTCACCCCTTGCATTCACCAGAGCGCCTCCACTGTTACCCATGTTGATGGCGGCATCAGTCTGAATGAACGATTCTATTCCACCATTGTTCTCATAGATACCTATCTTGCGGGCTTTGGCACTTACCACACCCGCCGTGACAGTCGATGTGAGGTTGAAAGGATTACCTACGGCAAGAACCCATTCGCCAAGCTTCAGCCCGTCAGAATTGCCCATGGGAATAAAAGGAAACTCGTCACCATCTATCTTGATGAGGGCCAGATCAGTATTGGCATCTGTACCGACAACTGCCGCAGAGAATGAACGGCTGTCATTCAGTGTCACCTCTATCACATCCGCTCCATCAATGACGTGATTGTTTGTAACGATATAGCCATCCTCCGTCAGAATGACTCCGGAACCTATACCGACACTCGGCTGGCTCCTGTACTCGCGGCGACGGGGTTGGGCATTACCGAAGAAATAGTCAAAGATATCCGGCATCTCATCCACAATCTGCGTCTTGCCGTTGACAGTTGACTTGATATGGACGACTCCGTGAATGGTCCTCTCTGCAGCATCGGTAAGGTCAACCGGCTGAAGAGCCTGACCGGTCACCGAAGTGCGATAGGCATAACTTGAAGGAATGCCGGCAGAAACCGCCACCGGTCCGCTGCTCTTGGAATAATTCTTGCAGACTGCATATGAGGCTGCCCCAGCGACTACTGCGCAGCATAATATCAAAGCTGCATGACTAATCAATCTTTTAGTTGTCATAATAGTAATCTTTTTCGTTGATTATGTTAATTTCGCTACATATTTAACATTTAAGCACTTCAAATATAGAAACGGATTCAATCCCTTGTATCACTCTTTCCGAAGATTTGCCTATAATTAACTATTAAGTAACGAAATTAACACAAATTCAGCAAAGGAGTCTGCAGCAGAACATCATCAATACCCGAATATGTCCTCCAGTGATACGACTTCCACAGGACCGAGAGTCTTCAGATAGTCCATATCAAGATCCTTCGGATCGCCCAGAATTCCATACACGTATGTGCGGTCCTTGACCCACTTCTGCTGGCATGCGACAACAGCCTCCATTGACAGATTGTCCAGATGTTCGAACACATACTTGGCGGCAGGCTCAGACAGGCCGAGTTCCTCATCACGCAGATAGCTGCTCAGGACGTTAGCTCCGATGGTTCTCTGAGTGCGGAGTGCTGTTTCAAGCGCTGTGTGTGCTATGCCAATCGACTTCTCGGACTGAGGCATATCGTTGATAATCTGGTCAAATGCCTCTACAGCCTGCTGCAGTTTGTCATTCTGTGAGCCTATGGTTGCATAAAATGCATAGTTGCCCTCCTTGTATGAAGGAACTGCAAGACGTGCTCCGGCACTGTATGCAAGGGCACGGGCCTCACGCATCTCCTGGAATACGATGGTATTCATGCCACCACCGAAATACTCATTGTAAAGAGCAATCTGTGGAGCATCCTCCAACTGATACTGTTCGCCACGGTTGGAGAACTGGATATAGTTGAACTGGCGCTGGTCATACGGAGCGACAATAACCTTGGGTTCCGGAGTCAGCACATAATTGGTACGGGTCTTCTCCAGCGGTTCAAGTTCGCTGTCCGGCTGATGGTTCTCTGCAAGCATCAGCTTGGTATCGGCCTCGCTCTGAGGTCCGTAATAGGTGATTCTATGAGCCTTGCCCAATATTGAACGCACTTTGGCAAGCAGTTCCCCGGAAGTAAGCGCTATTACCTGATCATTGGTCATTGTAGTAGCCTTGACGTACTCAGGACCGTACATCACATACGACTGCAGTGCGCTGTTGCACGAGCGCTGGGTGGTCTTGGCCATGAAACGTGCCTGAAGTTCATCGGACTTCAGATTCTGAAGGATTGCCTCATCCGGCTGGGCATTTTTAATAAGGTCCTCCACGATAGCCAGAGCCTTACCGATATTCTCTCCCAATCCGGTCACCTGATACTGCATCATGTCGGCAGAAACCCTGAAGCTGTGTTCGCATGCCAGAAGATACTCCTCAAGAGCAATGTCCGAAGCAGAACGCTCTGCCGTGCCGAGATACTCCAGATAATCGAACGCCAGGCCGAGGGCCGGGTCGTTCACGAGTCCCTGTTCGAACCGGACTGTCAGGCTGGCGATGTCAGTCTGATCATTATGCTTGTAAAGCACCTCTATGCCCGACTCCGTATCAAACTTCGACATTTCCTTCGAATAGTCCACAAATACCGGTTCAATCGGGGCTACCTCGGTAGCAGCTATCTCAGAAAGGAATGCGCTCTGTTTGTCACGGTTGGTGGCAATAGGCGTAATGACCGGAGCCTCAATCTTGTTGTTCTTGGGATTGACTCCCTGACGCTTGAATACAAGAGCGTAGCTGTCGGCACCCAGATACTTGTTTGCCCAGTCAACGACATCCTGCTTGGTTATCCCGGACATGCGGTCCAGACGTGCGACATCGTCCTTCCAGTCACGACCGGCGATGAAGCAGTCCACGAACATCATTGCCCTGCTGCGGTTTGAAGTGAGAGCCTGCATTTGGCTGAGCTTGTAGTTTGCGTATGCCGCCTGAACAAGACGCTCGTCAAAGTCACCGGCACGCAGCTTGGCAACTTCGGCCAGCATCAGGTCACGGACCTCCTCAAGAGACTGTCCCTCCTTCGGGTAGCCCATAAGCATCATTTCACCATAATCCACACGGTTGTATATGAATGCTCCGCCGTTAAGGATGGTCTGCCGACGGTTCAGGTCATTGTCGAAGAGGCCGGCCTGACCATTGTACAGGATACTGGATACAATCTCGCCGATTTCGCTTTCCTGCTGCGAATCACCGGGTGTCCTCCAGGAAGCCATGACGAAATCTGATTCATTGCCATAGACAGTCTTCTCGACAGGAGCCAGAATTGGTTCCTCCTGCCCGTATGTGAACTTGGGCAGTTCCGGATTCGGCTGCCAGTCACCGAAATACTTCTCGACGATGCTTACGAACTCGTCCGGATCAAAGTCACCTGAAACGCAGATTGCCACGTTGTTCGGAACATAATAGGTGTTCTTCTGCTTCTTGATGGCAGTTATGGAAGGGTTCTTCAGATGCTCCTGAGTACCGATTACCTGCTGCAGACCATACGGATGCTTCTTGAACAGGACGGAATCAATTGCATACATTGCATTCTCCTGATCCTCGTTCAGATACATGTTGTACTCCTCATATACAGTCTCAAGCTCAGTGTGGAACCCACGGATAACCAGATTCTTGAAACGGTCAGACTGGACCCTGGCCCAGTTCTCTATCTGGTTGGACGGAATATCCTCCTGGTAGCAGGTCTGATCATTGGAGGTAAAGGCGTTTGTACCCTGTGCACCGATGACGGACATCAGCTTGTCATACTCGTTCGGTATGCTGATGAGCGACGCTGCATAGCTCAGAGAGTCAATCTGATGATAGATGGCTCTGCGCTCCTCAGGGTCGGTCTTTGTGCGATAGACATTGAACAGTTCCTCTATCTGGTCCAGAAGAGGTTTCTCGGCTGCATAGTCGGAGGTGCCGAAATTTTCAGTACCCTTGAACATGATATGCTCCAGATAATGAGCCAGACCTGTATTGTCCGACGGGTCATTCTTACCGCCCGAGCGCACTGCAATGTAAGTCTGCAGACGGGGCTGGTCCTTGTCAACGGTCATATAGACCTTCAGTCCGTTGTCCAGAGTATAAATTTTAGTCTTCAACGGATCACCCTTCACTGTCTCATACTTCTGAGAGCAGGAAGATGCGCCAGTCAGCATCAAAGCCGCAATGGCAGCAAAAAACAATTTCTTCATATTTGTAATATTGTGGCTATTCTTCAGGAAGGAACATCGGATCCCATGCAGGAAGCATTTCCGGCTTGCCTTTCAGCATGTCAAGAACATCGGACGGCACATATTTCCTCTCCACTACAAGACGGAACATGTATTCATTGAACCATTCATCAGTCATAATGAGATTGCCCCTGTATCCGGAGTCGGCACCCCAGCTGTTCTCAACCATCCACTTGCGAGGCGCACCGTTTTCATCCAGATCAACGGCAATCAGAGTCATCGCATGTGACGAGCCGCTGGCATGAGTTTGGATACGCTCTTTCTTGTCCATAGGAAAGTCGGTGTCAAACAGCGACGGATAGTCCATGTTGGCCAGGTCCAGAGTACCCCTTGAACTGTCGAGGAACTTTCTGACATCGCAGGAGAAATACATGGCTGTGCTGTCCTTGATGGAGGCAATCGCCATCTCCTTGATCCGTTCTATCGGAAGGTTCACATAAAGCCAGTTGTCACCGTCATAGACATGTCTGTCGTACTCTATTTCATAAACCTTGTTGAATTCGCGTGTCGGATCGTTCATCAGCATCACATAGTTGTTCTCCAGATCGGTTCCGACGTACTCATCATAGAAAGTTTTCGGAGTATAGGTCTTCTTACTGACGAAATTGCCCTTGGAATCATATCTGGTCCATTCGAACTCTGTCGGCGGGACTCCGAGGCACTCCACGAGTATGCGGTATATCACAGTGAGCATCTCTGTCTTGCGCTCTTCTGCCCGGGACTTGTTCATTTCACGCAGTTCCAGCGCATACTGGAGCAGTTTCTGAGACAGGATGGACCTCATGAGACTGGTGTTGTTGCTCTGGTAGGTCTCAGGCATTACAGATTTGGGTACGACTCCGTACTTTGTAATCAGATTGGACACTCCCGTAAACTGTCCTCCGTCACCGATCGGATTCTGGAGAAGCCAGTCCACCTTTCTGTCATCCAGCGGCAGGTCGCGCGTATCAATAATCGCCTGAAGGAACAGATTCGACTTCTCCAACAGGTCGTAGAATGATACATAGTTCTGCGAGAATTCAAAATCTCCGAGATCATATTTCTGAATCATCCTGGCACGCAGCACATTCAGACCGGAGAACAGCCAGCATCTGCCCGACGACTCCTGGTCAGTACGTCCCTTGGTTCTGACGACATCAGAGAAATGAGTGTCAATCATGGACAGGTTATCACCGTTCACAGCAAGTGCTGATATCGGATTTTTGGCAAGAGCGTTCTTGACTGCCTTCTGGGCAGGCGTCGCCGAATACCCCCTGCTGATCTGTTCCATCATCTGCGGAGTTATACCGCCGCTCTTCTGGGAATAGGCGGCAAATGGCACCATGGCAGCAAAGAGCAGTAATGTTATCTTCTTCATATTATGCAAGTTGAAATAATCAATCCACAATAGCATCGCGCAGTGACTCAAGTGCTTTGCGGACTACGCTGCGCGGACACCCTATGTTCATGCGCATGAAGCCGCAGCCCTCAGGTCCCTTCAGCGAGCCATCCGCTAGAACACTGCCGAACATCGAGCCGTCGTTCATTGCGACATGTGCCTTGTTCACGAACAGATCAACGAGCTGTTTCTGGCTCAGTCTGAGCGAACGGCAGTCCAGCCAGATGAGGAATGAGGCATCCGGGCGCACGCAGCGGATCTGAGGCAGATTTGCCCGCAGCCATTCATCAGTGAAATCGACATTGGCCTGAACGTATTCAAGCATCTCTTTCCGCCACTGCGAGCCCTTGGTATAGGCTGCCATTGTCGCAATAGGCGCAAAGACCGAAGGCTGATCCATTTCGCCGGCATCGAGATAGCTGAAGAATCGGGAACGGAGCGTCCCGTCAGGCACGATGGTATAGGAAGATACGATACCGGCGATGTTGAACGTCTTGGAAGGAGCCATGAACGTAATCGAACCGGATGCCGCATTCTCCGACACAGAGGCATACGGAATATGACGATGGCCCTCCAATGCCATCTCCGCGTGTATCTCATCAGAAATGACAAGAACTCCATATCTGGAAGTGAGGTCAGCCAGGCGTTCGAGAGTCTTTCTGTCCCAGCAGATTCCGGCAGGATTGTGGGGATTGGAGAGAATGAGGAGTCTGGCAGACGGATCTGACATGAAAATCCTTTCAAGTCCTTCCAAATCCATTCTGTAAGTAATCAGACGGCGGTCGCAGTCAGCACCGGTAATGTCGGAAGGACGGCCATCGCCATCCTCATAAACGGGAATCAGAGGATTGAAGACGACTTCATTTCCCTTCTTCTCCGGCACGAAGCGGAACGGATGATATACAGGCGGCTGGATGACGACTTTCTCTCCCGGTTTCAGGAATGTGTCAATCACCATGGCTATTCCTTTGACAATACCCGGGATATATCTGATATGGTCCGGATCGACCCTCCACCCGTGGACTGTTTCCACCCATCCGGCTATGGTACTGAAATAGTTTTCCGGAATTTTCGTATATCCGAAGACCGGATGCCCGAGTCTGTCCTGCAGTGCATCAGTCACGAACCGGGGAGTTCTGAAATCCATGTCGGCGATCCACATCGGAAGAAGATCATTTCTACCAAACACCTCATCCAGCTGTTCCAACTTCAAGCATCCGCTTCCACTCCTGTCTATTATCTCATCAAAATCATACATAACCGTTCAACATTTCATTACGCAAATTTAATGATTATTGCGCATTGTTGAATCAGTATTGTATAATTATTATCAGTCGGGATGCTGCTTGAGTATAATAGTAGTGGCACCCAGAGTGATTATCGCGCCATCCTCAACCAGAGCCTTTTCCCTGTCACCAAGGATGCGGTTGAACAGGAATGTACCTGTCAGACTGGGAAAATCCCGAAGGGTATATGAGATGGAGCCGTCCTGCCCGCGTCTGACGGTAATCACACAATGACGGCGGTCCATGCTGCGGTCTGAAGTCATGATGGGAATATCCACGCTGTCGCCCTTGTTGTAGCGTCCTATGACATTGTCACCCTCATGCAGCGCAAAACTCTGACGGAATCCGAACACGTTCTCCACCACCTCAATCGAGCCGAAGCCTTCATCCTCTGTCTGACGTGCCCTGTCAGCATCTCTCTGCGTCGCCGACAGCCTGCTTACTCCGATGCGTATGGAGAACTGCTTGTGACAGTTGTCACATTCAAACATCAGGGAATCACCGGTATGATACCGGCTTTCGTCAAAAGTAATATAATTGTCACAACGGGGACAGCGCACTCTCTTCATACCTCAGATGCTATTGTTTCATAAAAAAACAGCGGGCCTGTAAGCCGGGTTCTGTGATATCGCATGACGATATTGTCTGTCATTAATCTCGGCCACACGTCACCGTATGGCTCTGGCTCCTCATGGAACCACGCAATCTACCCTCCGGCTCGGGCGGGCAGCCCTCTGACGCCGGTATACACGATCTTGCAACTTCCAGTGCGTACAGCACCTGCGTCACCGCAGGCCCGGTGGGCTCTTGCCCCACCTTCTCACCCTTACCTTACGGCAGTTACCCGAAGGTCTTTCCGTCCGGCGGTTATTTTCTTCTACGCTCGCCTGCCGTCACCGACAGCTATCCGTTAGGTAGTGGAATGCCCTGTGTTGCCCGGACTTTCCTCCACCCATGGGATGGCGACAGACCGGTCCGCTGATTCTTTCCGCAAAGATACGGAATTCCAGTGAATTCTAATGATGAAGTATGACTACCTTGAATGAATAGTCTCCCGACGGGACAACGACATCGAAGTCGGAGCTCTCGATTATTATCGTCAGTTCGCCTTTCGCGACGTCGCAACGGATGTTCTCATACACGAAAGGATATACATCCTGATATGGACGCATGTACGGCAGCATGTTGTCACGCCCGTCAGCATCCACCAGATAGACCACGACAGCGCCGTTTTCAATCACATCTTCCGTAATTTCCGGTACGCGTATGGTCTGATAGAGATAGCAGCCCTCGCTGCCGACCCTGCCGTTCCGTTTCCAACTGTCTCCGTATGCAGTCTCATAGACCACATCGAATTTATCTCCATCAACGTAGTATTCTTCCGTGATGAACTCCTCGGTAACATAACGTTTGGTACATCCGGAAACCAGTCCGGCCAGCATCACAGCTGCAGTTGCGATAATAACAGACTTTTTCATTATCTGAATCCTTTTTTATTGGCACGTGAGAGTTTTACAGTAACAGGTACGACCAGCGTATATCTGACCAGTTCACCATTTTTTGTAGCCGGAGTCCATCTGGGCATTGCTCTGAAAACCCTGAGCATTTCCCTGTCGATGTCCGGATCAAGTCCCTTCAGTATGCAGAGAGCAGACATGTCTCCGCCCTTCTCTATTGTAAACTCGACCTCCACCTTTCCGCGGACATTACGTTTCTTGCATTCAGTCGGATATTCGAAATTTTCGAGTATGAACTCAAACATCTTCTCAATTCCGCCAGGATATTGCGGCTGCACAATCACATCCTCCTGCTTCACTTCCGTAGAATCCGCACCCGTACCGTTCTGAGCTAGACAGGCACCATTTCCCATTACGACAGTACTGAACAGCAGAAATAACAGTTTTTTCATTTCCTTGAAACTAAATATACATCACGGTCATAGACCTATGATTAGGACGATAAGCCATAATAAAGGTTTATCACAAGAGTTCACAATTAAGTTTTTTTAAACTACCCGCGTCTGAGAAGCAGCACAACGTTCTCCACGTGCTGGGTGTGAGGAAACATGTCAACCGGCTGTACTGCGGCCACACGGTATTCTGAATCCATCATGGCCAGATCGCGGGCCTGGGTAGCAGGATTACAGCTTACATACACGATGCGCCGGGGCGATGTTTTAAGAATTACATCAACAACATCCTTGTGCATGCCCACTCGCGGCGGATCAGTGATGACAACATCAGGCGTGCCGTGGGAAGCCACAAACTCCTCCGAAAGGACATCCTTCATGTCTCCGGCAAAGAACTCGACATTGCTGATACCGTTGAGTCGCGCATTGACCCATGCATCCTCGATGGCCTCAGGCACATATTCGATTCCGACAACCTTGCGGGCCTTTCTTGAAACGAACTGAGCTATCGTGCCTGTGCCTGTATATAAGTCATATACAACATTATTTCCATCCAGAGCCGCAAAATCACGCACCGTCGAATACAGTCTGTACGCCTGAGTGCTGTTGGTCTGGAAGAAGGATTTTGGACCTATCTTGAAACGCAGGTCTTCCATCGTTTCATAGATGCAGTCCTCGCCCCGGTACACATGCACATCCAGGTCGCCGAACGTATCGTTGCCTTTGTTGTTTATCACGTACAGAAGGGATGTTATTTCCGGGAATTTTTCTGACACATACTGCATCAGTCCCATAAGCTGGTCCATGTCGGCAGGTGTTTCGACCTTAGCCTGGACAAGCACCATTATCTGCCCTGTTGTCACCACCCTGACCATCATATCCCGCAGGAGTCCCTCCAGAGAGCGCAGATTGATGAACTTCAGTCCGTTGGTGACGGCATATTCATACACAGCGTTGCGGATTCTGTTGGATACGTCATCCTGAAGCCAGCATTTCCCGATATGAAGGACCTTGTCGAAGGCACCCGGAATGTGGAATCCCAGTCCCGGCTGCTTCCGCTCATCTTCCGTCACATCAGGTCTGTCCAGTGCCTCCATCTCCTCAGATGTCAGCCAGCGCATATTGCTGAAGGAATACTCCAGCTTGTTCCTGTAGCACGTGGTCTTCTCCGACCCTATTATCGGACTGATCTCCGGCAGTTCCACCTTGCCGATTCTTGTCAGGCAGTCATAAACCTGCTTCTGCTTGTAGCGGAGCTGTTCCCCGTACGGCAGGTTCTGCCACTTGCATCCGCCGCACACCCCGAAATGCTCGCAGAACGGCACGGCACGCACGTCTGACAGCTTGTGGAAATTCACAGCCACAGCTTCTGCGTAATTGTGCTTTTTCTTCAGAATCTTCAGGTCCACCACATCGCCAGGCACCACAAAAGGCACAAAAACGACGATGTCATCTATTCTCGCTATCGACTTTCCCTCCGCGGCAAAATCGCTTATCGTAACATTTTCTACAATCCTGTATTCCTTACGTTTTCTGGACATTTTTCCTTTCAACACTGATAACGGCTGCAAAGGAACAAAAAAAATAGCGTCCGCGAGCCCCTTATTAATAATAAATGAGTAATTTTGCACCCGCCTCGTCGCAGACCGTCAGGAACGGCAGACAGGCACAGTCGTGATATACTATACATTTCAATAAATTATGAGCGAAAAAAGAGTTTACAAGTTCGGAAACGGACAGGCTGAGGGAAATGCCCAGATGCGTAATCTTCTTGGAGGCAAGGGTGCAAATGTAGCCGAGATGAACCTTCTCGGAGTGCCGGTTCCTCCGGGATTCACAATCACAACAGAGGTTTGTACAGAGTATTATCAGATTGGCCGCGAAAAGGTCATCGAGCTTCTCAAGAATGATGTTGAGGAGTCAATCCATCATATTGAGAATCTCATGAACTCCAAGTTCGGTGACGTGGAGAATCCTCTCCTCGTTTCCGTACGTTCAGGTGCCCGTGCCTCCATGCCGGGCATGATGGACACCATTCTGAACCTCGGTCTCAACGACGAGGTTGTGGAAGGTCTCTGCAAAAAGACAGGCAACCCGCACTTCGCATGGGACAGCTACCGTCGTTTCGTGCAGATGTACGGTGACGTCGTTCTCGGCATGAAGCCGGTGAACAAGGATGACATCGACCCGTTCGAGGCCATCATCATGCAGGTCAAGAAGGAGAGCGGCGTGGTTCTCGACAAGGACCTGAGCGTTGACGATCTGAAGAAGCTGGTTGTCCTGTTCAAGCAGGCTGTCAAGAAGCAGACCGGCTGCGACTTCCCGACCAATGCAATGGATCAGCTCTGGGGTGCCATCTGCGCCGTATTCGGTTCATGGAACAACGAGCGTGCTATCCTCTACCGCAAGATGGAAGGTATTCCAGATGAGTGGGGAACTGCAGTTTCAGTCATGGCTATGGTATTCGGCAACATGGGCGACACCTCCGCAACAGGCGTATGCTTCAGCCGCGATGCCGCTACAGGTGAAGACGTATTCAACGGCGAGTATCTGGTAAACGCCCAGGGCGAGGATGTCGTTGCAGGTATCCGCACTCCGCAGCAGATCACCAAGCTCGGTTCACAGCGTTGGGCAGAGCGTATGGGCATCAGCGAGGAAGAGCGTGCAGCCAAGTATCCTTCA
The DNA here is from genome assembly GCA_024398555.1 of Bacteroidaceae bacterium. Taxonomy (GTDB): domain Bacteria; phylum Bacteroidota; class Bacteroidia; order Bacteroidales; family Bacteroidaceae; genus Colenecus. The sequence goes on along the minus strand of JAKSIW010000033.1, from coordinate 2,338 downwards.
ATGGAAGAGGCTATGCCGGAAATCTACAAGCAGCTTGATCAGATTCAGACCAACCTTGAGCTCCACTACAAGGATATGCAGGATATGGAGTTCACCGTTCAGGAAGGCAAGCTCTGGTTCCTCCAGACACGTAACGGCAAGCGTACAGGTGCCGCTATGGTCAAGATTGCCATGGATCTTCTGCATCAGGGCATCATCGACGAGAAGACCGCCATCGAGCGCTGCGAGGCAGGCAAGCTGGACGAACTTCTCCACCCGGTATTCGACAAGAAGGCTTTGAGCGAGGCCAAGCCTATCGCCAAGGGTCTGCCGGCATCTCCGGGAGCAGCATGCGGCCGCGTAGTATTCTTCGCTGAGGACGCAGCTGAATGGAAGAAGAACGGCAACAAGGTCATTCTGGTCCGTCTTGAGACTTCTCCTGAAGACCTCGTCGGCATGCAGTCATCAGAGGGTATCCTCACCGCACGCGGAGGTATGACATCACACGCTGCAGTTGTTGCCCGCGGTATGGGCAAGTGCTGCGTATCAGGTGTGAGCGCTATGCAGGTTGACTACAAGTCACGTACAATCACCATCGGCAAGGATATCATCAAGGAGGGTGACTACATTTCTCTGAACGGTTCAACAGGCCAGGTGTTCAAGGGTGAGATCAAGACCAAGGATGCCGAACTCAGCGATGACTTCGCAGAGCTGATGAAACTTTGCGACAAGTATACAAGACTTCAGGTCCGCACCAATGCCGACACTCCGCACGATGCACAGGTTGCACGCAACTTCGGTGCCGTAGGTATCGGTCTGTGCCGTACCGAGCACATGTTCTTCGACGCAGAGAAGATCGTGGCAATGCGTGAGATGATTCTCTCCGAGACCGTCGAAGGTCGCCGTCGCGCTCTTGACAAGATTCTGCCGTATCAGAAGAATGACTTCATCGGAATCTTCAAGGCAATGGCCGGATGTCCTGTCACTGTCCGTCTGCTTGACCCGCCACTTCACGAGTTCGTACCTCACGATGATGCAGGTCAGCGCGAAATGGCCGAGGCTATGGGCGTATCCGTTGATTATATCCGCAAGCGCGTGGAGGCTCTCAAGGAGCAGAACCCGATGCTGGGTCACCGTGGCTGCCGTCTCGGCAACACATATCCTGAGATTACAGAGATGCAGACCCGCGCCATCCTCGGTGCAGCTCTCGAGCTGAAGAAGGAGGGTATCGAGGTTCACCCTGAAATCATGGTTCCTCTGGTAGGTATTCTGTACGAGCTGAAGGCTCAGCGTGCCATCATCGATGCAACTGCCCAGAAGCTCTTCAAGGAGATGAACGACTCTATCGAATATAAGGTAGGTACAATGATTGAGGTTCCGCGTGCAGCTCTGACCGCCAACCGCATCGCTACCGAGGCAGAGTTCTTCTCATTCGGTACCAACGACCTCACTCAGATGACCTTCGGATACAGCCGCGATGATATCGCAAGCTTCGTTCCGGATTACATCGAGCACAAGATTCTGAAGTTCGACCCGTTCGCTGTTCTGGATCAGAATGGTGTTGGCCAGCTGGTTGAGATGGCTGTACAGAAGGGTCGCAGCATTCGCGAGAACCTGAAGTGCGGTATCTGCGGCGAGCACGGAGGCGAGCCTTCATCAGTCAAGTTCTGCGACAGAGTCGGTCTGAACTACGTGAGCTGCTCACCGTTCCGCGTTCCAATCGCACGTCTGGCTGCCGCTCAGGGCGCTATCGAGAATCAGAAGTAATTGATTATCGCACAATACTGGAATCAGAGTCCTCTTTTCGGGGACTCTGATTTTTTATCATTCAAGTTCCGGATGGACAGGCAGTACAAACTTATGTAACAGTTCCCGGATCAATCGGAGAAGTCGAAATACCAGTAATACGTATCAGCAAATCTTTTGTACAGGGTGTTGGACTGATACTGGAGAGATTCCTCCGACAACGATGACTTCTGTTCCAGATAATCGTCCAGAAGTTTCTTTTGAGTCTTCGCCTTATCCCCGAATCTGTCATATAGCAGGGCTGTTGAATCTGCATTGAGGTAATCATTAAGCAGCAGTGCCTGCAGATAATAAACCGGCATATCACCATGCCATGAAGCGATGGACAGGACATCCAAGCCATTCGAATGATACAGTCTTGATGAAAAGACACGGAGATTCTTTCTGAGAAGCATCGCAGACAGACGGCGGTTCTCCTTTTGCGCCCCACTCGACAGAGTATCCATTTCCAGGACAGATGCAGTACTGACGGCAAAGTGTTGGGGATACTCGAACAATCGTCTTCCCAATTCACTGCCGGCAACGGATTTGTCCGCAGTCAGCAATGACAGCG
>JAKSIW010000032.1 GCA_024398555.1 Bacteroidaceae bacterium | reverse complement strand
CAAGAAGAGAGAGTTCCGCGCACTGTGGATCCAGCGTATCAACGCTGCCGCACGTCTGTATGGCATGAACTACTCACAGCTCATGGGAGCCATCCACAAGGCTGGTATTGAAATTAACCGCAAGGTCCTCGCTGACCTGGCTATGAACAACCCTGAGGCATTCAAGGCTATCGTCGAGAAGGTTAAGTAAATTTATTCTCTGAATAGTTAAAAAGGGCGAATCAGTTACTTGGTTCGCCCTTTTTCCATATCTTAGCAATTGAAACCGTGGACAGGCTAGATCGGGAGACTCATCAATTAAAATGAAGAAACCGGGCATTGCTTCGTTCTCCAATGGCGGGCCACGCCTTCCTTGCGAAGGTAACCTTCGGTCGGTGGATTACAAAGGAGACGGGCGCTCAAATCTTATATACTCGGAGTTCTCATCACATCACTGTCTGCGGTTTCTTTTTTGATTACATTTGCAGTAAAGGAAAAACTGAATGTATATGACAAGAAAATTTATGGTGGCAGCTATGGCGATTGCCTTGGCTGCAGTATTGGCCGGTTGCAGGAATGGCCGCAGGGAGGTACCTTATGACGGCCCGATAGTGAAGGCTGTGATATTTCCGGGAGATTATCCTGATCCCAGCATTATGAGGGACGGGAGAGATTTCTATATGACACATTCATGCTTCACCTATTATCCTGGACTGCTGATATGGCATTCGACGGATCTGCTGCATTGGGAACCGGTGGCACGTGCCGTACAGGGGCAGGACTATTCAATATTTGCACCGGAGCTGTGCAAGGTGGATGGCAAGTACTACATCTATTATCCTACCAGTGACAATCGCAATTTCGTGGTTGTGGCAGACAGTATCGAGGGTCCTTGGAGTGAGCCGATCCAGCTCGATGTGGTCGGAATTGATCCGGGACATGTGGTGGATGAGCAGGGCAACCGCTATCTCTATTCCAATGACGGATATATGGTCCGGCTGTCTGAGGACGGACTTCACGCTCTTGGAAATAACAGGAATACAAAGGTGTATGACGGTTGGCAGTATCCGGAGGACTGGGTGACCGAAGGGTTCTGGCTGGAGTCGCCGAAATTGACAAAGCATGGTGACTGGTATTATCTGATTACTGCAGAAGGCGGTACTGCAGGACCGGAAACAAGCCACATGGTTGTGGTGGCACGCAGCAGGAACGTGACGGGACCGTGGGAGAATTCTCCATACAATCCTATGATTCATACCTATTCCGCAGACGAGCAGTGGTGGTCCAAGGGACACGGAACCCTCATTGACGATGCAGACGGCAACTGGTACATCGTATATCACGCATACCGCAATTCATTCCATACACTCGGCCGCAGCACAATCGTAGAGAGCGTTCGCTGGACAGAGGACGAGTGGCCGGTGGCTGTTCAGGAGAACGGGGCTTTGTGGGAGAATGGAGGACTGCAGGAGGACTACAGCTATCTGCGCGATTATGACAACCCTCTGCTGTGGGCAAAGTGGGAACCGGGAGTGGATGGCATTGAAGGCTTTGAAAAAGTGATTGATGGCACTCTGATGCTGACTACAGCAATTGACACCGCATATACCATTGAGGCGGAATTCAGACTGTCGGGTAATTCCAGAGCCGGCCTGTATCTGTTCTACAACGAGAATGCGTTTTTCGGAACAAATCTCGGTACTGAAGCGTCGGACGGAGGCAGACTGTTTATCAGAATTGAAAACAGGAACAACGTCGCCACACTGTGGACAGGTACTGACGGTGAGAACTGGAATCCCGTGGAGGAGGGCAGGGACGTATCCTCCTATCATCACAACACTTATAAGGGCTTCTTCGCACTTCGTCCCGCCTGTCTGACTACTCCGGGAACAGAACTTGTTTCCTTCAAATTGACTCACTGAGTCAGGGCGCGCTGGTAGCGGGCGGCATTTGCGTTGTGCTGCGAAAGGGTGGCGGCGAAGTTGTGATAGCCGGAGAAATCCTCTTTTGCACACATATACAGGTAGTTGTGACGCGTGTAGTTGAGAACGGCATCGATGGCGGTCGGACTGACGAAGCGGATCGGGGCGGGCGGCAGACCGGCGTAAAGATATGTGTTGTAGGGTGAATCAACGTTCAGATGCTCGTAAAGTACACGCTTGGGGCGTTCTCCGCCTAATGCGAAGATTACGGTCGGATCCGCCTGTAGCAGCATCCCCCGATGCAGACGATTCATGTACAGACCGGCAACAACAGGCATCTCGTCTGCCTTGGCTGTCTCTTCCTCGACGATGGATGCGAGGGTCATTATCTCGTGTGGCGTGAGGCCTACTGCAGCGGCTTTGTCGGCGCGTTTTTCCCAAAACGATGCCTGCTCCTTCGACATACGCTTCATGAAAGACTCTACTGAGGTGTTCCAGTACAGTTCGTAGGTGTTGGGAATAATCAGTTCGAAAACTGTGGCAGCTGTGTATCCCAGGGTAGAGAGGGATGCGGAGTCAGTGAGAAATTGCAGAACGGACAGCGAATCGGTCATCAGTTGTGAGGCAATGGCTCCTGCCATGCGGTCAGTGGTCCTGCAGCTGTTGATGACAACATTGACCGGAGTCTGGGAACCGCTTGCCAGCATTCTGTAGATTGATGTCGGCTTCGCACCTTTTTTAATAATGTAGCTTCCAGTCCTTACATGTCCGTCGTATTTCTTCAGTTTCATTATCCAACGCAGGCCGGTCAGCGTGCCTTCGGGTTCATTTGACTGAATGTCATCGACAATCTGTGCGGCAGTCTCTCCGGGTGTTATGTATATTCTGAAGTCGTCGGCTGAAATCTGCGGATTGGCCACCATGGTGCAGCAGCGGAGCATTCCGGCCATGACGGCGACTGTCAGCAGACATGTTATGAGTGAGGCGTATTTTTTCATCGTTCGTCGGAAAAATGTGTCTGTAAATGTATGACTCGGCAAATTTCGTTAAAAATTCACTTTTTTGCTATATTTGAAGGATAATAGATAAAACAGAAAACATTATGAGAAAGGTTCTGGTTTTTACAGCTGTTCTGGCTTCGATATGTTCTGTATGTGTCCAGGCGCAGACTCAGACGGTACGGATATCCGTATCCGATGAGAATTCCATCACGACCAATGATTCGAAGTGGCAGGGATGGGGTACAAGCCTGTGCTGGTGGGCAAACCGAATCGGCTACAATGAGAAACTTGTAGGTCTGTCTGCTGATGCGTTTTTCAATGCGGACAGGGGATTGGGTCTGAACATCATGCGATATAACATTGGCGGCGGCGATGATCCGAGCCATCATCATATCACCAGGACCGATTCCGATGTGCCGGGGTGGCAGCATTATGACGCGTCAACCGGGACTGCAACATGGGATTACGAGGCCGATTCACGTCAGCTTGCTGTGATGAAGGCTGCTGTCAGGGCTGCTGGGCAGGATGCTATTATTGAGGTGTTCTCTAATTCACCTCCATATTTCATGACGAACAGCGGCTGCTCCACAGGCAATTTCAAATCGGAGGTGAATAACCTTCGTGATGACTGCTACGTGCAGTTTGCAGAATATCTGGCGCATGTCACCAACTATATCGAAAAGACTATGAAGCTGAAGGTGACCAGCGTGTCACCGATGAATGAGCCTAATACCAACTACTGGCCTGCAATGAACTACAAGCAGGAGGGCTGTCATTTCGATGCGGGTGAATCCCAGTCGCGAATACTCACCGAGACACGCAGAGCTTTGGACGGATATGGTCTGAAAGATGTGATGGTTGTGACCAGTGACGAGACAAATCCGGGGCTTCAGATTGACGAAATCAGGAGGCTGTCGCCGGAGGCACGTGACGTGATAGGGCGCATCAATACGCACACCTATGGAGTGAACAGCATTCGTGAGATGGGACAGCTGGCGAAGGATGAGAAGATCAATCTCTGGATGAGTGAGGTGGATGGTAACGGTACTGTAGGGCCAGCCGCAGGGGAGATGTCTGCAGGACTGTGGCTTGCCGACAAGATTATTTCCGATATTGAGGCTCTGGAACCGTCTGCGTGGGTGCTTTGGCAGGTGATTGACACTCATGTCAGTTCGGAAGGTTATCAGGGTCGGGTGGATAAAGGGCCGCTGAACCGCTCCGGAGGCTATTGGGGTACGGCATGGGCTGATCATGATGCCGGAAGCATTGAACTGACGCAGAAATATTACGCATTCGGACAGTTCAGCAGGTATCTCAGACCGGGCTCGACCATTATCCTGTGCGGAACGGAACGCGGCAGCAGATGCCGTGCCATTGCCGCACGTGACGGCCGGCACATCTCCGTGGTTGTGGTGAATGCGTCTGCTGAAGAGAAGAACGTGGACATTGACCTGACTGGCTGCGGAATGAAAAATGTACGTCGCACCAGGCAGATACGCACCAGCGGCTCAATTGCCGAAGGCGAACACTGGAACGTGTCGAAGGGTCCGGCAGTCGTGGACGGAATGCTGAAGGCTGCACTTCCGGCGTATTCCATAACGACGTTCTGTATGTGATCAAACAATAACAATAACAACTGATATGGATTTGGTAAAGAGATTTTTGGGCTACACTGCGGTGGATACGCAGTCGGATGAGAATTCAGAGACAGTGCCCAGCACAGCCAAGCAGAAGAATCTGGCTGTTCTGCTGAAGAAGGAACTGGAGGATATGGGACTGGAGGAGGTCTGTATGGATGACATGGGATATGTCTATGCAACATTTCCGGCCAATACCGACAAGAAAATTCCTACCATCGGTTTTATTTCACACATGGATACCAGCCCGTCGATGAGCGGAAAGGGTGTGAAGCCGCGCATTGTCGGGAACTATGACGGAGGTGATATCCTGCTGAACAAGGAACTGGATATTGTACTGTCTCCAAAACTGTTCCCGGAACTGCTGAATCATAAGGGCGAGGATCTGATTGTGACGGACGGTACAACCTTGCTGGGAGCAGATGACAAGGCAGGTATTGCAGAGATAATATCCGCAGTGGAGTATCTGCAGAATCATCCTGAGATAAAGCACGGCAGGGTGCGGGTTGGCTTCAATCCGGATGAGGAGATAGGAATGGGAGCGGCTCATTTCGATGTGGAGAAATTCGGATGTGAGTTCGGTTATACAGTGGATGGCGGTGAAGTGGGAGAGATGGAGTTCGAGAACTTCAATGCGGCCAAGGCTGTGTTCAAAATCCAGGGACTGGAGGTGCATCCGGGTTACGCCAAGGGCAAGATGAAGAATGCTTCACTGATGGCGGCCGAACTGATCAGCATGTTCCCTGACGATGAGACTCCTGGTACGACATCCGGATATGAGGGCTTCTATCACATCGTAGGACTGGACGGCGAAGTGGACAATGCAACTGTGACATATATAATCCGTGATCATGACAGGACCAAATTTGAGGCCCGCAAGGATTTTGCCCGTGAAGTGGCGGCCGGAATGAATGCGAAATACGGCGAAGGAACTGTGCAGGCTGTTGTGACTGACCAGTACTACAATATGAAGGAACAGATAGATAAGGTGCCGTATGTGGTGGATCTGGCCTGCGATGCAATGAAACTGGCCGGTGTCAGTCCGGTCAAGGTTCCTATCCGCGGTGGCACCGACGGCGCTCAGTTGTCATTCAAGGGACTTCCTTGTCCGAACCTGTTTGCCGGTGGCATGAATTTCCATGGCAGATATGAGTGGGTGCCGGTTCAGAGCATGGAGAAGGCCATGATGACCATTGTGCGCATAATCGGACTTTGCGCTGAACGTAACTGGTAAAAGTCAAATTTCATCGAAGTCGAACTCCTCCAGGTCTTCGGACCCGGGTTCGACTTCGATTCCGTTTTCGTCTTCGGACAGAAAATCTACAATGTCGCGGCGGTCCTTCTTTGTAGGACGGCCCAGGCCGGCGGCACGTTTCATGAATCCTCCTATCCGGTTCATCTCCAACAGTTCGTACTGGTCCTGTGGTGTGAGGTTCTCCATCATTTCCGGGACAAGCTTTGCGCCGACGCGGTTCTCGATGGCCTGCAACACCCGGAAGGTGTATGTGACCGGAGCTTTCCGCACCTGAACTGTGTCGCCGTCCTTGACGGTCTTGGATGGTTTGGCGCTGACCCCGTTGATTGTGATGCGCCCTTTTTTGCAGGCTTCTGCCGCTATTGTCCGCGTCTTGAATATACGGACCGCCCAAAGCCATTTGTCAATTCTGGCTTCCATTATTTGTTGTTGAACTGATTCATGGCATTGCCGAGTCCGGCCAGACAGAATGTCCTGACACAGTCCGCTGCCAGAGGAATGCGCTCGTCCAGAATGGCCTGCTCCTCAGGCGGGAACGGGTCCAGAACGAATTTTATTTGAGCGCCCATTGGAAAATCATTTCCGATGCCGAATCTCAGGCGTGCGAACTGTTGCGTTCCGATTGTGGCGATAATGTTGCAGAGGCCGTTGTGACTGCCTCCGGACCCCTGACCGCGCAGGCGGATTTTTCCGAGAGGGAGGGCGAGATCGTCTGCGACCACAATAAGCTGTTCCGGCTCAATCTTCTCCTTGTTCATCCAGTACCTGACTGCATTTCCGCTCAGATTCATGTATGTGGTGGGCTTGAGCAATACCAGCTGGCAGTTCTTGACGGATGTCTCTGCGACGAACCCGTATCTCTTGTCCTGAAAAACAGCATTGGATGCCTTTGCAAGGGCATCCAACACCATAAATCCTATGTTGTGGCGGGTGTTCCGGTATTCGTCTCCGGGATTGCCCAGACCAACAATCAGATACTTCATTCCGTGCTATTAAGCTTCAGCTCCTTCCTCTGTGCTCTCCTCGGCAACGGCGCTACGTGTAGTCATTACGCCGCAGATGACAGCTTCCTTAGGATTGACAAGCTCGAGACCTTCGATATTGACATCGCCAATCTTGATTGTCTTGCCGATGCTCAGCGGGGTGACATCAAGCTCAATCTTCTCTGGCATCTGAGTGTAGAGAGCCTTGACCTTGACGCGGCGCAGAATCTGCTCCAGACGGCCACCGGCCTTGACACCTGCTGCGAGACCTGTCAGCTTGACAGGAACATTCATTACGATAGGCTTGTTCTCAGTAACCTGATAGAAGTCCATGTGAAGGATGTTGTCCTTGACCGGATGGAACTGGATGTCCTTGAGGATAGCCTTGACGGTTGTGCCGTCTATTGTCAGATTGACAACGAAGATATCCGGACTGTAGACAAGATTGCGAACCTCCTCGGTGATAACGCTGAATGACTTGGCTACCGGCAGACCCTCTGCATTCTTCTCAACTCCGTAGAGTACGCATGGGATGCTGTTGGCTTTTCTCAACTCTCTTGTGGCCTTCTTGCCGAGACCTTCGCGGCTTACGCCCTTAATGTCAATAGACTTCATAATTGAAAGTGTTACTCTAAATTGTTATTAATCAATTCACCATCACACAATTGCCCGATTTAGACCAGACAGCTCATGCAAAAGCGCCGCAAAGGTACGCTTTTACTCCATAAAAAACAACTGTTTAGGATTAAAAATCAATTTTCATATCGTCCAGACTGTCTGCTGCCTCTTCATCTGCATTCTCCTGCGCTTCCGGCTCGGGAACGGAGACATTCGTCTGGTTTGCATGAATGTAGCCGATGGCCTTGGACAGACCGTCGATGAATTTGCTGAAATCCTCCTTATAGAGGAAAATCTTATGCTTCTCGAAGGTCGCCTGGGACATGTCGCCGTCTGCCGGAGCAATCTTCTTGCTTTCGGTTATGGAAAGGTACAAATCGTCCTTTCTTGTCCTGCGCACATCCATGTAGTAAATGCGCTTGCCCGCCTTGATGGCATGGGAGAAGACGACGTCCCGCTCCATCTCTTCCCGGAATTTCCTGTCTGAAGTTTCCATAAGTCACACTTTATTCGGGTCAAATTAAATAATTATATGTCTAATTACCAAATAAATGGCGGCTATTTTTATATTCATTTGAGGAAATATGTCCGAGGATAGCTGTATTTTTAGTATATTCGCGGTCCGATAGTGTAATCTGTCACAGAAAACTATGGTAAACAGGGTTCTTATCAGATTGAAAGTTGTTCAGGCGGTGTATGCATACTGCCAGAGTGGAGGAGAAGATCCTAAATCGGCTGCAAGGGAATTGTCGTTGAGCCTGTCCGGTTCGTTGGAACTGTACTATGTGCTGCTGTACATTCTCTCAGAGGTCGGAAAATATGGGAAATCTGTGGTTTCCAGGAAAGAACGCTTCAGTCCCGACACTCTTCATGCGTCTGAGAAGCGTTTTTCCGAAAACGTATTCATGGAGCAGCTGGCTTCCAATGAACAGCTGCAGACTTTCATGGAGTCCGAGAATGTGGACTGGATTACCGACAGCGGTCTTGTCAGGACACTCTACTCGGCTGCATTGGAGAGTGAGGCTCTCGCTGACTACGTGGAGAACGGCAAGTCCGACTATGAAGCTGACAAGAACCTTGTCCGCAAGATATACAAGGAGACCTTCTCGAACAATGAACAGCTGGAGGAAGTGCTGGAGAATCAGAATATTTACTGGGACAGTGACAGGGAACTGACAGATTCGTTCATCCTCAAGACGCTCAAGATGTTCCGTGAGGAAAACGGAGCAGGTCAGGAACTTCTGGGACAGTTCGGAGATCCGAGCGACGAGAACTTTGCAAATGACCTGCTGAAGGCCAGTATTGAAAACGCTGGCGAGTATCGTGCCCTGATATCCATCCATACCCGTGGCTGGGATGCCAGCCGGCTCGCTCTGATGGACGTGATAGTAATGCAGGTGGCATTGGCAGAGATTCTGTGTATCAGCGATGTTCCTGTGAAAGTGTCCATCAATGAATATGTGGAACTGGCCAAGTCGTTCGGTACGCCCGGAAGCGGCGGATTCGTCAACGGCGTTCTGGATACGCTGGTTCGCGAAATGCGCGGGAATGGAAGATTGAAGAAAGATTAACAAACTGAAATAATACGAGTTATGGCTACAATGCTTTATTTGAATCCAACTGGAGAACTTTCTGAGGTAACAGTACAGGAAAGTGTAATGACATTTCTCCCTACAAGCGAGGTCAATACGAATCCTATCGATCAGACGACAGGTTCCGGTAATGGCAAGCCCGGCGGCATGGGTGGCATGCTTCTGCCTCTTATTCTGCTGTTCCTTGTCATGATGCTTTTCATGAGACCGCGTCAGGATAAGGAGGGCGAGAAGTTCCGCAATGCTCTTCAGATGGATCAGGATGTCGTTACCAGTTCGGGCATTTTCGGCAAAATCAAGGCTGTCGATGAGGTGTCAGTCACTCTTGAAATAGCTCAGGGTATGCGTATCAAGGTGGACAAGAGATATATCAATCCTGTCCCGACTCCACAGCCTGTCAAGCCTGCAAAGCAGAAGAAGTCCAAGAAGGATCCTTCCAAGGAGGAAAAGGCATAATCGGGTATTCAGATGGCTGCGCGCCATTCCAATACATCGCATCCGGCTGATTTTTTCAGAAAACTGGGAAGATTGCTTGTTTCTGGCACCAGAAACGGCGACCTTCCGATGTTTGTATTGTTTCTTCTGCTCTCTTTCTTTTTCTGGGCATCCAGAAATATGAGCGGGGAATCGGAGAAAACTGTCGTTTTTCCCGTCCGGCTTACAGGCGTCGCTGATGACGTGAGGGTGACCGGGGATGTTACGCCATCGGTGAAGGTTGTACTCAGAGGTTCGGGTATCGCTCTTGCACGCGAGGCAAGGAGGGAACATATTCTGACCGTTAATGCTTCCGCTTTCTCCCAATCCGTCAGAGGCTCGCGTTCGGTGGCGGTTTCGTCATTTGCGGATTCAGTAAGAGCAATGCTGCCAGCGAATGTTGATATTGTCTCACTTTCTCCCGATTCTCTCAGTTACGGATATGTCCGCGAGGTCCGCAGAAGACTTCCGGTACGTCTGGATGCTGCCCTGAAAGAGAATGACATGTTCCGGGTGGACAGAATAACGCTGACACCGGACAGCGTTGATGTGAAAGTTCCTGACGGCGATTCGAGTATTTGCGAAATCCTGACGAAACCTGTGTCGGTTGAAGTCTCATCCAGTGTCCAGACCGTCAATGTCGGACTTGCTGTTCCTGACCGCGTATCCATGCATGAGGAATCGGTGAACGTCATGGTCGAAGCTTCAGAAGCGACTGAGAAGGTCGTGGAGGTACCGGTCAGTTGCCTGAATACTCCTGAGAAGTCGTACGTAAAGGCTTTCCCTTCCAAGGTGAAGGTGTCATTCAGGGTGAGTCTGAACGACTTTGAGAATATCGGTCCTGAAGACTTTCAGGCTGTCATTGACTGTCAGGCGCTTCAACAATCCCAGAACAAGGCTGAGGTTATGGTCGTACGCAGACCGGAGGGCGTGGACAAGGTGAGAGTATCTCCTCTCTATGTGGAATATCTGATAGAAACTGCTGTCGGCACGGAATGAAGAGCATTGGATTGACTGGTGGAATAGGAAGCGGAAAAAGCCGTGTCGCTGAAATGCTGCGAAAGGCCGGCGTACCGGTGTTCGACTGTGATTCGGAGGCGAAGAAACTGATGGCCGGGGATACGGACATAAGAAGGCTGTTGCAGGAAAGGATCGGGGTGGATTTCTTCCGCAGCGGAGTTCTGGACAAAGCTTCCCTTGCATCATTCCTCTTTGCATCAGAAGAGAATGCCGCTATTGTTAACGGCATTGTGCATCCGAAGGTGACAGAAGCCTTTCTGAAATGGCGCGAAGAACTGGACTCCTGCGGGTACGCTGCCTGCGGGGTGGAGTCGGCGATACTGCTTGAGTCGGGAATACACGAATATGTGGATTCCGTAGTGGTCGTGGATGCCCCCGATGAAGTCCGTATGGGACGTGCCATGCTCAGGGACGGGGTGACGAGGGAGAAAATAGAGGAACGTATGCGCGCTCAGAAGACAAGGAACGAACTGCTGTCGTCTGCGGACTGGGTGATAGATAACAGCGGTGACGAGTGTGCCTTGGAATACGAAGTCAAGCGAATGATAGATAATGTACTAATTGATAAATAACCACTAATTTTTTAACACAGTTATGCTGAGGGAAATTTTGACAATTTCAGGTCGTCCGGGACTTTACAAACTGGTTGCAAGGGGCAATAATTGCCTGATAGTCGAGTCTTTGGATGGAAATGGCAGGAGACTGCCTGTGCAGAGTACTGACAAGGTCGTGTCGCTGGGTGACATCTCGATATATACCGATGATGGCGAGATGCGTCTGCGTGAGGTGTTCGGCAAGATAGAGGAGAAGTTCGGAAAGAATGTACTGGATGTCGATTTCAGAAAGGGCTCCGATGCAGATATGAACTCGTTCCTTGCAGATGTAATTGCAGACTATGACCGTGACAGAGTACATTCAAGCCACATCCGCAAGATTGTATGCTGGTACAATCTGCTGGTTACCAGCGGACAGAATGACTTCTCCGAGTCTGATGAACAGGGTGGACAGGAGGAGAAACCGGAAGAGGAAAAAACTGAATAATTCTTCCGTCGGATTATTGGATTGATGGATGCCCGTCCGGACGTGTGCTGCCGGCCGGGCATTCCTTTTTGTCTGTACTTTTGTTTATATAAAAATATTATTTTTATATCTGATAAATTTGATATTTGGAATCTTGCTCCTATCTTTGCATCAGACTAATTGTATTGACTATGGAAAGAGTGACATTGCTTCCGTCAGACAAGCTGTTCAACAGCTTTATTGATGAAAAATATGTTCCGAAAGGAAAGGACAAGTATTATATCCGCAACACTCAGGTGACAGCTCCTGCTGGCGGCTGGCGTCATCTCAGCAGTGATGAGATAGAGACACTTGTGAAGAATGACAACACAGCAATGAGCTGGGACAATATCTATGTTACCGACGAATTCAATCCGATGATGGTCAAGAACAACAAGTTCTACGGATTCGTACGCATAGGCCGCGTGACAGGAGACGGGCTTCAGTATCATGATCTGAGACTGTCCTGCGGCATTACCAACAGCTCAATCCACTCCTGCGATATCGGTGACGACTGTGCCATTCATAACGTGAATTATCTGTCCCATTACATAATAGGTGACAGATGCATGCTGTTCAATATAGATGAGATGTCGTGCACCGACCATTCCAAGTTCGGCAACGGAATCATCAAGGAAGGCGAGGAAGAGTCCGTACGGGTTCACATGGAGGTGATGAACGAGACCGGATGCCGCAAAATCCTGCCGTTTGACGGAATGATAGCGGCGGATGCATACATGTGGGCCAAGTATATCGACGATACACTCCTTCAGGAACGGCTGGCATCCATCACACAGAACTCATTCGACAGCAGACGCGGTTTCTACGGAACGGTCGGATATGGTACGGTGGTCAAGAACTCCCTTATTCTGAAGGATGTCAAGATTGGAAACTGCTGTTATATAAAAGGTGCGAGCAAGCTCAAGAACATTACAATCAATTCCTCGGACAAGGAACCGTCACAGATAGGCGAGAACGTGGTTCTGGTGAATGGAATTGTAGGTTATGGATGCAAGATATTCTATTCATGCATAGCGGTGAAATTCGTTCTTGGCAGTCATTCCAATCTGAAGTACGGGGCCCGACTGATAGATTCGTTCCTTGGCGACAATTCCACGATTTCCTGCTGTGAAGTGCTGAACAATCTGATATTCCCGGCTCATGAACAGCACCACAACAACTCATTCCTGATAGCAAGTGTGGTGAAGGGACAGTCCAATATGGCGGCCGGTGCCACTGTGGGATCGAATCATAACAGCCGTACAAATGATAACGAGATTGAGGCCGGACGAGGCTTCTGGCCCGGTCTGTGCGCAAGCGTGAAGCATTCCAGCAAGTTCGCCTGCTATACGATGCTTGCCAAGGCCGACTATCCTTCGGAAATAATCAATCCTCTGCCTTTTGCACTTATCAGCAATGACGCTGCCAATGACGAACTTGATGTGATGCCGGCATTCATGTGGATGTATAACATGTATGCCATGGCGCGTAACAACTGGAAATACGCACATCGCGATAACAGAATCTTCAAGGTCCAGAACATTGAGTTTGACTGCTATGCTCCTGACAGCATGGAGGAGGCACTGAACGCGCGCCGTCTGCTTGCAAAGTGGACTGCGCAGGCATGGATGAAAGATGCCGGAATGTCGCTCGAAAATGCCTCGGAAGAGGAACTTGTCGCGAAAGGACGTGAACTGATGGGCGGTGACCGCCATGTTGTCTATAAACTGGATATTTTCGGCGAGAATATGGAGAAGGGCGGCAGGGCTGTCCGCATTATCAAAACTTACAAGTCATACCACGCATACGGGGACATGATTGCCTACTATGCAGTCAGAAATCTGCTTTCATATCTTGAGGCCAATCCGGAGGAGACATTCGCTTCTGTCGCAAAACTCATAGACGGAAACCGTGAGACCGAATGGGTTAATCTCGGCGGCCAGATAATGACTGCATGTGAATTCGACAGTCTTCGCGCTGACATCCGCAATGGAGAACTGAACAGCTGGAAGGAGATTCACCGCAGATATAATGAAATCTGGAAACGGTATCCTCTGGAGAAACTCCGTCATGCTCTGCAGTGCTACTGTGATGCTTTCCAGACCAGGCTCGATACTGACAGCGACTGGCTTGTTCTCCTCGATAAGGGAATAGAGATGCAGCTGTTCATAGCCGAGCAGGTGTACGTGACGCGCAAGAAGGATTACGATAACATATATCGCCAGTCCACTTTCAGAAATGAGGCTGAAAGCATTGCCGCATGGGGCAGACTGGAGGATAATGATTTCATTATCAAGCAGCGTGAAGAGGCTGCCGAGACTGTAGAGAGAATTCAGAATCTCAAGAAGAGACTTACGTCTATTTCTTCTTTCGAATAGGCTCTGTGGTGAGGCCTATGCCAAGCTTGCTGAATATCTTGCGGTCCACCTCGCTCAGCATCTCTGTCGAATGTACCTGACAGCCATTCAACTGTGACAGCTGCTCCAGAGCTTTGCGGCAGTTCTCGTCTTCGAGGCTGAGCATGGATAGGGCGACAAGCACTTCATCACTGTGCAGACGCGGATTCTTGCCGTGGAGGTAGGAAATCTTTGTGTACTGGATTGGAACTATGGTGCGTTCCGGAATGAGTTTGATGCTGTGACTGATTCCTGCGAGGTGCTTTGTAGCGTTCAGTATCAGGGCTGCGCTAGCTCCGAGGAGCGGACTGGCTTCCGCCGTGATGATTGTGCCGTCCTCCAGCTCTATCGCTGCTGACGGTACTCCGGACTTCTCGAAGCGTTCCTTGGCGGCTATTGTGACACGACGGTCGTCAGTAGTGATCTTGGCCTGTTTCATCAGCAGGGCAATCTTGTTGACTTCGGTTTCGTCCACCTTGCCTTCTGCCAGATTCCCGAGAGCTGCGTAGTAGCGGCGTATTACCTCCTGCTTCGATGCTGCGCAGCACACGTCATCGTCTATGATGCAGTTGCCGGCCATGTTGACACCCATGTCGGTAGGTGACTTGTACGGGTTCTCGCCGTAAATGCCCTCGAATATCGCATTGAGCACAGGGAATATTTCTATGTCACGATTGTAGTTTACAGTAGTCTTTCCGTATGCCTCAAGATGGAACGGATCAATCATGTTGACGTCATTGAGGTCTGCGGTAGCCGCCTCGTATGCGACATTGACAGGATGCTTGAGTGGAAGGTTCCAGATAGGGAAGGTTTCGAACTTGGCATAGCCTGCACGTATGCCGCGCTTGTTCTCCTGATACAGCTGGCTCAGGCACACCGCCATCTTGCCGCTGCCGGGACCCGGAGCTGTGACGACGACGAGCGGCCGTGTGGTCTCAACGTAATCGTTCAGGCCGAATCCTTCATCGGAATCGATAAGTGCCACATTGGTGGGGTAGCCGTCAATGGTGTAATGGAAGTAGGTCCTGATATTGAGACGTTCCAGACGCTTGCTGAAAGCTGTGGCGCTCTGCTGGCCGTTGAAGTGCGTGATGACTACGGAACCGACCATGAGTCCGTGTCCGATGAACTCGTCGCGCAGACGCAGTACATCGGCATCGTATGTAATGCCGAGATCGCTGCGGACCTTGTTCTTCTCTATGTCAACGGCGCTGATTACAATGACGATTTCTGCATAGTCGCTGAGCTGCATGAGCATCTTGAGCTTGCTGTCAGGCTGAAATCCGGGCAGAACCCTGCTGGCGTGATAGTCGTCAAACAGCTTGCCTCCGAACTCCAGGTACAGTTTGTCACCGAACTGGCTGATGCGCTGCTTGATGTGCTCGGACTGTATTCTCAGATATTTGTCATTGTCAAAACCTATTCTCATATCGTTTACTCGTTATTCATGCGAAGGTACTGTTTTTTCGGCTAACGTGAATGGTTTGTCCTGTCACTTTGTCCCAAAAGATTTCAACATGTATTGCAGTTATTACGCGATTCCGTCACTTCGTCACAAAAGTCGTTTCTGTTGAAAAATAGTCTCATGGCGGTGTGGGCTGGATATGACTTTTTCATAACTTTGCCTGAGGATGAGTTGAGATGCTTAAATAACTGAAAATAAAAAATATGGCAAAAAAAGAGACGGAGGGGGAGATGTCCCCGAAACAGGTAGCCCTGAGTGAAAAGCTGAAGGCTCTGCAGGCTGCCACGGACAAGATAGAGAAAAGCTTTGGCAAAGGCTCTATCATGAAGCTGGGCGATGACAGCATCGAAGCTGTCGATGTCATTCCTACAGGTTCCATCGGACTGAATGCCGCACTTGGAGTGGGCGGATATCCGCGCGGAAGGATAATTGAGATATATGGTCCTGAATCATCGGGCAAGACCACACTGGCCATACATGCCATCGCTGAGGCACAGAAGGCCGGAGGCATAGCGGCTTTCATTGATGCGGAGCATGCCTTTGACCGCTTTTATGCTGCCAAACTGGGCGTTGACATCGACAACCTGTGGATATCTCAGCCGGACAATGGAGAACAGGCTCTTGATATAGCAGAGCAGCTGATCCGTTCATCCGCCATCGATATCATTGTGATTGACTCCGTAGCCGCACTTACGCCAAAGGCCGAGATTGAGGGCGATATGGGTGATAATAAGGTGGGACTTCAGGCACGTCTCATGTCGCAGGCATTGCGCAAGCTCACTTCCACTATCAACAAGACCAATACTACCTGTATTTTCATAAATCAGCTACGCGAGAAGATCGGTGTGATGTTCGGCAATCCGGAAACCACGACAGGCGGTAATGCCCTGAAGTTCTATGCGTCGGTTCGTCTGGATATCCGTCGCGTCACCCAACTGAAGGATGGCGACAGCGCTGTCGGCAATCAGGTGCGTGTAAAGGTGGTCAAGAACAAGGTGGCACCTCCATTCCGTAAGGCGGAGTTTGACATCATGTTCGGTGAGGGCATTTCCAGAAACGGTGAGATTGTAGATCTTGGCGTCGAGTACGGCATCATCAAAAAGAGCGGGTCATGGTTCAGCTACGGCGATACCAAACTGGCTCAGGGCCGTGATGCAGTGAAGCAGCTTATGGGGGATAATCCGGAACTGGCCGAGGAACTGGAGCAGAAGATCATGCAGGCGATTACCGGAAATCCGGCAGCTGACATGGAGGCTGAGGATTGACCGTCCGCCACTATTGATATTGTTTGGATAAGGAATTGGGTCCGATATGGGCCCGATTCTTTTTTATGTAGTGACATCTGTCACGTTTTGTGCCAGAAATGAGGATGCGTTATGGAAATGACTGACAAAAAGTCACAAATCTGTGAGTCGTGTCATGTTTTTGCAGTCGTGCCATGGTGGCACAGCGTTTGTCCTTTATGTCGTCGCAGGATGCTTCCAACAGCAGCTGCATAAAAAGATAATGAACTAATAAAGAATACGACTATGGGAAAAATCATTGGAATCGATCTTGGTACAACCAATTCATGTGTTGCAGTGTATGAGGGTAACGAACCGACCGTCATCGCCAACTCCGAGGGTAAGCGCACAACTCCTTCAGTAGTGGCATTCGTGGACGGAGGCGAACGCAAGATAGGTGATCCTGCAAAACGTCAGGCCATCACCAATCCGCAGCGCACCATTTTCTCCATCAAGAGATTCATGGGTGAGAACTGGGATCAGGTACAGAAGGAGATTGCCCGCGTTCCTTACAAGGTGGCGAAGGGTGACAACAATATGCCGCGCGTAGATATCGACGGCCGTCTCTACACCGCTCAGGAGATTTCAGCAATGGTTCTCCAGAAGATGAAGAAGACTGCCGAGGATTATCTGGGTCAGGAGGTAACGGAGGCTGTCATCACAGTCCCTGCTTACTTCAGCGACTCGCAGCGTCAGGCTACCAAGGAGGCCGGTCAGATTGCAGGCCTTGATGTGAAGCGTATCGTAAACGAGCCGACTGCAGCTGCTCTTGCATACGGTGTCGACAAGGCTAACAAGGATATGAAGATTGCAGTCTTCGACCTTGGCGGCGGTACATTCGATATTTCAATTCTTGAGTTCGGTGGCGGTGTGTTCGAGGTTCTCGCAACCAACGGCGATACCCATCTGGGCGGCGATGATTTCGATCAGGTCATCATCAACTGGCTTGTCGATGAGTTCAAGAAGGATGAGGGTGCAGATCTGACAGCAGATCCGATGGCACTGCAGCGTCTGAAGGAGGCTGCCGAGAAGGCCAAGATTGAACTTTCTTCATCAACATCGACTGAAATCAACCTGCCGTACATCATGCCGGTCGCAGGTGTTCCGCGTCACCTTGTGAAGACTCTGACACGTGCCAAGTTCGAGCAGCTGGCCAACGGTCTGATTCAGGCCTGTCTGGAGCCGTGCCGCAAGGCTATGAATGATGCCGGTCTGTCCAACTCCGATATTGACGAGGTTATCCTGGTCGGCGGTTCAAGCCGTATCCCGGCCGTTCAGAAGCTGGTTGAGGACTTCTTCGGCAAGGTTCCTTCAAAGGGCGTGAATCCGGACGAGGTCGTAGCAGTAGGTGCCTGCATCCAGGGTGCTATCTTGAACAAAGAGAACGGAGTAGGTGACATCGTCCTGTTGGATGTGACACCTCTGACCATGGGTATCGAGACTCTGGGCGGCGTTATGACCAAGCTGATTGACGCCAACACCACAATCCCGTGCAAGAAGAGTGAGACATTCTCAACCGCAGCCGACAACCAGACCGCAGTTACCATCCACGTGCTGCAGGGCGAGCGTCCTATGGCCGCACAGAACAAGTCCATCGGCCAGTTCAACCTGGAGGGCATTGCCCCGGCCCGTCGCGGCGTTCCACAGATTGAGGTTACATTCGATATAGATGCCAACGGTATTCTGAAGGTCAGCGCCAAGGATAAGGCTACCGGCAAGGAGCAGGCCATCCGCATCGAGGCCAGTTCGGGTCTGAGCAAGGAGGAAATTGACCGCATGAAGGCTGAGGCCGAGGCCAACGCTGATGCCGACAAGAAAGAGCGCGAGCGCATTGACAAGCTCAATCAGGCCGACTCTCTGATCTTCACCACCGAGCAGCAGCTCTCCGAGCTTGGCGACAAGATTCCAACCGACAAGAAGGCTCCTATCGAGGACGCTCTGAACAAGCTGAAGGATGCCCACAAGGCTCAGGATCTGGATGCCATCGACAAGGCCATGGCAGAGCTCCAGACCGCATTCCAGGCCGCCAGTGCCGAGATGTACGCCCAGAGCGGCGCACAGGGCCAGCCGGGTGCAGGTGCAGGCTTTGGCGGCGGTGCCCAGCAGGGTCCGCAGAACGACCAGAAGGGTCCGGACGTTCAGGATG
>JAKSIW010000031.1 GCA_024398555.1 Bacteroidaceae bacterium | reverse complement strand
CAATGACTTCACCAAATGACATCACCTGGTACTGCAAATAATAAAAAAGGTCTGCTGGCTCTCAGCCCTCTCGCCGTGTTCCTGCTGATTTATCTCGGCTCCTCGATATGTGCCGATGATTTTTACAGCGTTCCGGTATCAGCGGCATTCCTGCTGGCCTGCATCTATGCGGTCGGCGTTTCCGGAGGAACCGTCAGAGAAAGGGTAAAGGCGTTTTCTGCAGGTGCCGGGAACGTGAACATCCTCATGATGGTGTGGATCTTCATTCTTGCCGGGGCATTTGCAGGGACGGCAAGTGCGATGGGAGCCGTTGATTCCATAGTGAATATGGCGCTCAGTGTGATGCCACCCTCCATGCTTCTCGCAGGCATGTTCCTGATATCCTGTTTCATATCAATGTCTATAGGTACCAGTGTAGGAACTGTGGTGGCTCTCGTTCCCATTGCGACCGGGATAGCCGCCGAGTGCGGACTGTCCACCTCCTACATGGCGGCTGTCGTATTGGGCGGAGCTTTCTTCGGAGACAACCTGTCATTCATTTCTGACACTACTATCGCGGCAACCAAGTCAATGGGCATTGAGATGAAGGAGAAGTTCCATGCGAATATCAGGATCGTACTTCCGGCAATGATTGCCGTGACCGTGATATATCTGGTGAAGGGACTGAGCGTGCAGGCTGCTGCCGGGAACGGGGACTTCGAGCTGGTTAAAGTGCTTCCTTATCTTCTGGTCATTGTAATGGCGCTTATCGGTTTCAATGCAGTTCTGCTCCTCTCAATAGGCATTGTATTGAACCTGCTTGTCGGCATCATCTGCGGTGACATGACGCTCATAGGGTGGCTGTCATCCATTGGAACCGGTGTGTCAGGAATGAACGAACTGATAGTGGTGACGCTGCTGGCAGGCGGAATGATGTCGCTGGTA
Source organism: Bacteroidaceae bacterium (assembly GCA_024398555.1). GTDB lineage: Bacteria > Bacteroidota > Bacteroidia > Bacteroidales > Bacteroidaceae > Colenecus. The sequence continues at coordinate 17,953 of JAKSIW010000031.1, read as the reverse complement.
CGCAAAAATGGCGGCATTGACTATGCCATTGGAAAACTGTCCTCCAATACAGGAGGCAAAAAGGGGGCCCAGTTCTCCATTGCGGCGCTGGTATGCATTGCCAATCTCTGCACCGCCAACAATACGATTGCCATCATTACGGTCGGAGATATATCCAGGGAGATATCGGCACGCTTTGGAGTTGACCCCAGAAAGGCGGCGAGCATACTCGATACGATATCCTGTCTGACCCAGGGTGTCATACCTTACGGAGCGCAGATACTGATGGCTTCCACACTGGCTGGATGCCAGCCTGTGGAAATTCTGCCATATCTGTACTATCCGTTCCTGATGGGTGTCTGTGCAATCCTGGCTATTGTCTTCGGACTGCCCCGCAAATATGCGTGATTACTTCACGTATCCGTCTGAGACTATCTGGTGAAAAGAGACAGGTCAACATCTTCGCCCATGTGACGGTGACCTTCTGCATTCGGGTGCAGCCAGTCATTTTCGAAAAGGAATGCCGGGTCCATACGGGCCGGATCGTTACTGTCAGCCATAGCTGCGGCGTGGTCGATGACACCGTCCAGCAGGTCTGTAGTACGTATCCACTCGTTCAGCCTGTTACGTCCCTCCTCGTGGTTATCACTGTAGTAGTTGTTTCCCTTGAACGGCATGACCGTGCCGCCATATACCTTGATGCCTCTGCTGTGTGCCTCTTCGATGATCTTCTTGTAAACCTCTATTATTCTGTCGGCCTTGGCTACGGCATCACCGAAGCCGCCCAGGTCATTGACTCCTTCGAACAGCACGATGTACTTTACGCCCTCCTGTCCGAAGAGGTCACGCGGGTAGCGGGTCTGCGCTGTCGGACCGAGACCGCCCTGCAGGATGCAGTTGCCGCCGAGTCCCATGTTCAGGACAGATACGTTTCCTGTGCCCTTTCCTGCGAGGAGACGGCGTGACAGTATGTCTGTCCAGCGGTTCTGGACATTGGTGGTGGAACCGCGCCCGTCGGTGATGGAGTTGCCCAGAATGACTACGGCGCGGGCATTGTCCTTGCGCTCCACCTCGATGGCGTTGATGATGTACCAGTGCGCTGTGGCTGTAGATTTGCTGAAGTCGGAAGTGTTGCCTTCAGCTATGTAGGAATCGGTGCGGGAACCGGGATGACTGGTGATGATATTGGCCGGGCAGGCTCCGAAATGGAGGGTGATGGCCATGTTCTGACGGTTTGTCATACTGAGCATGACAGGGTCTGAGACAACGAGTTCGCCCGGCTGGATGACGATGGAGGCACTGCCTTCGAATGTCAGTGTGGTATTGGTCTGTTCATCGATGAGATGACTGTTGCCGGATGTGAGGGCAACGGCTATTTCAGCAGCCTTGATCTCAACAGGCTCCTTTCCGAATTCGTTCGAAAGCTTGACACGCAGCTTGTCACCGCTGATGGATGTCTGGACAATCTGTCTGATGGAGTTGCCGGCCAGCGGCACAGGCGGATTGTTGTGAGTTTCAGCCACCTGTTCGGCTGTAGCCCATGTGGCAACCCAGTGCTTTTTTGCACATATCTGTCCGAAACTACCGAGGACGAGCAGCGTCATGGCTGCTGCGATGATTCTTCTTCTGTCAGTCTTCATACCTTTATTAATTGTGTAATGGCCAAAGTTACACATTATTCCCGTAAATACGCCAGACAGTTCCTCTTGTTTTGAACAATGCCGTTTCCAATTCTGTTTTTGGAACAAACGGGTAAAAATGATACATTTGCGGACTGTTTTTCTATATTATGCAGATGAGAGCGCTGTTGTCCATATTTGTTTCAATGTTCGTTTCCGTTGCGGAGATAGCTGCGCAACGCAGTTCGTGGTATTCGGGCGACCTGCTGACAAGCAGTCAGATACAATGCATTACAGAGGATCCGCTTGGCTTTGTCTGGATTGGAACGGAATACGGACTGAACCGTTTCGACGGCTATCAGTTCACGACGTATCTGCATGATGAAACAAATGAGTACTCGCTTGGAAACAATTATGTACGCTGTATGGAACCTGCGTCTGACGGACGTATCTGGGTGGGTACGAGCCGTGGATTGCAGCTCCTGTCGCCTGAAAGCGGAGAGTTCCGTTCTGTAAAAATTGCAGACGGACAGTGGCCGTATGTAAATCAGATACTCGTGCTTTCCGGCGGGGAAGTGTGGTTTCTGGCTTCCGGACTTGGCGTGTGCAGGATAAGCGATACGGTGAATCTGACTGCCGAACATCTGGAGGAAATAACCCGTCAGACCGGATCCCGCAGCCATACCTGCATGATGGAGGATATGCACGGCATTCTGTGGATAGGTACTGAGACCGGGCTTTTCCAATGCAATCCCAGGACTCTTGCCGTCACAAGGTTCGAACCGGACATTATCAGTGCAAATGTCACCGGAGTGCGCGAGGATGCATCCGGGAATGTTTACATTACCACCAACACAAGGATTTTCAGGTGGAGCCGTACCGAAGATGCCCTGACCGAGCTGTTCGGCAGCAGACCGTACAGAGACATCACTCACTCCTTCATGGACCGTGACGGGGTGCTCTATGTGGCACTCAGGGGAGAGGGACTGAGATGCTACAACGAGGAGGAGAACAGGATGTTCAGATATGACGACAAGGGACGTGAGACCGGAATAAACCGTCTGGACGTATCGGCATTCTACATGGACAGCCATCGCAATATCTGGCTGGGATGCTATCTGAGCGGACTCATGCTGATCCCGAACGGACAGACTCAGTTCCATTCTCTCAGATTCCAGGATTACAGAGGCTTTTCCGGTGGCGGCATTTCGTCAATGCTCGTTGACCGTGACGGCAATCTGTGGACGGCATTCAACAATAATCCGGCAACATGCTTCGGCCGTGACGGACAGATCAGACGGCAGCTGGAGGGCCAGTCCTTTGTGAGCTGCATGTTCATGGCTGCGGACGGAAAAGTGTGGGCGGGACTGTACAATGGAGGCATTGCCAGTCTGGATACGAGGACCGGGACTCTGGGCCCACTTGAACAGCATGATCGCAACTCTTTGGTGCAATGCATGGTACAGGATCAGAAGGGGAATATCTACTATACCACGAGAGGTTCAGGCTTCAGCATGTACAATCCTGTGACCGGTGAGTACAGACACTGGTCCAAGACATCAGACTCCGCTTCCGGTGCAAAGCTGGACAATGACTGGATCAATTCGATGGCAGTGGATGAAGGCGGGCTGCTGTGGCTGGGACACAATTCAGGCATCAGCTGCTATGATACTGAATCCGGAGAGTTCCGGGATGTCCCTTCAGAACTCAATGCCTCCGGTACGAGCTGCTCCTCACTGATTTGTGACAATAACGGACGTGTATGGGCCGGTACAGGCAACGGACTGCTGATATACGATACCGGCAGTGGGGAGGTGGAACTGCTCAATGTCGGCAGAGGACTTTCCAACAACAACGTATGCGCTCTGTGCATGGATGCCTCCGGCAATGTCTGGTGCAGCACCAGCATGGGACTGAACCGCATAGTGCCCGGCACATGGCAGATTGACAAGTTCTATTCAGGTTCCGGGCTCATTGACAGGAACTACTATGTACGGGCGTGTGCATCTGATGCGGACGGCTCGACTCTGTTCTTCGGCTCCGGCCGTGGAATCACCTATTTCGAACCTGCCGTGATAGCTGCCGCGGACAATGTCGGAGATGTGGCTCTGACAGGATTCTATCTGAATGACATACCTGTGAACGATCGGACACTGTCGGGAAGAAGGAACATCATCGACTGTCCCGTCACAACGGCCGACAGATTCCATCTCTCCTACAAGGACAATTCGTTCACGCTGGAGTTCAGTTCGTTTGACTATGGGAATCAGGACTGTATCTCATACGAATATTCCTTCAACGACAACCAGTGGAATTCCACTCCGGCAGGCGTGAACCGCATCACCTTCACCAATCTCGGACCGGGCAGACATCAGCTGAGCGTAAGGGCTTGCAACAACAACAGCCGCTCGGATGTACGCACATATACAATAAGGATTGATTATCCCTGGTACCTGAGCATCTGGGCGATTATCTTCTACATGATTGTCTGCTTCGGCACACCGTCCGTACTGTTATACAACAACAGGCAGAAGCGCGAGAGGGAACTGAGCAAAGCCAAGCTGCAGTCGTTCACAAATGTAGCCCATGAACTGTGCTCGCCGCTGACAATGGTGATTTCACCTCTGGATGAACTTCTCAGGAAGAATTCGCTCGACGAAGAGTCGCGCCATTCGCTCCGGATGATGCATAAGAGCGCATCCAGAATAATGAGCCTCGTAAACCAGCTTCTGGACATCCGGAGGTATGATGAAGGTCAGATGCATCTGAAATGCCGTGAGACGGATTTCGTGTCATTCGTTCAGGGGGCATACGAGATGTTCATGTATAGTGCAGGACAGAGGAACATCCGGTATTCCTATGACCACAGCATGGATGAGATGCTCGTCTGGATAGACCGTGACAGTATTGAGAAGGTTCTTGCGAACCTGCTGTCAAACGCTTTCAAATATACTCCGGACGGAGGCACGATTCATGTGGAACTCACCTCAGGAACGGATGACGGTAATAACGGCGCTCTCCATCACTATGCAGAGGTGTCTGTGACGGACACTGGCATCGGTCTGAATGTGGATGACGTGAACAAGGTCTTCGACCGTTTCTACAGGGCTCCCAACACGATGACGTCTGTCACTCTCGGCCTGGGCATAGGTCTGAACTACAGCAGGATTCTTGTGGAAATGCATCACGGAACCATATCGGCGGAAAACAGGAGCGACACCTGCGGCAGCCGTTTCTCCTTCCGCGTACCTCTCGGCCACAGTCATCTGCGTGAGGATGAGATCGTACATGACGGGGACAGCAAGTTTGTGTTCGGAAATGTATTCAGAAATGAAGAGGTGGCAGTCGGGGATGACGAACTCAAGCCTCACGGCGGTGCCGCCCGCGGGTACAGGATACTTGTGGCCGATGACGATGATGCCATTCTGGAATACATCTCCTACAGCCTGCGTTCGTCGTACTACAAGGTTGTGACATGCCATAACGGTCGGGAGGCTCTGCAGATGGCCATTGCACAGAAACCGGACCTGATCATTTCTGATGTCGTGATGCCGGAGATGGACGGCATCAGCTTCGTGAGGGCGCTCAGGAACAATCCGAACATAAGCCATATCCCGGTGATACTGCTTTCTGCCAGAAACAAGCTTCAGGACAGAATGCAGGGCATCGAGACGGGTGCGGATGCATATCTGCCCAAACCGTTCTATGTCAATGAACTGAAGATTCAGGTGCAGAATCTCATCAATAACCGACTGATTGTCAAGGGCAAGTTCTCCGGCGATCAGGAACAGCGGGAGAGGGTGGAGATACCTGAGTTCAAGTCAAGCGACGAGCATCTGATGGAGCGCATCATGGAGGCCGTCAACAAAAACATGTCCAATCCTGACTTCTCAGTGGAGATGCTGGCGGATATAGTCGGAGTGAGCCGTACCCAGCTGCACCGCAAGGTGAAGAACATGACGGGTCTTTCTGCGGGTCGTTTCGTCCAGAATATCAGAATGCAGCAGGCGGCGACCCTGCTCAGACAGAAGGGAATGAACATTGCCGAAATAGCAGATATGGTAGGCTTCAATACGCGAACCCATTTCGCCACAGCTTTCAAGAACTACTTCGGCGTCACTCCTTCCGAGTATATCAAGTCAGGTGGTGAAAAGTAGGGCATCCCGGATTATCCCAGGTCAACGACAGTAATTCCGGAGCCTCCGAACTGTATGTGCTCGTCCTGGAATGACTTTACGCCTGAGGCAGTGTTGAGGTACTGCCTGATAAGCTGCCTGAGTATGCCGTTGCCGGTTCCGTGCAGAATCCGCACGCGCGACATTCCGATGAGTGTGGCATCGTCAATGAAATGCATCACCGTCTGTATGGCCTCTTCGCCGCGCATTCCGCGCACATCGATGTCCGTGTGAAAATCCAGTTTGCGGCGTGAAATCTCGCTGTGCGTCTGCTCGCTCATGTATGTATATGACTTGTTGAGCGCACTGCTTCTGACCGGTTCGGAGTGCTCCAGCCTGTCTGCCTTGACGGTGGTCGTGATGTTCCCGAACTCCACGGTGACGCTGCCCCTATCCACCTTGCTGACATTTCCGACTGCGGTCTGTCCCTTGAGACGGACCGTATCTCCGACATTGAATCTGACGTGGCCGCCGGCTTTCGGTTCGGGCTCCGGCTTCGGGACGGCAGGAACCGGACCGCTTTTCTTCTCCTTGTTCTCGCGGCGCTGGCGGCGGCGTTCCTGACTCTGGCGTATCCTTTCCATCTGCCTGAGAATTCTGTCCTCTGCCTCGGCACTGCCTGTGCGGTCCTCAAGCGTCTCCTTGAAAACCGTCAGTTCCTGACGTGCCATCTTCGTCAGTTCTTTGTCAGCCTGAGCCTCCCTGATTGTGCGGATGGTGTTTTCAATGACTGCATTGGAATCCTTCAGTATCTGGTCGGCCTTCTCGCGGGCCTCCTTCAGAATGCCCCTGCGCTCTTTGTCCAGATCGTCCAGCTCCTTCTCGTGACGGGCTATCTGCTCATCCAGATGCTTCTCCAGCTGATGTACGTTCTGGCGCTTGTTCTCCCAGTATCTCTTGTCACGGACAATGTCCTGCAGATATTTGTCCGCATTGATATATTCGCGGCCCACAATCTCGGATGCATCTGTGATGACATCCTCCGGAAGACCTATCTTGCGTGCTATCTCAACGGCAAAGGAACTGCCCGGATTGCCTGTCTGGAGTATGTAGAGCGGCTGCATCAGATGACGGTCGTACAGCATGGCACCGTTCATGATTCCGTCGTTGGAGTCGGCGTACTGTTTCAGATTCTGGTAGTGGGTCGTGATGACTCCGAACGTACGGCTCCGGTTGAACCTCATCAGCACGGCTTCTGCGATGGCTCCGCCTATGTTCGGCTCGGTACCGCTTCCGAATTCATCTATCAGTATCAGACTGCTCCTGTCACAGTACTTCATCATGTTCTTCATGTTGAGCAGGTGGCTGGAGTAGGTGCTGAGGTCATCCTCGATGCTCTGTTCGTCACCGATGTCGATGAATATGCTCTTGAATACTCCTGCGTGGCTGTTATAGCGCATAGGGACCGGCAGACCGCACTGAAGCATGTACTGCAGGAGTCCCGCAGTCTTCAGACATACCGACTTTCCGCCTGCGTTCGGACCAGATATGAGCAGAATGCTGTTCTTTGAGTCCAGACGCAGGTCGAGCGGTACCACCTGACGGTCATGTCTGGCCAGCGATATGCGGAGCAGAGGATGCACCGCCTGTACCCAGTCGATGCAAGGCTTGCGTTCCAATATTGGTACGGTGGCGTCGAAGTCCATTGACAGCCGCGCCTTGGCACGTATGAAATCGATGTCCGCCAGAAATTCGTAAGACTGTAGTATGTTAGGGATGTCCGGACGGATGGAATCTGCCGTAGCGGAGAGAATGCGTATCAGTTCGCGTTTCTCGTCGGCCTCCAGCTCGCGTATCCTGTTGTTGGCCTCTACGACTTCCTCCGGCTCGATGAACACCGTCTTGCCTGATGCGGATTCATCGTGGACGATGCCGTGTATCCTGCGTTTCAGAGCCGGTGCAACAGGCAGTACCAGACGCCCGTCACGCATTGCCGGAGCGGCATCCTTGTCCACCAGACCGTCAGCCTGGGCCTGCTTGAGTATGTTTCCCAGAATGCGTCCGATACTGAACTGCGTGTTCGCCAGATCCATGCGGATGCGATACAGCTCGGGGGATGCATTGTCCTTTATTTTCCCGAACTTGGTAAGTATGCGGCTTATGTTGCCGGCTATCTGGGGAAAGACGGCAACATCATCTGACAGCGCGCACAGATGCGGGTACGAATCCCTATGTCCGTCATCGCGCAGGAACGATACGATGGCGCTGATTGTCTCGAGCGAGCGCCACAGCTGGAGCAGTTCCGCCTCGTCCATCCATGTGCCTATCACCCTGATATGGCTGAGAGACTCCCGTACGTCGTGAAAATCCCTGTCTGGGAAGGCGATGCCCTCCTGCATTATCCTCATCATTTCCGAAGTGAGTGCAAGCTGCAGTCCGATGGCATCGTACTCCGTCATGAAGGACATCTCCTGCACACGCTGTCTGCCGAGGGTGCAGATGCAGCGTTCCTCCAGCATCTGCCTGATCTCGGAAAACCCGGTCTTGACTTCGAAATTGTCAGGATAAATCATATTGTCTGATTATTCAAAAGGAAAACTTTCCTCAAGCATGCGAATGAATGCCTCCTCCCATTCGCCGGCGCCGAGGTCACTGCCGAATGTCCAGCTCCTGACGGAACCGCCGCGCTTGCGGATGGACTGGGTGAGGGCGGGGTAGAAGTCAAATGACTTGGCCGACTCCTCCTTGGCACCCCAGCAGATGGCGTACGACACCTTCTCCTTCAGCATTCCGTAACTGCTCACGTCTGCATTTTCCGGAGAGATGCACCAGTATTCGTGTATCAGTTCCGGACGTGTCATGCTCAGTGCCATACCCATGTCCGCACTGCCGCCAATTCCCAGGAAATAGCGTCCGTCGCGGTCACTCATGACCGAAAATTTCTTTTCCACAGCGGGGATGAACGCGTCAGTGAAGACGTCGGTGCGGTCGTTTATGCCGAATGCGCATGCTATCACCACGGGGCTGATTATCCTGTTCTCTATCAGGGAGTCAGTACGGTGGATGAATCCTTTTTGGGAAAACAGAGCTCCGTCAGCGACGTAAATGACAGGATATGTGTTGCTTCTGTCATATCCCTGCGGAACGTATGCCGCAGCTTCGAAGCTTTCACCTCCGGCATCAGTAATCTCGAATTTCTCGAAAGAGGACCTCTCCAGTCCTTTTGAGCAGCTGGCCACTAACAGTGCGGTCATGAGTATTCCTGCTACGCTTTTTGTCACTTTTTCCATTGTCTGTTACGAATTGCCGTTCTGCGGCTGTTGTGACCGCGAAATTATATATAAAAAATATATTTTCCAATTAAACCTTTTAGCTGCCGGGGCATCTCAATTATGGTTCATTGGAACATTGGGCGTAACATAGAGCGTAAATTAAAACAACTAATAAAATCAAAATGAAGAAGTTTACAATTCTGTCTGCATTACTGCTGCTTATGTCAGTGGCGGTATCCGCACAGACAAAGGGAAATCTTACAGTGAAGGGTTCACTGTTCGATTTCGGCAGTGCAGAAGCGCTGTATCCTGCCAATGTGCAGGTTCTGGCCCTTCCGGATTCAACCTACATTACCGGTGCTTCCACCGAAGAGAACGGTTCTTTCTCAATCACAGGCCTGAGCGCCGGAAGCTATGTCATCCGCTGCTCGTTCATCGGCTATGTGACCACAGAGAAGACCATCAACCTCAAGTCAAACAGCCGCAATACAGACCTCGGCCGAATCACGATGAAGGCTGATGCTCAGATGCTGAAGGAAGTTGCTGTCACTGCTGCCGTTGCAAAGGTGCAGATGGTCAACGATACCGTAGTCTATAACGGTGCTGCCTTCAAGCTTCCGGAGGGTTCTACTCTTGAGGAACTCGTACGTCGTCTTCCGGGCGTGCAGATCGGCAGCGACGGTGACATCAAGGTCAACGGCAAGAGCGTTTCCAGAATTCTTGTAAACGGCAAGGAGTTCTTCAACAATGACAAGTCAGTCGCTATGCAGAACCTTACAGCCGACATGGTTGACAAGATCAAGGCATACGAGAAGCAGAGTGATATGGCGCGTATGACCGGTATCGATGACGGCAATGAAGAGACCGTCCTTGACCTTACCGTGAAGAAGGGTATGGCTCAGGGTTGGTTCGGCAACTTCTCTGTAGGTTACGGCCAGCCGATGGAGGATTCTGAATTCGACATCAATAATCTTTATAATGTGAACGCCAACATGAACCGTTTCAATGAGGACCAGCAGTTCACCATGCTCGGTTCATACGGTAATGCAAGAGGCGGCGGTATCGGCGGTTTCGGCGGTATGCGCGGTATGGGCGGCTTCGGTGTCGGCAGCGGTGTGAACACCAACGGCCAGCTGGGTGCCAACTTCGCTCTTAATATAGGTAAGGAGGTGACAAGCGACTCCTACGAGCATGAAATCGGCGGTAGCATCAACTACAGCAACGGTGATTCGGAGTCAATGTCAAAGGGTAATTCTGAGTCGGCCTACCACATCGGTGCCATTGACCAGACTATCTACAACACCAACTTCAGCAGAAACGAGAACCGTAACAACAATATCAATGCCCAGATCCGTTATGAGCGTAACTTCGACAAATATACGAGCCTCATATTCACTCCTTCTGTCACTTACAGCAATTCCAAGAGCAAGGGCATGAGTCTCAGAAACGAGTTCAGCAAGGATCCGTTCGACTATCTGGACAGCCCGTGGGACATCAAGGGCGATGAGTTCCCGGAAGGAGTTCTCTCATATATGCAGACTCAGAACAGCAAGGGCAACAACTACTCTGTAGGCACGAACGGCAGCTTCCAGTTAGTACACAGACTGAACGATGCCAACCGCAACTTCTCGTTCAATGCAAACTACTCATATCAGAGAAGTGCGAGCGAGCAGCGTCAGCGTGATGACCAGAATCCTCCTAGACAGGGTTTCTTCAACCAGACCAATACCTACAACGATTCTCCGCACAATGATAACTTCAGCATCAGCGGCCAGGTGTCTTATACAGAACCTTTGAACAAGACCACATTCCTTTCAGCCACATACCAGTATTCATACAGCAAGAACAATACCGACCAGTTGACATACGACTTCATGCAGTTGCTGGAGAACATGGATACGGTTGCATGGGCCGGTTACAAGGATTGGGGTAAGGACAACAACTGGGTTCTCTACGATCCGGACTGGGAGGATTTCGTACGCGATCACTTCACACAGTACGCAGACTACCACGAACTGCTCTCTGACTACAAGAGCCAGAATTCCGAGTACATCAACATGAACCAGACCATTCAGGTCCAGCTGCGCAAGACCGCAGACAAGTACAATTTCAACCTCGGTATTTCTATCCTGCCTCAGCACTCGATCATGACCGGCAAGCAGATGGGCAAGGATGTGGAAGAGGACAGGACAGTGTTCAACTGGACTCCTACCGTCAGGTTCATCTACCGCTGGACCCGTCAGGAGCAGCTGCAGTTCAATTACTCAGGCCGTTCAAATCAGCCGACCATGAATCAGCTGGTCGCTGTCCGTGACGATACAAGCCCGCGTAACATCCGCGAGGGTAATCCGGGCCTGGATCCTACCTTCAGGAACAACTTCAGCCTCAACTATCGCAGGTACAATCCATCTTCGATGTTCAGCTTCAACGTAGGCGGACAGTTCCAGAACACTCTCCGTAACATTACGAATGTCGAGACCCGTTTCGAGGATGATCCTACGGTATCTTTCTCAAGACCTGAGAATATGGATGACTTCTTTGCAAACTGGTCTTCAAGTCTGAATCTCTCACTGAATTTCGCTTTCGGTGACCAGCGTTTCACCATCAGTTCAGACTCAAGAGGCAGCTACGGCCAGACTAAGGGTCTTGTAGGTTCAGCCAAGAACCTTGAGGAGTTTGACCTCGGCCATTTCACCCAGACGAAGCGTCAGTCCGACAATGTCGGTGCCAATGAGCAGCTTGACTTCTCATTCCGTTCAGAGTGGGTTGAACTGTCAATGCGCGGTTCTTTGAGCTATAATCACTCAAGCAGCAATGTTGACTACGGTACCAACAGGGATACATACGATTATTCCTACGGTCCTACCGCTCAGATCATCTTCCCGTGGCACAACCTCAGATTCATCACTGACTGTATGATGAGCAGCCGTCGCGGTTACGGTGGCGAGGCCGACAAGGACGAACTTCTCTGGAACGCACAAATGTCCGTATCCTTCCTCAGAGGCAATGCAGCTACATTCTCCATCGCAGTATATGACATCCTGCAGGAGCGCAGCAACGTAAGCCGTAACGTATCAGCTTTCAGCCGTACAACCACTTACAGCAACAACATCAACAGCTACTTCATGGCTACTCTGTCATATCGTCTGTCAATGTTCGGTGATCGCGACACCCGTAGATCGATGCGTGGTGCACGTGGCGGCATGGGCGGCTTCGGCGGTGGCATGGGCGGCTTCGGCGGCGGCATGGGCGGCTTCGGCGGCGGCATGGGCGGCATGGGCGGCGGTATGGGCATGGGCGGCATGTTCTAATCCGACTACCATACAGACCTCATATAGCAGGGGGTGACCGACAATTCCGGTCACCCCCTGCTGTGTTATCTCCGCTCCCGTATCCCCGTTCCCGTATCTCCGTTCCCGTATCCCCGCTCCCGTATCTCCGTTCCCACATCCCCGCTCCCGTATCGGCAGGCCATTCCAATCATTTCGATGAGTGTGCGCACTCTCGCCTGATTTGCGTAAAATTTCCAATTGATAGTCAATACGTTAAGCTCGGACAACTGATGAAGTGTGCGCACACTGGCATTAGAACCGTAGTGTGCGCACACTAAGCCTTATCAAAAAAAGGTAAGCGATTGAACTAGAGGCTGCTACGATTGAAAATGGGGAGGGAGTGTGCGCACACTAATGGTTGTAGGGAACGAAGAAACAATGGAGGATGGCCCGATTGGGGAGCCATCCTCCAATTTGGGGACCGACTGATCTTAGAGGACTTCGAAGTCGATGGACTTGAGGTCTTCGTCGCGGGATGATGAACCGTAGAGAATCTGGTACTTGCCTGCCATCGGTGAGAGTTCGTCGATAGCCTCGTCATAGTACTCAAATGCCTTTGAGGTCAGCTCGATGACTACGTCGGAGGTCTGGCCTGCGGCAATGTTGACGCGCTGGAAGCCCTTCAGAGACTTGATAGGAGCTTCGGCAATGTCAAGGCTCTTTACATAGACCTGAACGACTTCGTCACCGTCGCGTGAACCGGTGTTGGTGACAGGGATTGTCAGCTTGACGGAACCGTTCTTCTTCATGCTCTTCTTGGAAATGGAGGCTTCACCGTATTCGAATGTTGTGTAGCTGAGACCATAACCGAATGCATAGAGTGGTTCGCCCTTGAAGTAACGGTAGGTGAATCCGTCGGCCATATTGTAGTCTTCGATGTCAGGAAGCTGGTCTGTTGACTTGTAGAATGTCACAGGCAGACGACCTGCAGGGTTGTAATCGCCGAACAGGACATCGGCTACTGCCAGACCGCCGGCCTGACCGCCGTACCATGCCTGAAGCAGTGCGTCGTACTGATCCTCAACCTCGCCGAAACCGATGGCACTGCCTGAGCAGTTGACCAGGACGACAGGCTTGCCTGTCTGATGCATGGCCTTGAGGAGTTCTGTCTGAACGGCAGGCAGCTCAATCTTCGTACGGTCACCACCGGCGAATCCGTCGTAGTTGACACGCATTTCCTCGCCTTCAAGACGAGCGGAGATACCGCTTACCATGATGATCACATCTGCATCCTGCACTTTCTCTGCAACTGCTGCGAAGTCAGGCTCGCGACGCTCGGTCATATCAAATGAGAGGTATGCGGAACCGGTCTCGCCCTTTGCGAAGTCCAGTGTGATGTCGTAGGTCTGGCCCTTGACAACCTTGAACTGCTTCGGAGCGGCCTGGAAGCCCCAACCGCGCTGACGTCTGTCGTTTGATGCCTCTTTCTGCTCATCCAGGACCTTGCCGTTGATGGAGAGACGATAGCTGTCATTGCCGCGAACGGAGTATGACATCATGCCTGTGAAGTCGGATACGAACTTACCTGTCATACGGAGTGAGAAGTTGTTGAACTCAACGTTCTCGGCGAAGCGGTAGTCACCCATGGTGCGCATGTTCACCTCTTTATAATAGCCTTTTGCAACAGGCTCGCCGCTACGGGTGACATTGTTGAAGAACTCTGCGTACAGACCCTTGCCTTCGTTGATGTCGGCCAGGTGATTGACGGTCATCATCGGGTCGGCCAGCTCGCATCCTGCCTCATATATGATTTCTGCATTTGGAACAGCGGCCTGGATGGCCTTGAGAATTGAAATGCGGTTCTCTTCAGCCGGAGTACCGTTGTAGTTGCCGTACAGCATTGATACGTTGTCGGCGTTAGGACCTACGACAGCAATCTTGCCTGTTTCCTTGGAGAGCGGGAGAATGCCGTTGTTCTTCAGAAGAACCATTGCCTCGTCGGCTGCCTTGTGTGCCAGAGCGGTGTGTGCCGGGCTGCTGATGTCGTCAGCACCGAGGTCCTTCCACGGATCCATCTCCTCAGGATCGAACATACCCAACTCGATGCGGCTGCGCAGAATTCTGCGGAGGGATACGTCGATGTCGGCCTCGTTGATGAGACCGTCCTCCATAGCCTTGACGAGTGAGTTGTAGCTGGTTCCGCACTCGATGTCGGTACCGGACAGAACTGCGTCAACACTGGCGTGTGCTGCATCCGGATGAGTCTCGTGCTGGCCCTTGGTGTAGAAGTTGTTCACAGCACCGCAGTCTGAAACCACGAGAGCCTTGAATCCCCACTTGTTGCGGAGAATGTCGGTGAGCAGACGGTCGCTGCCGCAGCATGGTTCGCCTTCGTAGCGGTTGTATGCGCACATAACCTCCTGTACATTGGCATCCTGAACCAGAGTCTTGAATGCGGGCAGGTAGGTTTCCCAGAGGTCACGCATTGATACGCTTACATCGAATCTGTGACGGTCGGATTCCTTACCGCTGTGAACAGCATAGTGCTTTGCGCAGGCGTGAGTCTTGTAGTACTTCTTGTCATTGCCCTGCATACCCTTGACGAGTGCAGTTCCCATGCGGCCTGTCAGATACGGGTCCTCACCGCTTGTCTCCTGTCCACGGCCCCAGCGCGGGTCACGGAAGATGTTGATGTTTGGACACCAGAATGAAAGACCCTGATGCCATGCACCGCCGGTAGCCTTTGTCTTGCCGAACTGGTTGTGGTCCGATGTGTTCCAGTGTGCACGGGCCTCGTCAGACACGGCAGTGTAAACCTCGTACTGCTGTGCGTCATCGAAAGTGGCTGCCAGTGCAATGGCCTGTGGAAATACTGTGGCACCGGTCATGCAGATGCCGTGGCAGGCCTCCGACCACCAGTTGTAAGCCGGGATGCCGAGGCTGTCGATGGAGATGGAACCGTTCATCATAAGTCCTACCTTCTCTTCGGGAGTGAGTCTGGACATGAGGTCGTCCACCCGCTTCTCGATGGAGAGCTTCGGATTCCGGAACGGATACTCATACTCGGTAGAGTTGCCGCATGCACCCATCGAGAGCATGACGGACAATCCGATCAGATAATTGATTTTTTTCATAACAGTTTGATTAGTATAAAATAAGGTTAATGTTATGCGCGCTATTTCGTTTCTACGTTAAGCCGGATTTCACGTCGGGGACGTATCGGATCGTTCGTAATCAGATTGACGGATGCTGTTGCCTTCTGACCTGCGATGCCGCGCACAGCGGTTGCCACGGTCATGGTGACGCTGCCGCCTGGTCTGACAGCTGTACCGGGTCTGAGATCCGATGTGGTTCCTTCGGAATACTCTACTGCACGGATTATCAGGTCTGCTTCACCATTGTTGCGAATCTGGAACTCCTTCTTCGCCACTTTGCCGGCTTTCTGCTGGCCGAAGTCATAATAGGTGGGGTCTATGGACAGTGCGGGTCTGATGTCTCCGACATTCGTGAAGTCATCGGTAAGTATTGTGGATATGACGAACGGCACACTGCCGCGTACTCCGTCAGCATATATCCATACGCTGTCTATCTCTGTGCCGTATCTGCCGTCAGCCGGCTGGTTGAATGTGAATATGATGCTTTCGGCCTGGTTTGCGCCTAACATTGTCGGACATTCGACGGACAGTATGTCTGTTCGGGTGGAGATGACGGCCTTGAGCCTGACCTCCCTGTCACTGTCATTCACAATTACTGCACTTTTCTGCATGGAATGGCCAAGCGCCAGATAGCCGAATGCGATGTTGCTGAATGAGGTGCGTACGTTTCCCGCAAGAACATGCGGATACATCTGTCTGACGCCGATAGGGGCAGGGGTGACATTGGCCTCCAGCTCCATGTTCTGACACTCCTTGTAACCTTTTACGAATATCCCAATGTCACGGTACACCTTGCCCTCGGTTCGTGCGGGGTTGAAGAATACGGTGAATTCGTACATCTGCCCGGGCACGAGCGGTTCGGTCGGGTAGGACGTAGTCGTACATCCGCAGCTGGTGGTGACGAAGTCTATTGTGACCGGCTCATCGGATATGTTGGAGAATACGAATGTGTGCGATACAATGCCGTCCGCCTCGTTGATGTCTCCGAAATCGATGTCCGGCTGATCGAACTGAAGCGGCCACTTGCCGTTGTCGGCCAGTACCGTCTGGCATGCCGGAGCCAACGCCAAGGCCAGCGTAGTGAAAAACGTTGTAAGAAAGTTATGTCCGTTCATATTGCTGTCTGTATTGTCTGTTCTCAGAAGTAGGGATTGTTCTGCCGTTCATACCCGATGGTGGTGGAAGGACCGTGTCCGGGCAGTACCTTCGTATCGTCGGGCAATGGCAAAAGCTTTCTGCGTATCCCGTCGGCAAGGGCTTCGGAATCACCGTCAATGAAGTCGGTCCTGCCCACGCTGCATCTGAACAGGACATCTCCTGTGAAAAGTGTGCGTGAAGTCTTCTCATGGAAGACCAGGCTGCCGGGTGAATGACCGGGTATGTGGAATATTCCGAATGCAGTGTTTCCGAAACTGACGGTGTCACCTTCGTGAAGGAAGTTCTCCGGCAGAATAGGGCTTACCTTGCCTTCGAAGCGTATTCCGAAGGACCCTATCTTGTGTGGCAGGTCTGTTATCCACTCCTGGTCGGCTTCATTGGCCTCTGCCGCAATTCCAAACTCGCGTCCGATGACGGGATTGCCGAAGACGTGGTCGAAATGCAGATGCGTGTTCAGCAGATGCCTGAGCCGGAGACCGTTGTCGCGGATGAAGCCAGTAAGCGTCTCTTCCTCGCCCGGGAAGAAACAGCCGGGATCGATGACGACAGCCTCTCCGGTCTCATCCCATACCACGTATGTGTTGACCGGGAGCATATTGAACTGGAAGGACTTTATGCTGATCATATCTGTACGTAAATGACTTTCTTGTCTTTGAAATACTCCTCAGAGAACCAGCTGCTGATTGGAATGACTTCGGACGAGTTGCGGTATTTGGACATTTCTGCGGAGACGTCGCCTCCCTTGAGGCACAGCACTCCGTTCGGAAATGCGTTGTGCTGGTTTCTGTGGTCTATGAGACGGGATGCGTAAGCGCACAGTTCGGGAAGTGTTGTCACTCCGCGGCTTACCACGAAGTCGAACTTTCCGGTTTCCTCTTCGGCCCGCTCGTGTCTGCATTCCACGTTCTTCAGACCGATGCTTTCAGCGACAGCCTGTGCGACGCGGACCTTCTTGCCGATGCTGTCAACAAGAGTGAAATGGCATTCCGGATACATAATGGCGAGCGGTATGCCGGGAAAACCTCCGCCGGTACCGAGGTCCATGATGCGCGTTCCGTCGGTGAAATCTATCATCCGGGCTATGGCCAGCGAGTGCAGTACGTGGTGCTCGTAGAGGTTGCCGATGTCCATGCGGGATATGACGTTTATCTTGGAATTCCAGTCTTCGTACAGCGGCTGAAGGGCCTCGAACTGGCTGATCTGCTGCTCGGAGAGGAATCTGAAATATTTGGCGATCAACTGCATATTGATAATTCAAAAAAATAACCGCTCAAATTTATGAAATATTTCTAAGTAAGCGTAAAAAAATAAGTTGGTAAGAAAGCCAAAAGATTTTTCAGTCAGAAAGAATTATCGAAGAAGGAGCTATGCGGGCATAGTGAC
>JAKSIW010000030.1 GCA_024398555.1 Bacteroidaceae bacterium | reverse complement strand
AGCAGATCCACGGTCGGCACCTCACTGAACGGATTCACAAATGCCGTCTTATATCTCGGAATCACGTAAAGGTCACTCTTACCGGCCTCGATGAACGGGAACAGGCTGCTGCCATCGACACGTTCGCCCGCCTCCAGAATGTTCTCCAAATGCTCCAGACTGTGAATGACGAAACCCAATGTCTTCAGTTTGCCATCCCATCCGCAGTAGTGGAAATTGACGAACTCCACCTTGTTCTCACGACAGTAGCGCACGATATCTGCACGCGTAAACTCTGCAGCCGGCTTCCGCAGGTAGCTTACCAGCAGATTCGGATTCATCTCAATATTCTTCTCCATTGTATTTTTAGTTGTTTAAACTCTCTTGGTCAATATTCTGAAAGTTTCTATTTCAAGTTTAGACAAGTTCCTAATGATGGTCTTTCAGCGGCTACCAAGGCGAAACTTCAGTTACTTTCATTCCAATGTGAATTTTGTCCCCTTCACATCGCGGGAATTGCTGCCCGCCATCAGCGTGAATTCACCCGGTTCGGTAATGAACTCCAGTTTCTGATTGTAGAATCCGAGGTCATCCCTACCGATGACAAACTCCACATCGCGGCTCTCTCCCGGCTGCAGATCCACCTGCACAATTCCGCGCAGATCCTTGACATTGCGGGTCATGGATGCCACCTCATCACGGACGTAGAGCTGGACCGTCTCACGTCCGGCCACGCTCCCGGTATTGCTGACAGTCACGACAGCCTTGATCTGCTCATCCATTCCGAACACGCTCTTCTCCAGCTTCGGTTCACTTATCTCAAATGTCGTATAACTCAGGCCGAAACCGAAAGGATAGGCCGGAGTGTAATCCACATCGGTATATGACGTGATGTACTGCCAGGAATCATTCTCAGGACGGCCGGTACTCTTGTGATTGTAGTAAATCGGACACTGACCGGTTACACGCGGGAAAGTAATCGGCAGCCTGCCGCTCGGATTGTAATCACCGGACAGGACATCGGCAATGGCATTGCCAGCCTCAGTTCCCAACCACCATGTCAGAACGATGGCATCGGCAGACGGTTCCATATCTCCGAATGTGACAGGGCGACCGCACATCACAAGCACGATGACAGGCTTGCCCGTCTTCTTCAGTTCCTGCACAAGCAGCTGGTGGTCAGCAGGAACGCTGATGTCGGCCCTTGACTTGGACTCACCGCTCCAGTCGCCGCGCTCGCCCACGGCTACAATCACCACATCGGCCTTCGAAGCCACAGCCTTCGCCTCGGCAATCTTCGCCGGATTCACCGGCTGGGCCAGATGCTCGCCCTCATGCGTCTTCATCCCGCTCTCGAAATCATAGCCCGGAGCGTAGAGTATGTGTGATGACGGATAACGCATCTCCAGTCCTTCGCGGACAGTCACCACAGCGGGGATATTCCCCTGATTGGCCCAGAAGCCTATCATATCGGCCTTGGAATCGGCCAGACCTCCTATCAGTGCAATGGTGCCGGGTTTCTCCGCAAGCGGCAGCACGGAACTGTTCTTCAACAGAACGATGCTCCTGTCACCAGCCTCACGGCTCAATGCCCTGAGTTCGGGAGACAGCACCGTGTTCGCCTCGCGCTCCTCATCACAATAGCGGAACGGGTCATCGAACAGGCCCAGCTCGAACTTCTTCAACAGTATTCTGCGAACGGCATCGTCGATGTACTCCATCGGTACGGTGCCATCCTCCACCAGTTCCTTCAGATGAGCAACATAAGCGCGTGACTCCATATCCATGTCGCTGCCTGCCAGCACCGCAGCCTCGGCTGCACCCTTCAGATCGGCCACATAGCGGTGATTCACCACCTCGCCTATCGAACCCCAGTCCGAAACAGTGAAACCCCGGAAGCCCCAGTCACCCTTCAGCAGAGTGCGCTGGATATATTCATTGGCCGTGGCCGGAATGCCGTTTATGTCGTTGAAGCTGTTCATGAATGTAGCCGCACCTGCCTTCGCACCTGCCTCATAGGGCGGAAGATATATCTCGTGCAGCGTCACATCAGACATATCTACCGTATTGTAATCCTTGCCTGCAATGCCTGCTCCGTATGCCGCAAAATGCTTCACGCAGGCCATGACAGTCCCTGTGTCTGACAGGTCATCACCCTGGAATCCGTGCACACGGGCCTCAGCCACACGCGAACCCCACCATGTATCCTCGCCTGCACCCTCCATCACACGGCCCCAGCGGGCATCGCGGGCAATATCCACCATCGGAGCGAACGTCCAGTGAATACCCTGCGAAGCGGCTTCCCTGGCAGCACCCGCTGCAGTTCTCTGAATCAGATCCAGGTCAAAGCTGGCGGCCTCGGCCAATGGCAGAGGATAGACAGTGCGCATGCCGTGAATAACGTCGAGTCCGAAAACCAATGGTATCTGCAGTCGCGACTGCATGGCGAACTCCTGTGCCTCGCGTGTCTTCTGCGCACCTATCAGATTCAGCATCGAACCTATCCTGCCGTCAATAATCTGCTGCACCTTGTCTTCATCACGGGTGGCAGGGCCGGTCACCAGAGCATCGCATGAATACTGGTTCATCTGACCTATCTTCTCATCAAGCGTCATCAGCTTCAGCACTGAATCAACCTTGTGGGCATACTCGCCATCCAAACTGACTTTCGTGAGCCTTCCGTCCCCCCTGCCGCATCCGACCAGCATAACGGCGGCCACAACCAATGTTGCAAATGATTTCTTCATACTATCGTGTATATCTGCTACAAACTTATATAAAATCTCCACCCAATTCCGGATTTGCCTGAATAACCTCGGCCGGAAGAGGAATGACATACCGCGGATCGTTCTCATCGAGAGTATAAGTCTCTTCCTGATAAGTCCTTTCCATTGCAGGACGGTCCCATCTGCGCAGATCGAACCATCTGTGACCTTCAAATGCAAGCTCCAGCCTGCGCTCCTCACGCACAGTCTCACGCAGAGTTTCCAGGTCCATAACCTTTATCTCCGGTTTGTATTCATCCCATGCGGAAGCACTGTATCGGGTCTCAAGAAGCGAATCCAGATATGCCACAGCCACATTCTTGAGGCCCATCTCCACAGCAGCCTCTGCAGCATTGAGATACAGTTCAGCAGTACGGATGCTGCAGCTGAACTCATTTCCTCCTCCCTTCAGCAGACTGACGCTGGACGAAGTCACCTGATTGTAAAAGACCGATTTGCGACCGTCCCCGCTGCGATATGCCCTGAACACATCCATCGAAGGACGTCCGGCTCCCTTGTACAGACTTGTCATCACCTGCTCCAGAGCCAGAAGATTCTCCTCAGAATCATATCTGGTAGGCATGACAGCACCTTTCACGTTCAGACGGACCAGTCCTCCATGTTCGGTAATGACAGACTGTGCATATTCAAGCGACTTCTCCCAATTGCCCATATAGAGGTACACCCTCGACAGAATGGCCTTGGCAGAAAGGATACTGAACCTGTATCGGTATTCCGCATCCCATTCCCTCACATTCAGGTACGACAGAGCCGTCTCCATGTCAGATACGATGCTTCTATATACGGCCTCCACGCTGGACGGCTTGAGGACCTGTTCCACATCTGCCCTGAGCTGTAGCGGAATGCCGCGGGCCGTGTCGGGTCTGCAGGCAGTATATGCAGGGGAATACAGATTCACCAGAAGGAAATGCATATATCCTCTCATCATATAGCTCTCGCCCACCAGCTGGCTTATCTCCGCTGCAGATGCATCCGATATGTCATTCTGATTCTCGATTATGTAGTTCGAAATGTAAATGGCATGATAATAGCGGCGCCATCCGAACTGGGCGGTGGTGGGCTGCTGGGCATAGTCGTTCCAGGTCCAGATGTCAAAGAACGATGCAATATCCTCGGATGACGTGTAATTCCTGCCGAAGACGAACTCGTCACTTCTGAAAGATGCAAGCCCACGGTCCTCCGGGACATACTTGTATTCGTAGGTCAGCAGCGCGCGGTATTCCTCACCCGTACTGGCAATCACTCTGCCCGTAGGTGTTATGTCCAGGAATCTGTCACACGAAACAGCAGCCGTCACAGCGGACAATACCGCAGCGGCAGACAGAAAATGCAGCAAAATTCTCTTCATCATACCCATCAGAATCCCACGTTAATACCTAAAATGAATGACTTCGGAACAGGCTGTGCAAAAGGATTGCCCATGGTCTCCGGATCAAGGAAGCCATCGTAATCAGTGGCAATGACACACAGGTTACGTGCTTCAAGCGAAATGGCGGCGCTATGCATGTGAAGCCGTGAAAGAAGCCCCTCAGGAAGATGATATGCCAGACGCAGGGACGTGAGACGCGAATAACTGCAATCCCTCACCCAGATGTCCAGCATACTGTAAAGATTGAATTCGGAATACTGGATATACTCCTGCATACGTTTCCCGCTGTTCATCAGCGCAGGGAGCGACGAGCCGGTATTGTCAGCTGTCCAACGGTTCAGTATATCGCGGTTCGTATTCATTCCACGGTCATACGATGTAGGCGAATATGACGGCTGTACCCGGACCTTCATACCGAGATTGAATGTCCAGGTCATTCCGAGCTGCCAGTTCTTCCAGGAGAAGCTGTTGATGAATCCTCCCGATGCCACAGGATCTGAGCTGCCCATATAGCTGTACAGATTCCTCTGCTCCGCTGCCGTCAGAGTGGAAGCTCCGTTCTTGAGCTTCAGCAGCTGCTCTGCATTCACCGCATCACCGTCAGGGCTGATGAACAGAGGATAGCCCTCATCATCAAGACCGGCGGTACGGTATGCGAAAATCGCCCCGACAGGATGGCCCTCACGCGACGGATAGGTGGAGTTTTCAGCCACCGTCTCTGATTTTATCCTGTTGTGATTGATGCCGAGATTCAGATTGGTAGTCCAGGTGAAATCCCTGCGGCTGATGTTTCTCGAACCTACGGATATCTCCCATCCTTCGTTCTCCATACCGGCCCAGTTCACCGACGATGACGAGAAGCCGCTCTCCAGCGGAAGCATCTGCTGCGCAATGAGATCGGTACCACGGCGATAATACCAGTTAACATCCAGGGTTATAGCATGATCCAGCACCGAAAGGTTGAAGCCGACATTGGCATTGGATGTCTTCTCCCATCGGAGTGACGGATTCGGCGCAGTCTCAGTTGAAATAACGGTCTCTACATTTCCCGGCAGTATTGTAACCTTATTGAATGTCCCAATCAGATACGGAGACGTATTCCTGTCAATATTGCCCTGGAGTCCGAACGACGCACGCATCGCAGCCTCATCAACCCATCTGAGGCCTTTCATGAACGATTCCCTGTCAATTCTCCACAGTCCGCTCACCGAATAGAGTGGCAGATACCTGTACTTCCTGGCCACTCCGAACATGTCGGAACCGTCGAATCTGATGCTTCCGCCGACAGTATAGCGGTACAGCAGCGTGTAGGAGCCGTTGGCGAACCATGAAACGTATGCGTTCTCCAGATTGGTCTCCCTGTAAAGCGGATAGCTGGAGGCACTTGTCTCAGTCGGGAAAATCACCGGCTGGGAAGTGAGGGTACGTCTGTCATAACCATAGGCAACACTGTATACGGAAGATGATTCGGTGTGACGGAGCTCATTTCCCAGCATCAGTTCCAGCTGATGTTTTCCACCGAACGAATTCTCGTATTCAGCCATCGTCTTCCACGTCCACTGACGACTGTGCGACGAAGTGGTCCTGTTCCTGCCGCCATCCGGAAGAAATGTCCGCTTTCCATCAGCGTACGAGTATGTGGCAAACAGTTTCTCCTTGCGCATTGCGTATGTATCCTCTCCATCGTATCTGGCCAGATCGTAGCTGTCATACTGAAGTCCGAACTGCGAGGTGGCCCTGATGTGATGACCGATCTTCAGTTCGGCATCGGCAATCGCCATCAACTGTCTGTCATCACGTCTGTTCCGGCTGTTGGCACGTTCTTCAAAAATGTTGAAGTCCAGTTCGGAATCCTCCTTTCCCTGAACATTTGTGTCATAATTGTAACTGCCGTCAGCATTGTACGGTTCGAAATATCCATTCGCCAGTCTCGAATAATATACAGGATTCGTAAATCCGTTATAGTCCGTCGAATAACTGTCCTGCCTGCGGTTCGAAGCAAAGACGGAAACTCCCACTTTCAAGGATTCACCGAACCTGTAGTCACCCTTCACGTTAAGATTGAGACGGGTATTGCCAACCCCCTTCACGGTACCCTGCTCACTGGTATATCCGAACGACGTGTAGTAATGTGCATCGCTGTTTCCGCCGGACAGACTCAGGTTGTACTCCTGGTTGAAGACCGGACGGAACAGAATGTCATTCCAGTCCGTATTCACAGACCTCAGCCTGTCAATTGCCGACCTGGCTCCGTCAGACAGGGCATTCCAGCCTCCGGCAATGAAGGCGTCTGTCTCACCCAGGTCCGCCAGTATCTGCGAAACGGCCCCCTTGCTCTTTCTGAAAGTATAGCCTGAAGACAGCAGGTCCAGTTCAAGACCGACCTTTTCATCGGATGAAAGCAGATTCAGACGGCCGATGTCAGTCTTTGGCTCGTATGTGAGTCTGGTGGAAAAGTTCACCCTGTTGGAACCCTCTCTGCCCTTCTTCGTGGTGATGACTATGACACCGTTTGCAGCCCGCGCTCCGTAAATGGCAGTAGCTGCCGCATCCTTCAGTACCGTGACACTCTCAATGTCGGACGGACTGATGCCGGCAATGCTCGTCTGATATATCTCGTCAATATCCTTCAGATCCTCCATTGCGGGAATGTCACTTCCCTCCAGAGGCATTCCGTCAAGCACCCACAGCGGATCCTGAACGCCGTTGATTGATGCCGTGCCGCGAATACGTATCCTGACCGGAGCTCCCGGAGCACCTGATGAGACAACCGAGCTCAGTCCGGCCACCTGTCCGTTCAGGGCCTGGTCAATATTTGTAACCGTTCCCGTCTTCTCATCCGATATCTCCACCGTCGAGACAGCAGCCGTCAGTTTGCGGCGGTCTATCTTCTGATAACCCGTCACAACGACCTCACCCAGCTGCCTGTTATCCGTCTGAAGCCTTACGTCATACCTCTCCTGTCCGGGTTTCAGCCTGACAGTCTGAGTCCTGTATCCCATATATGAGACACTCAGAGTCCCGGTCGTGTCCGCAACATCCATACCATATCTCCCGTCAAGATCCGTCACACAGTTGAGGCCGCCGGATGAGACAACGGCACCGGTCAGCACATCAGCCTCATCCGAAACCACACCTTCGATGTGACGTATCTGAGCCGATACCGGCGCACAGGCTAACAGAAGCGCAATCGATACAGTCAGACTTCTCATTCTCTGAAGTTTTCGCCCAAGGCAGTCCTGATTCTCATTATCATATCCTCGTAGTGCATACGGGATTCTTCATTTGACGATTTCATGGCGCTGCGACACAGTTTCACAATCTCGTGCATCTCCCAGCGCTTCACACTGATGATATCGCTGCAACGGTTGGACTGACTGCTTCCGAAACTGATGTAGCGCTTGTCTGAACTGAGAGTCCTGTCATCCAGATTCCTGTTTATCTTCACTCCCTGATTGTCAGAAGCGGCGGTAATGAGCGCGTCAACCAGAGACTTCTGCACGTAACGCTCCTGAGGAGTCGGATTGCGGGACCTCATCGTACTGGCGAATACAGCCTTGTGCAGCATCTTCATCATCTCCATCATGGTGAACGCCTGCTTCGGATTCTCCTGTTCATTGAAGAGCATACGCATCATACGCTCATTGTCCAGAAGATCCCACAGTATGTAGTTCTGCTGATTGCGGAGTTCAATGTCAGGATGCTCCTCGCTCATGTAGTCAGGAGTCTTCCTGTGGAAATAGGTGTACTCTGTAAGCGGTATTCCGAACAGCCAGTCAGGATAGGTCAGGACTTCGTCAATGACGAACCGGAGAGCCTCCTTCTGCTTCCTGTACTCCACAGGTGTGAATGTCTTCTGTCCGTCTCCTATCTCCGTATTCTCAATGTATATGCCTCCGACGTATGCCAGAGCGTGATATGTATATAGACTCCACTGATAGATAATCTCGGAATACAGCTCCGCGGCCTCATCGTAGTTCTGTCCCGGTTTTCCATCGCGCGTCCATTCAACGATGTGCGGAACAATCTTCTTCAGGTTTTCGATACCGTATTTTGCCGAAAGCAGAACATCGTCACCCAGATCCTCACTCTGGGCACGCGGATCTATGACAGTACGCATATCCTGTGCCTCGGAATACTGGTACTCACGCCCCCTATGGCTGTCGAGAAGCGAGTAGAGAGGTCCCTCCGCCTCGGCCTCCGAAGGGAACCAGCGGTATCCCCACTCAATGGCCAGCAGGTCATACGGTCCGATATGAGGGGACAGAACCGCAGTCTCGTCATTCTCCACCGCCAGATAGTTGAACCTGGCATAATCCATGATGGAAGCCGATGTGCCACCCTTTTCGCGCACAAAGCTGACAGAACGCAGGGAATCCGTCGGCCAGGCATTGGAAGCACGCATATTGTGCCTCAGACCTAATGAATGACCTGTCTCATGGCAGGCCACGAAGCGGGCGGCATCGCCCATCAGGTCATCAGGCATCTCCAGCTGACGGACGGCGGGATTGGCCTGACCTGTCTGTACCCGAAGCCACTCGCGGAGTCTGGACTGGACATTGTGCCACCAGATGATATCAGCTTCAAGTATCTCACCGCTGCGGGGGTCAACAACCGTCGGTCCCATCGCATTGGCCTTTTCTGATGCGGCATAGGTAAGAACCGAATATTTCATGTCATCCCCCTCCGCAGCAAGGCTGTCCGGGAAGTCATAGACCTGCACGGCATCCTTGAATCCGGCAGCCTCGAACGCCCGGTTCCACTCCAGAATGCCCTGGCGGATGTACGGCTTCAGCTTTGCCGGAACGGCATTGTCAATGTAGAACACTATCGGTTTGACCGGCTCCGTGAGCTTTCCGGACAGATACGCATCCCTGTCAACGGGCTCCAGACGCCAACGGTTGATATAGTGCTTCTCCTTCATGGTCTGCTGCCCGTCGCCGAAACTCAGGACCGGAGATGTGAAATAGCCGATGCGCTGAGTCTCGCTGCGCCCCATCATCGGGACTTCCGGCAGAAGGGTGAGCGTACATGACGTCTCCACTGTAATGTTCACATGGTCCGTCCCTTCATAGACCACCGTGCTGAGCTCCGACAGGGCTGTCAGATTCTGTCCGAAAGCCTTGACTGAAAGCAGACGCGAGAGTCTTGTGTCAGGGGAGTTGCCGATATTGATGCAGTTGAACACGTCGTTCAGGTAAGTCTCATCCCCGTTGAACAGACTGTTGGCGAGAAATGTCACTGCCGAAGAATCCGGCTCCACCGACTCTATTTCCAGTGACGCGATTATCGGATCGATGAAATTGTCGCTCACCGACACAGCCATCCGGTCATTCCTGTCCACCTCCGGGGTGACGCGCTGTTGACGGATATAGAGTTTGTCCGCCCTTCTGTCCCATTCGAAGCGCACGGACTGGTTCTGGTAATTGATACCCTTGTTCACCCCCGCCTCATTTAGCTCCTTCGGAACTTTCTGCAATCTGTTTGTTACCAGAAACACACGTCCCATCAACTCCGTCGGTACACGAATCAGAAACGAATCGCCACGACACTCCACACCCAGATAATCTGATGCCTTTGCAGGAACAGATACGATGCCCGTCAGCAGAATGAGCGTCAGGACACCGGATAATATTCTTTTGTTAAACATAATCGACCTATTTATTTGCAAATGTAACTCAAATAGCAGTACCTTTGCGGCAATTTGTCACATAATTATTAATTAAACATTATTCTATGAAGAAAATTCTACTCACTTTCGTCGCAGCAGCGTTTGCTGTTGCAGGTTTCTCACAGCCGGCAGTCAAGTGGACCGGTTCCATCCAGGCCCATGAGGAGTCAGTCGGAATAAACGACTGGAACATCTTCTCTCCGATCTCTGCAGCCGAGGACGGTTCAGTGTACATGACCGGATCATTCGACCAGGACCTCACCATCGGTTCCGACGTGCTCGACCACACCGGAATGAGCTCATTCCTGGCCAGGTATTCCAATACAGGCGAAGCTCTGTGGGCCGTATCATTCAATGGTGCCGCAGCTGTTACCGCCATCTCCTCCTTCGATGACGGTGTCGTTCTGGCCGGCGTCTTCGCTGGTGATGTCATCCTCGGTTCAAAGGACGGAAACACCCGGACCATTTCCGGCATGGCCGACAATGACAATGCCGTATCAGCATTCATCCTCAGATATGATGCCAACGGTAATCTGAAGGCTGTCAAGGCTATCGTTCCTGAAATCAATATTGATCTTCAAATGGAAGCATTGATGTCAGATATCATGTATTTCCCGGAACCTATGGACACATACATCCTGCCCAACCAGATTGAGAAGGCAGGTGACAATATCTATGTTTCTGTTTCATATACTTCCATAGAGAAGATCAGCGATAACCTTACCCTCACCGGCAAGGTTCTGAATGTCTGGGATTTCATGTACATGGACATCACTTCTGCAGCCATCATCTCCTTCGATCTCAACCTGACCGACGCCGCATTGGTTTATGATGTTGCCACCGCCGATGCAGATCACATCGGATACATGCAGATGCAGCCTGAGTCTCTGAGATTCGCTGTCAGCAACGGCAAGGTCTATGCAGCCGGTTCAGGTTTCGGCTCACTTGAGGTAACAGGCCAGAAGTCCGGAATCATGAATTTCTACATTGATGACTTCGGAAATATCGAGAACGGCATGTTCATCATCGATCCGGAAAACGGCATCAAGGAATTCCACGCAACCCCTACCGACAGAATGAATACCGACAGCGAGATCAACTACATCTCCGTCAAGGACAATATCATGAGACTGGTAGGTACATACAGCGCATGTCTGCCTTTCGACAACACAAAGACCGAGTCTTCATACAACGAGACATTCGTTGCCATGTACGATCTGAACTCACAGACAGTACGTCATGCACTGACTTCAGGTACAGAGAAGGGTGAGAACGAGTTGGAGATTGTCACCGGTGCAAAATTCGAAGAGAACACGACATGGGTCACTACTGTTGTCTTCTGCGACAAGTACGACAATCAATCCATCGTGAAGGGTATCAGCCTGAATGCCTCCGATGCCGGCATCACAGCCAATTCCAATTCGATTATCACTGCTATGGACGGCAAGGTAGCCAATGACTTCTATGCCGTCAGCGCAAAGGACGGAGCATACAACATCTCTCTCATGTATGACGATCCAGCTTCAGTCAACCGCATCAAGGCGGAGGACGGCATCGTACGCAAGGAGCTTGTCGGCGGCAGAATCTTCCTCGTAAAGAACGGCATCCGCTACAACCTTCTCGGTGTTGAGCAGCAGTATTAAGCTACATCGCATCATTCCAAGACTGAAAGGGGCGACTCACTTCAAAAGTGGTCGCCTTTTTTTTGCTGTCGTTTCGGAAGACATCGCCAACTGAAAAGAATTTTCTATTTTTGACAAGTGAAAAAATAACACGAGATTCATATGAAGTCATTACACAGAATTGCAGCCTTGGTGCTGCTTGCTCTCATCCCATTGGCATCCGATGCACAGTTCTTCATGTTCGGCGGCGGAAACAGTGCAGCACGCGACAGTCTGCGCCGCATTGCTGAGGCCGATTATCAGAATATGCTCGACCAGCTCGGCATAGACGAACCGCGCGAAGGCCGTCAGCCGAACAACGCGGACGAATCGAAGCACCCTAACTACGATGAGCTCACCGCCAATCCGTACCCGTTCTATCCCGACCCGCTCACCATGCAGGACGGCCGCAGGGTCAAAAATGCGAAGATGTGGTACAAGCAGCGTCGTCCGGAGCTGGTCAGGCTCTTCGAGGACGAGGTCTATGGCCGTATTCCTGCTAATGTACCGGGAGTGACATGGGAGGTGACCAAGGAGGAAAAGAAGGATTTCCAGGGCACTCCGGTCATTGTCAGAACACTCTCAGGTATCGTTGACAACTCCTCATATCCCGCCATCAGCGTCACCATTCAGGCCAATGTGGTCTATCCGGAGAATGCTGCGAATGTACCTGTCGTGATTGAGTACGGTTTCATGGCAGGCGACCCGACCGTGGTCAGAGGCAATCAGAAGTCATGGCAGCAGATGGTTGTGGAGCGCGGTTGGGCAGCAGCCACCATCAACCCTTCGTCCATTCAGGCCGATGCCGGTTCCGGTCTGACCAACGGCATCATCGGTCTCTGCAACAAGGGCGGATTCCGCAGTCCGACCGACTGGGGTTCTCTGCGTGCATGGGGCTGGGGTGTGTCCCGTTTCATCGACTATCTGGAGACCTGTCCTGAGTTCAATGCCGGGAAGACCGCCATCGAAGGTGTGTCACGCTACGGCAAGGCATCACTTGTGGCAATGGCCTTCGAGCCGCGCATTGCCGCCGGTTTCATCGCATCATCGGGCAAGGCCGGAGCCGCCGGCTGGCGTCGTGACTGCGGCGAGAGCATCGGCAACATCGTATCCAGCGAGGAGTATCACTGGGTGGCCGGCAACCTCATCAAATACGGTGCAGGCGAACTGACCGAGAACGACATTCCTGTGGATCAGCACGAACTCATCGCCCTCTGCGCACCGCGTGCCTGCTTTATCTCTACAGGCAGCTGGGCCGGTGACAAGTGGCAGGATGTGGTAGGCTCGTTCATCTCGGCCTCCAAGGCATCGCCCGTCTATGAACTGCTCGGCGAGAAGGGTCTCGGCACTGAGCTGTTCCCCGGCATGGACTACACCCTGATGGACGGCCGTCTGGCATACCGTCAGCATCACGGCGGACATGAGGCCGGACCGAACTGGCCGTTCTTCCTTGACTGGTTCGAGAGAGAGGTCGTAAGCAAATAGTTCCATTAAGTTTGTGAAAGACATCGTCAGATGAAGAAAATGGCAATACTGGCTCTTGCAGCCGGACTTGTGGCTTGCGGCCAGACAGAAAACAGTGATATGTCAAACATTTCGGAAGTAACATGCGGCAGGGCGATTGAGGCTCTGACGCCTGTGTGCGGGAACGATACCTCTGCGATTGAACGCATGGAGCGCGGTGTCCGTCAGACGGCGGAACTCTGGCGTGAGGAGGATGGTACCGAGGACGATTTTCTCCTATTCGTTCAGGACAATTTCAAGGCAGATGCCGACGGACGGGAACTGCTGGCATCCAAACTTTCACGGGCATTCGAACAGTACTTCTGCTACAACGACATGCTTACCGTCGATTTGCAGAAGCCCACAGTGCTGGAGGGTGACACACTGACCGACATTGACTACATTTTCGGAGCATTCAGCCCCACCGCCCATTTCACGGATGACATGTTCGGGAACAAAGTGGCATTCATTACCATGCTGAATTTCCCGTATTACAGTCTGGAGGAGAAAACCGCAAAATGGCATGACCTGACGCGTCTGGAATGGTCATACCTGCGTCTCGGTGACATGTTCACAAGCCGTGTTCCGGCCCGTGTCAGCCAGATGGTCAATCAGGCCTACCAGAACGCCGAGAACTATATTGCCGGCTACAACATCATGATGGACCGTCTGGAGACCGAAGACGGCAGGGTGCTTTTCCCAAAGGATATGGTGCTGCTGTCACATTGGAACCTGAGGGATGAACTCAAGAGCAATTATGCCGATGTCCCTGATGCCAATGAGAAGCAGGAAATGATCTTCAAGGTCATGGAGCGCATCGTCTGTCAGGACATTCCAATAGAGGTAGTGAACAATCCTGACTATATCTGGCGGCCATATTCCAATAAGGTTTATCGTGCCGCTGACCACAGCGAAGTGTCACTGGAGCCGGAGGAAGCGGCCCGCTATCAGTACATTCTGGACATCTTCCACGCATATCAGGAGCAGGACAGGTACGAGCCTTCCATGCCCGATGCCATCATGCGTCACTTTGAAGGTGAGCTGGAGGTGTCGAAGACGGATATGATGCAGCATTTCCAGGACGTGATGGCATCTGAACAGGTCAGAAAGGTAGGCGCGCTCATTGCCAAACGGCTCGGACGCGACCTGCGTCCGTACGACATCTGGTACGACGGCTTCAAGCCGCGTGCATCAATGCCGGAAGATATGCTCACAGAGCAGACCCGGAAGCTGTACCCGTCTGCCGCAGGATTCGAGAAGGACATGCCGCGCCAGCTGATGAACCTGGGCTTCAGTCAGGAGAAGGCCGAAAGCATCGCTGCGCACATTGTAGTGGAGGGCGCCCGGGGCTCCGGTCACGAATGGCCGATGCTGGGCCGTTGGGAACCCGCCCGCGTCCGCACCAGAATCGGCGCTCAGGGCATGGACTACAAGGGTTACAACATCTGCGTACACGAGTTCGGGCATGCCGTCGAAGCCGTGCTTGACATGTACGACATTGACCACTATATGCTCTCCGGTGTTCCCAATACGGCATTCACCGAGGCAATGGCATTCCTGTTCCAGTACCGAGACCTGCAGCTTTTGGGCTATGGCCGTCACAGTATGGATGCGGACATCACCCTCGACATTTTCTGGGGTATGTACGAAATCATGGGCGTAAGCATGGTCGATATGCGCATGTGGCAATGGCTGTACGACAATCCCGATGCCGATGCGGTGCAGCTTCGTGAAGCTGTTCTCCAGATTGCCCGTGACGTATGGAACACTTACTACGAGCCTGTCCTCGGTACCCATGACTGCCCGATTCTGGCCATCTACTCGCACATGGTAAATGCGCCGATGTACCTGCCTGCATATCCATACGGTCACATGATCCAGTATCAGCTGGAGGAGCACATGGCCGGTTTCGGGAATCCGCAGGAGTTTGCACTTGAATTGGAACGCATCTACCATCTGGGCCGCCTGACCCCCAACGCCTGGATGCAGTACGCCACAGGCCACATAGTCAGTGCCCAACCCGTCCTGCGGGCCATCGATGCTATATTTGAAAAGTAACAAAGAACATCAATATGAAAAAGTATTTTGGAATTATGATTGGAGCATCGCTGCTGGCTATGATGGCCGGCTGTAGTGACAGGAAAAACGGGAACGGCAATGACAGCAGTTTCATATATACAATCGACCAGTTCGCGGATCTGAAGGTTATGCGATATCAGATACCCGGATGGGATGAACTGACACTGCAGCAGAAGGAATATGCATACCATCTGGCCGAGGCCGCAAAATGGGGCCGCGATATTCATTTTGACCAGAACTGTGCCTTGAATATCCCTGCCCGTCACGTCATCGAGAATATCCTGAACAATTACGAAGGTGACCGCGACTGCGCCGATTTCCAGAACTTCCTGGTTTATGCCAAGCGCTTCTTCTTTGCCAACGGCATCCATCACCACTATGCCGAGGACAAGTTCGTACCGGAGTGTTCACAGGAGTATTTCAAGTCTCTGATGACAGCCGTGGGCGATACCGCCCGTTGTGAAGAGCTGCTGCCCTATTTCTTCGACCCGCAGCTGTATCCCCAGCGCCGATGCACATCGTCCGACGGCGATATTGTAGTCCGGTCAGCAGTCAACTTCTACGATGGAGTCACCCGTCAGGAAGTGGAGAACTACTATGCCTCGATTACCGACCCTAACGACGTGACTCCTGTCGCGTACGGACTGAACACCAAAGTCATCAGGAACGAAGATGGCGAAATAGTCGAACTGCCCTGGTGTCTGAACGGTATCTACGGTCCGGCCATTGCAAAGATTTGCGAAGAGCTCAAGCTGGCTGCCGACGTTGCAGAAAACGACATTCAGAAACGCGCTCTCGGACTTCTCATTGAATACTACCGGACCGGTGACCTCAAGGTCTGGGACGAATTCAACATCGAATGGGTGAAGGATACCATCGGAACCGTCGATTTCATCAACGGATTCATCGAGGATTACAATGACCCGCTGGGTCGCAAGGGTGCCTGGGAGGGCTATGTCAACATCAAGGACCATCAGGCGTCCGAACGTTCCCTCATTCTGAGTGCCAATGCACAGTGGTTCGAGGACAACTCCCCTGTCGATGACCGCTTCAAGAAGAAGGAGTGCAAGGGTATTTCCGCCAAGGTAGTCAATGCCGTCTGTCTGGCCGGCGACAGCTATCCGGCCACCCCGATAGGCATCAACCTGCCGAATGCCGACTGGATCCGCAAGATGCACGGCAGCAAGTCCGTCACCATCGCCAACATCACCCACGCATACGACTATGCAGCACAGGAGGCTCCGACCAGCACTCTGACCGAATTCGCATACGACGAGGCCGAAATCGAGCTCTACAAAAAGTACGGTTCACATGCCGATGAGATTCACACCGACCTCCATGAGTGTCTGGGTCACGGCTCCGGACAGCTCATGCCGGGTGTCTCCACAACTGCCATGGGCGAATACTCCTCAGCTCTCGAAGAGGCGCGCGCCGACCTGTTCGGACTCTGGTACACCGCCGACCCGAAGATGGTGGAACTGGGCATCATGCCTGACGGCGAGGCCTACAAGGCTGAGTACTCCAACTACATCCGCAACGGTCTCATGGTTCAGTTCAACCGCGTGGAACTGGGTCGTCAGAACACCGAAGCCCATATGCAGAACCGCAAGCTCATAGCCGAATGGTGCTACGAGAAGGGTGCAGCCGACAATGTTATAGAAAAGAAGGTACGCGACGGCAAGACCTACTTTGTCGTCAACGACTACGACAAGCTCCGCGACCTCTTCGGCCAGCTGCTTGCAGAAATCCAGCGCATCAAGTCCGAAGGCGACTACGAAGCCGGCAAGGCCCTTGTCGAGACCTACGCCGTGAACATCGACCCCGAACTCCACAAAGAGGTCAAGGCACGCTACGAAGCCCTGAATCTGAAACCGTACGGCGGCTTCATCAACCCCGACATCGTCCCGGTGGAGAAGGACGGCCGGATCATCGACTATCAGGTCATCTACAACGACGACTACCTGCAGCAGCAGCTCGACTACGGACGCAAGTACGGCATTCTCTAACCGACAGTAACCATTCATCACCACACTATGATAAAAAAGACGATTTCATCGATATTTGCAGTATTGTGCGTCATTTCAGCAACAGCTCAGATTGGGAATACTGCCATGCAGCCTGTAGTAGAAACCGCATCGGGCAAGGTCCAGGGTTTCATTGAAGAGGGAACGATGGCCTTCAAGGGCATTCCGTATGCCAGAACCGAGCGTTTCATGCCTCCGATGCCGGTTGACAGGTGGGAAGGCGTCAGACTGTGTACGGAATGGGGTCCCCAGGCCATGCAGGGCGGACGCAACTCCAACAATCCCAAGGAGATGAGTGAGGACTGCTGCGTCCTGAACGTCTGGACCACCAGCTTGGATACGAAGAAACCGGTCATGCTGTGGTGTCACGGCGGCGGATTCGATTCCGGCACATCAGCCTGGAATCCGGGTATGGGGCTGGCAAAGAAAGATGTAGTCGTAGTAAGTCTCAACCATCGTCTGAACATCATCGGATTTCTGGACCTGTCCGCCACCGGCAATCCCAAGTACAAGGAGTCCGGCAACGTAGGTATGCTTGATGTCGTCGCAGCCCTGCGCTGGATTCGCGACAACATTGCAAATTTCGGCGGTGATCCGGATAATGTCACTGTCTTCGGTGAATCCGGTGGCGGCGGGAAAGTCGGCACTCTGATGTGCATGCCGTCAGCCAGAGGCCTGTTCCACAAGGCAATCATCATGAGCGGAACCATACTGAACGTCAACACAAACGCCATGAGCAGGGAACTCGGTCTGGCCGTGCTCAAGGAACTGGATATCCCAGTCGATGAAGTTGGGAAAATCAATGACGTGCCATACGACAAGCTGTATCAGGCCGGCCAGCGTGCCATGGCCGCCAGCATCGGCACTCGCCAGCCCGGCACACCGATGATGTGGGGATTCGGCCCTACTCCGGACGGAGAAGTCCTTCTGCAACAGCCCTTCCAGCCCGGTTTTGCCAGCATATCCGATGACATTCCTCTGGTTATCGGCACCACTTTCAACGAACTCGCCCGCGGCCAGTACCAGCGTGAGATGACACTGGATCAGGCAAAGGATGCCGTCCGCGCCACTTTCGGCGATGAGACCGACGCCTTCGCAGCAGCCCTTGCCAAAGCATGGCCTGACTATGTGCCTCAGGATCTGCCATCCATTGACCCAATGTTCCGTGCCAAGACCCTGATAACGATTGACAATGCGTCAGCCTCGCGCAAAGCCCCTCTGTACAACTACATGTTCACATGGAAATCCCCACTCAACGGCGTATCTGCTCACGGCGCAGAATTGAACTTCTGTTTCAACACCCTGCATCTGGCCGGCCGCGACCTCCCCAATCCGTCCGAGAGCGACCTGCTGTTAGCAGACCGCATGGCCCAGTCATGGGCCAACTTCGCCCACACCGGTGACCCCAACGTCGATGGTCTTCCACAGTGGCATCCATACTCAGAACAAAACGGCGAATGCTTCATCTTCAGTCCTGAACCCGAAGTCAGACACAACTTTGACCGCGAGCTCCAGCAACTGATCAACTCACACTGCTTCAAGAAACTGGAGGAATTCTACCGGACTCACAAATAAAAAATTCAAGCTACTAGCCAATTGGTTGAGTGATTTTGGCAGCATTTTATACAAACACATTCTGACTCCGGAGGATTTCAAATGAAGGGTTTGCTTATATCACTGGACAATCCCATTAAGCCCGATTCAAATTGGGGCGCTGCTGTGAAGTAGCTTCGATGAAGGGGAAAACACCTCAATATGAAAACTATCTGTTCAAATCAATAACTTCCTGCGGCAGCATGGAATTTCCCACGTCTTCCTTGGGGGCCACTTTGGTAAATAGGACAATCTCGATCTGCTTTCCTTTGGTAAAAGGTAGTGCACTGGCAATCTTATGAATCTCATTGGTGAGCAAACGTCCGTTCTCCCCGGAGGTCCACTTGCATTCTCCAATCAGAATATGCTTCTTGTCCAATGATTCAGCCACCACATCCAACTCCACATCCTTGAATTCTCCTTCGATACAGACCTGTCCCCACCACCTTCTTGCCTCAGAGTATGTGATCCCTTTTATTGTATTGCCGGTCACGGCATCACGACAAAGCCTTTCCCACCAATATCCGATCAATTCAGGCAACCTCTCGTCAAGCAGGCTATCTATCAGTGCCGTTCTTCCCAATTCAATGAATGAACGGTTTGCAGGCACAAACTTGTAATGGAAACTGAGGAACGGGTCAGCAATGCGATACAGGCTCTTCTTGTTATCTTTTACTGAAACTCCGAATGGAATGT
>JAKSIW010000003.1 GCA_024398555.1 Bacteroidaceae bacterium | reverse complement strand
CCGTCCGGAACGCAGAGATGCCCGTCCGGAACGCAGAGAACTGCGCATAGACAGGAGGTTCTATGTAGCACAGGTGGCTACCGAGGAGCAGGTGAATATGATTATTGACTGTCTGAAGCAGGAATCCTTCGATGACGCCAAATTGCGTGTTGCAGAACTCAGCGTCACGCTGTGTCCGGTACTTGCCGCAGACCTGAAGAAAATAGCGGAACTCTTCTCGTTCGATGACAGGAGACTCCAGTTCCTGCAGTATGCATACGCATTCTGTCCGGACAGGGAGCACTACATAGGAATGAAGAATACGTTTTCATTCAGTTCCAATTTCGATAAACTGGTGGACTATATCCAGGAATACGAGGAACGTCTCCTGTCGGAATAAACGGCGTTTGCTTATCCGAAAAGTTTCTGGATGAGGTCGGGACGGCCGATGCGGCGGAGTTCCGAGATGATGGCCTTGCGCTGGGCGGGTTCGTACCAGAAGAAGAACTGCCGCTGGGCAAGTTTCTCGCGTGGCGTGCGGGCTGTATAGACGGGCTTCATCGTGTATGGGTTGATGCCGGTGCTGAAGATTTCGGTGCTGAGGGTCATCGGGGTCGGAGTGAAGTCCTGAATCTGCTCCAGATGGAAGTTCAGACGCTTTGTGATGACTGCGAGCTCTGCCATGTCCTGTTCTGTGCAGCCGGGATGACTGCTGATGAAGTAGGGGATGAGCTGCTGGTTGAGACCGCATCTGCGGTTGGTCTCGTCGAATTCGCGCTTGAATTCCTCGAACTGATGGAAGGACGGCTTGCGCATGATGCTGAGTACGCTTTCCGATGTGTGTTCAGGCGCTACCTTGAGCCGTCCGCTGACATGATTCGCAATGAGTTGCCGGGTGTATTCCCTGTGTGAACGGTTCGTGCCTTCGTCATCGCTGTGATGCAGCAGAATGTCGTATCTGATGCCGCTGCCGATGCATATCTTCTTCACTCCCGGCACTTTGGCTGCAGCGCGGTACAGTTCCGTAAGTGGCTGCAGATTGGTGTCGAGGTTCGGACAGACCTTCGGATGCAGGCAGGTGGGCCGCTTGCATTTCAAACAGAGAGACTTGTCTCTGCCGCCCAGTCCGTACATGTTGGCTGACGGGCCGCCCAAATCGGATACATAGCCTTTGAAATCCTCCATCCGGGTGATGGCTTCGACCTCTTTCAGTATGCTCTCCCTGCTGCGGCTGGTAATCTGCTTGCCCTGATGGGCGGAGATGGTACAGAATGCGCAGCCTCCGAAACAGCCCCGGTGAATGGTCACGGAATGGCGGATCATTTCGTAGGCCGGAATGCGTTTGCCGTTGTAGCGGGGGTGGGGCAGACGGGTATATGGGAGGTCATAGACCGCATCAAGTTCCTCCGTGGTCATCGGCTCGTAGGGAGGATTGATTACAACAAAGTCCTGACCTGACGGCTGGATAAGACGCGCTGCCTTTATCTTGTTGGATTCCTCTTCTATCAGTTTGAAGTTCTCCGCCTGGGCGTAGCGGTCCTTTACGCACATCTCGTGCGGATGCAGACAGATGTCGTCCGGTCTGATGCCTCCGGGCACTTCTCTGCAGATGAAGCCAATCTGCGGCTGTGTGTAAATCTCCTCGGGGTGTCCGTCCCGTATGGCATCGGCAATGGCCACAATCGGCTTCTCGCCCATGCCGTAGATGAGCCAGTCGGCCCCGCTGTCTGCCAGTATGCTCCTGCGCACCGAGTCCTGCCAGTAATCGTAATGTGTGAGTCGGCGCATGGAAGCCTCAATGCCCCCGAGTACTACAGGCACATCGGGAAATAGTTTCTTGAGAGCCTGGGTATAGACTATTGAAGGGTATTCCGGGCGGCCTGAGTGACGGCCGTCAGGGGTGTAGGCATCCTCGGAGCGCAGTCGCTTGCCCGCAGTGTATTTGTTCACCATGGAGTCCATGGTACCCGCCGTGACTCCGAAAAACAGGGTGGGGCGGCCGAGCTTCTTGAAATCGCGCAGGTCATCCTGCCAGTTGGGCTGCGGAACGATGGCTACGCGCAGACCGTGCGCCTCCAGAACACGACCTATGACGGCTGTACCGAACGACGGATGATCCACATAGGCATCGCCGCTGAAGAGTATCACGTCCAGCTGGTCCCAGCCCAGACGGTCACACTCCTTGCGCGTGGTAGGAAGCCAGAGCTGCTCCATCAGTGCAGTCAGGCGTTGGACTCTTCCTGCACCGGTTCAGGATTGGCTTCAGCCCAACTGTCATACAGACGGATAAGCTTGTCCAGTCCGAATGCCTTCATGTCCTTGTGGTAGATGACATCAATGCAGAGGTCCAACAGCGCCTTGTCGGTGGCTACTGAAGTCAGCAGAGAGCGAACGTTGAGTCTGAGCTTGTCCAGAGACTGCTCACTGACTATGCCGTTGCTGTCAATCAGACTGAGGAAAAGAGAATATTTGCGGATTGTGGACAGGTTCTCATCGGATACTTCAATCCACCTGGAACCTGATTTGTTTGCCTGAATCTTGCTCATTTCAGTATTTCTTAAATTTATTTGCTCAGATATTCAATTAGCGATGACATCACTTTGGCCCGCTGTCTGCCACCTTTGATGCTCTCGAATGGGAATCCCATCGCAATGACTCCCCTCTCACCGTCTCTGTGGGCGACTCCTCCGCAGTAGCGGCTGTTGGAGTAAGCGAAGATGGCAATCGAACTGTCAGTCGGCTCGATGATGTCCGGATGTGACAGACGGTATATCTCTCCGTCTTGTCCGACTGTCAGTTCCATGCGTCCGTTGAGACCGTTCACGGATTTCTCACCGCTGTCATGAATCGTCCCGTTCCAGTTGAACCGCAGGATGTCCCTTGCGAATGCTGCACCTTCACTGGTTGTACAAAGGTCGCTTCCTATATATGAACCGCTCACGAGCAGCTTGCCTCCCGCTGTGTAGTAGTCGGTGACCATCTGCATGAGTCCTGTAGGGAATGTACTGTAGTCGGTACCCATTATCGTATCGTTCGGGGTGTGCTTCTGCAGACCGAGTATGATGTCCGTGACGGGATAGCCGGTCAGTGAAACCAGACTGTCTTCGAGTGCCTCCCGACTGCATGATACGAACGAGTATTCCCTGCCGGCAGCAATTGCTGTACCGTGGATGTACGGATAATCGAAAGTGTTGCCTTTCAGGATAACTCCGTCCAGTTCGTCTCCGCTGTAGCCGAGTTCCTCCTCATCCGTCATTCTGGCATGCGAACGGTCGAACACCTTCTGGTATCCGCAATACACGGGTGAAGACATGTACTGGACACCCTCGTCATGTTCCAGATCAAAACCGAGCCTTGATTCAGTCTCTATGGCCGTAGGTCCTGACAGTCTCTGGAATCCGTTCACAATCAGGATAGTGCCTTTGCTCTTGCGGGCAATGCAGGCCGACAGGGTTTCCGACGGCATGCTCTGCCCGCCGCTGTTTACGGCAGTGATACGGAAACTGTAAACGTGTCCGGGTTCCGGCAATATCTCATAGAACGGATGTCTGACAGCCAGACCGTTGTCAAATGCCAGACCGTCGATGCTTGTGTAAACGATGTAACCGTCAGGTCTTGCGGACGGTTCCAGAGGATCGGGCTCCGGTTGCCAGGAGAGCTTCAGAGACCCTGCCTCGCGATCCTCCTCAATCATGAAGTGGGACACAGGAAGCGGCTGCACCGTATATTGGCGGCCGTGCATGAAAGAGACGTATTTCAGAATGGCCTTGTAGATGGCGCGCGACGCTGTGAAGCGGAACTTGGGATCGAATGCGTATTTGAGGTCATAGAAGTTCTGGTGGGACAGCAGTTCAAGCAATGCTGACGGAACCTGCGGCTCACGACTCTCGCAGTAGTTGTCGTCCTGGATGCCGCGAATGCTCCAGTCCCTTCCTATTGCTGCCGATATGTCTTTTCTGATTTCTGTCAGTATCTGATCGGTCAGATCACGCGATACTGAACGTGAGAGTCCGGTCCCGAGGATGCCGTCCTTCATCTGAGTGGTGCAGATGCCGAGTGATCCGACGATGCTGTCTCCCAGCCGCACGCCGGCATCAGTATGCAAGGCGAGCGAAAGTTCAATCGGAACTCCGATACCTTCTTCCTGCGGGTTGTATGCGGATCCTCCGGACAGCCAGTTGGTCATTCTCGGACGTGTCTGTATATCTTCATTGTAGTCATTGGTGCCGTCATACTTGAGGAAAACTGAGTCCGGCGCTCCGCTGAAACGTGCATAGTATCTGGCTCCTTCCAGATATCTGGCCTTCCCGCTGATACCGTTCCCGCGCTCTTCATCGCCTGATCCTCCTCCGAACCGTACGGCATCCGCGCAGACTATTCCTCCGGAATCACTGTTGTTGTCCAGCGTGACCATTCCTGTCTCGCTTTGTCCCTTTCGGAATGTAAATGTACCCAGATACAGCCATGTGCCGCCGCCTATCTGCTGGTTGACCTTGAATGTGGTCTGACCGCCTTCGTGCCAGACTGTGTATGTGGCATTCTGGGAACTGTTGCTGAAACTGCGATAAGTCACATATACGGCATACTGACCGTCTGCAGGAATATCAGGAATCCACTCTGCGGTGGCGAATTCTGATGATTTCCCGCTGCCGGTTCCAACGATGCGCACTGTGGCGGAACCTTCATGAAGCAGCCTGCCTGCAGCAACTGAATAACCGCCTCCAGTCTCGGACTGCCAGCGCCTGTTGCGGGAGGAATGTTCCTGATAGTATTTGCGTCCGGATTTGTTATCTACTATCGTACATTGCGTCTGCCAGTCCCTTTCACGCATGGAGGTGACTGTAGCACCGGCGTTTTCCAGCATCGGTATCAGATATGGATAGACGAATGACTGTGTCAGCAGGTCCTCCCTGGTACACCATAACGGAGGTCTCTGCCATTTCCAGATGTTTTTCTCCTTATTGTCGAAATAGTATCCGTGACTTGGCGTTACGGACAGATGCACACCGGAGAGACCCCGTCTGACATCGTACGGAGAGGATTCGTTCTTCTTCCACGGCATGTCGCGGTGTCGGATACTGTTCCAAAGGAGAGTCTGGTCCGTGAACTCGCGCAGTCTGTTCGGTACAAGTTCGCTTATCTCCCTGTTGTTGCTGTAGAATTCAATACTGTATTTCGCCAGCGATGATGGCAGCACCTCCCTGACGCTCCTGTCCAGTTCTCTGATACCGTCAGTCCGGAAGAGCTGCCTGGAGAAGTTGTCACTCAGTGTGATGCGGATTTTCTTCTCCTTGTGGTCTATTTCCGTCTTTAAGACAGAGATGCTCCTGAGGTCAAGGTCACAGGAGTAAGTGCTGAAATACTGCAGGATGCGTGAACGTGCAGTCCTGTCATCTCCCTGACCGTGCACGGATATGACAGAAAACGCTACCACCAGAAACAATGACA
Organism: Bacteroidaceae bacterium; assembly: GCA_024398555.1. Classification (GTDB taxonomy): domain Bacteria; phylum Bacteroidota; class Bacteroidia; order Bacteroidales; family Bacteroidaceae; genus Colenecus. Next base: position 30,041 of record JAKSIW010000003.1, on the reverse strand, counting down.
GCCATCTTCTCATGTGTCACTTTGCGCCAAGTGTCTCAATTCTGCTGACTACGGCATCAATCTTCTCATTGAATGCGCTGCACAGGGAGCGGTAGTATTTCTTTGCCTCGCCCGGCTCGGTGTGGCTGATCCTGCAGATGAAGTCTGCGTCAATTTCGATGAGCTCTGCGATAATGTCCTCTGCTGCAGACTTGTCTGTTCCTGGAATGCAGTCTATGCGTACGAAACACTCAGTGATGAGTTCGCTGATGATGCTTGTGATGTTTTTCTTCAAATTTCTTCTGCTTGCCATAATTGTGAAAGTTGGTTTTGTATTGAACACAAAAATAAGCAAAAGTTTGCTCACTTCTGCTTTTTTGGCGAAATTTGCACTACAGGAATGACATTGGACAATTATTAATAAAAGGAGAAATGAAAAGTGCTTTACAAATTGCACGTGCAGCCTATCAGCCTAAGCTTCCGAAGGCTCTGCGCGGTGCGCTGAAGGCTGTCGAGGGAGAACCGACACAGTCAGTTGCTGATCAGGATGAGGTGAAGAAACTCTTCCCCAACACATACGGTATGCCGTATCTGCGTTTCGAACCTGCGACAGGTGAGTCATTCAAGGCCAAATTGAATGTGGGCGTTATCCTGTCAGGCGGCCAGGCTCCCGGCGGTCACAACGTCATAGCCGGACTGTTCGACGGAATCAAGGCTCTGAATCCGGATAACAAGCTGTACGGTTTCCTGCTCGGCCCGGGCGGTCTGGTGGACCATAAGTATATGGAACTGACAGCGGATATCATTGACGAGTACCGCAATACCGGCGGCTTTGACATCATCGGTTCAGGCCGTACAAAGCTGGAGAAGAAGGATCAGTTTGACAAGGGACTTGAAATTCTGAAGCAGCTCGACATCAAGGCTCTCGTAATCATCGGCGGTGATGACTCCAATACAAATGCCTGCGTACTTGCAGAGTACTACAAGGCTATCGGTGCCGGAGTTCAGGTAATCGGCTGCCCGAAGACTATTGACGGTGACCTGAAGAACTCCGAGATTGAGACCTCCTTTGGCTTCGATACCGCTACCAAGGTTTATTCTGAGGTTATCGGCAATATCGAGCGTGACTGCAATTCTGCAAAGAAATACTGGCACTTCATCAAGCTGATGGGCCGCAGTGCCAGCCATGTGACTCTGGAGTGCGCTCTTCAGACCCAGCCGAACATTACTCTCATCGGTGAGGAGGTCGAGGCCAAGAACCAGACACTGGACGATATCGTCACATACATTGCAGGAGTAGTTGCCGAGCGTGCTTCGCGCGGTCTGAACTTCGGTACGGTTCTCGTTCCTGAGGGCCTCATTGAGTTCATTCCTGCCATCAAGAAGCTCATTGCCGAACTGAATGACATCATTGCGGCCAACCAGGCTGAGTTCGACAAGATCGGCGCTGATGAGAAGATTGCCTTCATTGCATCGCATCTGTCAGCTGCCAATGCCGCCATATTCAAGAGCCTGCCTTCAGGAGTCAGCCGTCAGCTGGCACTGGAGCGTGACCCGCACGGAAATGTTCAGGTTTCGCTGATTGAGACCGAGCAGCTGCTGGCCGACATGGTTGCCACCAAGCTGGCCGCTTGGAAGAAGGAGGGCAAGTTCGACGGCAAGTTCGGCACCCAGCATCACTTCTTCGGCTACGAGGGCCGCTGCGCCGCTCCGTCAAACTTCGACGCAGACTACTGCTACAGCCTCGGCTACAATGCATCGATGCTGATAGCTTCCGGCAAGACCGGATACATGTCATCCATCAAGAATACCGTTGCTCCTGCTGACCAGTGGATCGCCGGTGGTATTCCTATCACGATGATGATGAATATGGAGAAGCGTAACGGTGAGATGAAGCCTGTTATCCGCAAGGCTCTCGTTGAGCTGGATGGCGCTCCGTTCAAGGAGTTCGCCTCACACCGCGATGAGTGGGCACGCAACACATCGTTCGTATATCCGGGTCCTATCCAGTACTTCGGTCCGTCTGAGGTGTGCGACCAGCCTACCAAGACTCTGAAGCTGGAGCATAAGTAACCGACTTATACCTGCGTCCATTTGACAAAGACAGGACAAAATAGCAGGGTAAACAAGGGAGGGTCTTCCGGACGGCAGCCAACTGCAGGAAGGCCCTCTTCCTCTTCGCGTACACGTAAGGGCGGCACCGCTTCCAAGGCTCGTCCGAAGCCGGCCCGCAAAGTAAGCGGCGGCTCTCAGTACCATTGCCCGGACTGGCTTCAGAAGGTATTGGCGCTGTTGTTCTCATGTGCAATGCTCTATGTGTCGTATATTGTCCTCATCAGACCATATTCATATCGCTGGAGACCTTGTCACGGTTCACAGGAGTATGATGTCTGTCTGCCTTTGAACTACAGCGTGATTGGAATTGATGTATCGCATCATCAGGGAGACATACAGTGGGGAAAGATGAATCCCGAAGGCTGTCAGCATCCGCTGAAGTTTGTGTTCATCAAGGCAACTGAGGGCGGTGACTTCAAGGATGAGAATTATGAGAAGAATCTGGCGGGAGCGCGTGAGGCCGGCCTGGCCTGCGGCTCATATCTCTTCTTCAATCCTTCGACACCGGCATCCGCACAGGCAGACTTCTTCATCAGAAATGTCTCTCTGAAGCCTGGAGACCTGCCTCCTGTGATAGATGTGGAACGCCGTGGGAATTCGCCGCAGTCGCTTCAGAAATCACTGTTGGAATGTCTGCGGATTCTGGAAAATCATTACGGAGTGCGTCCCATAGTGTACAGCTCGTACAGATTCAGGAAACGCTATCTGGATAATCCTCTGCTGGATGAATTTCCTGCGTGGATGGCCCACTACTATGTGGAGGAACCTGAGGAAGACGCCGACTGGCTGTTGTGGCAGTTTACTGACCGTGGGGTTGTGGATGGCATTGAGGGCTATTCGGACCTGAATGTGTTCAACGGCAGCGAAGCGGAGTTCCGGAACCTGACTGTCAGGTCTGTCAGATAAGAAATAGGAATTTTCCCCTTCTCTTTTAGGAAATTCCCCTATACAGGGTAGATACTCCTTCATATATTTGCATCAGGATTATTCAACACAATAAAAAAGTGAGTGCTATGAAAAGATTGGTATTCGTTTCAGTTGCAGTCCTGCTTACTGCAAGTCTCTATGCTCAGAGAAATGATATCTATGGCAGCAGCTCCGTTCCGGCGGCTCCTGTTGTGACGGCTCCTGCTGTGACGACACAGGCAGCGGTTCCGGCTGTGGCACAGACTGTGCCGGCATCCACTTCATCAGTGCGCGATGTGGATGAGTATAACCGCCGGTATTCACATGCCCCGACCGCTTCCGATGAACTGTCATATACAGCGCCGGTCGTTCATGACACCGTATATGTAGGCAACTATGCGGAAGGATACAACGATGCTGCAGAGGATTATGAGTATGCCATCCGTATGGCCAGATTCCACAGCCCGTCTCTCAGCCTGATATCAGGCAGATGGTACTGGGGACTCACGTTCTCTATACTGGATCCGTGGTTTGACCCGTGGTACGATCCGTGGTTTGACCCATGGTACGATCCGTGGTATTACACCTGGTATGATCCATGGGTATACCGTCCTTACTATTACCGTCCGTGGTACGGTCCCGGATATGTATATATTGACATACATACCCATGGACATCACGGCAGCTATGTGCCCGACAGACGTGCCAATGCTTCATGGGACAGACAGCTGACAGACGGTATGCGCCGCAGACTGGATGGGGAGTATGCAGGGAACGGCTCAACCCGCTCATCCGTCAGGACATCGTCCACGGCTGCAGGCCGGACCGTGTCAACAGCTACTGGCAGAGCCACGTCAACAGCTACTGGCCGGGCTACGTCAGCCTCTTCGGGCAGGACATCCTCTTCTGACGCTGGCAGAGTATCGGGCCGTGAAACTCCGGCAGGAGGAACCGGTCGCAATGCCGCTGATTCACCACGTGGCAGGAGTACCACCTCCCGCTCTTTCAATCAGACAAGTACATCCCGCAGCACTACTTCCGGCAGTACCTATTCCCGCCCGAGCAGCACAAGCTCAAGCCGCGGCAATGTATCTTCGTCGCAGCGTACCTCTACGGATTCAGACACACGTTCCAGCGCCCAGAGCAGCCGCAGTACGACAACGACAAACAGAACTACCAGTACCGTCAATACGGGCACTTCCCGTGGCGGATACAGCTCCGGCGGCTTTTCTTCAGGAGGCTTTTCTTCAGGCGGCGGTTCACGTTCGTCCAGTACCGGCAGCGGTCGTGGCGGAGGCACAGGAGGCAGCCGCCGATGATACAGGAGAGACATAAGTGATTTATTGGACACTATAGAAAAAGGTGATTATGAGATATAGAGTGATATTAGCCTGTATGGCATCAATGGCAGCAGCCGCAGTTTCAGCCCAGACATCATACGATGCATTTCAGCTGATGGGAGAGGATTTGAACGGAACTGCACGCTATGTGGGTATGGGAGGAGCTATGAACGCCTTTGGTAACGATATCTCCGTAATGGCGAAGAATCCGGCCGGTATAGGGACATACGTCACAGATGAGGTCAATACTACATTGTCGTTCTCGTGGTCCGGTACCGATTTGAGGAATGAAGGCCTTATCAACGGTGCCAATGTGACGTCATACAGCGACAGGTCACATTCAGACCTTAGGGTCGGGTTTGACAACGCATCATTTGTCATGGTGATGCCATGCTTTGATAATGGCTCACCTTTCAGGAGTATGAATATAGGCTTTTCGTATCATCGTCTTCGTGACAGCCGGAGAAGTCTGGACTATTACGACTACTTCAGGTCAAAAGATGGAAACTTCGTGTTCCGTGAAATGTCGGATGTCCTCAAGAACAGGGTGAATGCATACGATTTCAATGTCTCATTCAACTGCAATGACTCGTTCTACTGGGGAATGACAGTCGAGACTCTGGATGCCAGCTTTTCCAGTGACGGATTCTTCTATGATTCGTTCCGGACCAGTCTGGATGACGATCCGCAGCCATACACCAAACTGTCCCGTTATATCGATGCGTCTGCCCGCGGGTGGTCGTTCAAGGGCGGTGCCATCTACAGACCTCAGTCTGGCAATCTCAGATTCGGACTGGCCTTCTCCACACCGACATTCTTTCATGTCAACCAGTACTACACTGATTATCAGTATGCCCTTGACGGAGAAATAAAGGACGGCAAGCCGTATGACATGGAAGTGCCATACGACCTCACCTCACCCTGGACGCTCAATGCCAGCATAGGATACAGCGCCGGCCGCAATGCCATCGGCCTTGAGTACGAGTACAATGCAGTGGGTGGTACACGCATGAATTGTGATGACAGAGAAGTGGTCACGCAGTGCGGAGATCTGCATTACAAGTCTTATTCGGTACTGAGGGTGGGATATGAGACCAATATCTCCAATGTAAGTCTCAGGTGCGGCTACAACTATACATTCCCGAGGTTCCACGATGATGCGGTCAAGTATCGCGGATGGTATGATGAAAAGTCCGGCAAATTCTATGGTGACACTCCGTTCAACGGTGAACGCTATGACTGGGAATACGAGAACGTTATGGATGCGCATACGTTTACAGCCGGAATCGGCTATTGCAGCAAACCAAACGAGGACGGTGAACAGTTCTATGTGGATGGAACATTCATGTACAACCTGAAGAGAAGCGAATTCTGTCTGGGAGAGTATGCTGATGATCCGATTGCCAGATACAACACCGGTACTGGACGTGTTCTTCTGACTGTAGGCGTGCTGTTCTGACGGAAGGTCAGATCTTACCTAATATTTTGTCCATCACCCAGTTTGTAGTTGTGGCGCTGATTCCGTCACAACTACATTCTTTCTTGCCGTTCAGGTGGTCGACCACAGACTGTACGAGTGGGAACTGTACGTGCTGAGGGTTGGGAATGTCAAATTCGTGGCGGCCGTCACAGTCATGAAGGGCTATCGGCTGGAATGTGAAGATTGAGAAGCAGATCATGCCTCTGTCGCCGATTACTTCGATGCGGTCCTCTTTGGCGGACTCATCTGCCACGAAACACCACGAGCCGGAGCCGACAAGACCGTCTTCAAACTTGAAGCAGGCACTGACGCTGTCCTCGGCTTCGTACAGTCCGCCTCTGTTTGTACTTACACCGCTGGCATCGAGTATGCATCCGAACAGGTACTGGAGCATATCTATCTGATGCGGTGCCAGATCGTAGAAATAGCCGCCTCCTGCAATGTCGGGAATTACACGCCACGGCAGGCTGGTGCTGCTGTAGTCAAGTTCCTTTGGAGGCTGTGCGAATCGGACCTGTACATTGATGACCTTGCCGATCTGAGGCAGAAGTTCCTTTACCTTGTTGAAATATGGCAGATACCTGCGGTAGTATGCAACGAAGCATGGGACTCCGGTCTCCTCGGAGATGCGGTTGATGCGCAGACACTCTTCGTAACTCGCGGCCATCGGCTTCTCAATGTAAACAGGCTTGCCGGCCTTCATTGACATCACCGCGTAGGTGGCATGTGATGACGGAGGTGTGGCAATATATACGGCATCGACATCCGCATCGTCAATAAGTTCGAGAGCATCGGTGTACCACTTGCGGATACCGTGACGGCTGGCATACGATTCAGCCTTGGCCGGGTCCCTGCTCATGACGGCTTCGATGGCGGAACCCTCTGCCAACCCGAAGGCAGGTCCGCTCTTTTTCTCCGTAACCTCGCCGCATCCGATGAATCCCCACCTAACCATAGCGTCAGTCAAAGAAAGTCCAGCTGATTCCCATTTTGAACATACGTGGAGCCATCGGGTAGTGCGGGGCCCAGAACGGTCCTCCGAAATCTCCGTCCATACCGGAATTGACATGGTACACCATCACATAGAAACGCACGTCCCGGAGCACGCAGTTGGCATAGATGTTGATCATAGGATAGTTACCGACTTTCACCATGCTGCTGCTATTCTGTGTGTGGAAGACTCCTGCGGCCGGAGAATAGTCTGGCGCATAGTATTCGGAGAACCATGTGACATCACCTCCGAACTCTATTTTCAGCCTTTTGGCATAGACGAATCTCAGATAAAGGTTGCTGAAAACGTTCAGATCCGGTAGCGGAAGCACGTCCTGATTGCTTGAGTACTGCCAGGTGATACTGTTGTCCCAGTGCAGTACGCCCAGAGACAGATTCTGATCCAGAGTGGCATCAATCACCTGAATGCCGGATGATTCCTGGCTGATACCTACGTTGTGCAGCACTGCCTCGTCCTGATACGTGGTGCCGTTGTCGTGGAAATAGGTGTATTTGTTCAGATTGGTGAATCCGGCCTGAAGTCTTGTGCCGGTTCTGTCTATCCGGATATCTCCTTCGGCACGCATTCGAATCTCCTTGTCAAGGTCCTCGTCCCACCAGAAATGAGAGGCGTGGTAATGTCTCATGTAGTAGTCAGGAGTCCTGCCTGAAAGCATGGCCCTGGCGGTAAGGCTTGCCGGACGCTTCATCAGATTCATGTCCAGGTCAATGTTGCCGACCAGATCGAAATCGCCTATCCGGTCACCGAGAACCACAGTCTGTGCCTGAACTCCCAGATTGAGGTTCTTGCCTTTTTCGCGGTCAATGGAGCCTCCGACAATCACGCTGTATTCGTTCTCGCGTCTGAGATACTCGCTGCTTCTGCCCGCCTGAAGGGTGTCCGCCATCCTGTAACTGCGGAATTCATATTTGGCAAATGCTCTGAATCCGGCTACTGCCCATTTGCTGAATCCTTCATTCAGGTTGAAGCTGAATGTGTTGTCCAGATAGAAGTTCTGGAATTTGTCTACGGAATCGTTGTCAAGCCAGTCATGCTCATAGTAATGGGCCGGAGTGTCGTAATAGATGAAACGGCGTTCCAGCGTTCCGAACTCTGTCGTGTTGGCGAATGTTCCTATTTCACGGAAGAGCGTGCGGGTGATGACCGTATCCCCGATGCTGTCTGTGCGCTGATATGCGGAGCGCAGGTTCAGGCTCTGGGCAATCAGCATCTGTGTACGGTTCAGGTTGTTCCAATTCCTGTCGAGTACTACAGGTATGGATTCGGGAGCGTACTCCTTCTTGCCTTCCGCCATTTTTTCAGGGCTTACGATGTAGTCGTCATCGGTAATACCGCCGTTCTCCGTAACCTTGATATGATCCGTGTTCAGACTGAGGTGCAGTTTGTACACATCCCCGTGGTAGTACCAGTAGAATCTGGAGTCGAACATCTTGGTGGCCTGGTTGCTGTATCTGCCGCGCCCGTAGATGTAGTCCATGTTTATGCCGATGCCTGTCTTCTTTCCGAAATTGGCGGCGAAGTAACCCTTCAGATGGTCGTCACCGGTAATCTTGTTGCCTCCGCTGAAGTATGTCAGGTTCAGATGCGGGGTCTTGGTGTCAGTGAAACGGAATTCCGATGGATTGGTGACGAAATGGTCGAGCGGTGTGTCGAACAGCAGTACCGGTGCATCCTTTCTCAGACTGAAAATTCTGGAAATGCGAGGGGACCCCATGTTTCCCAGATTGCTGTACTGCGATTTCAAGCCTTCCGTCCTGTGGGCGTTCTGAAACAGATACTGTACTGTGTCCGGCCCGATGAAATCCATAAGTCCGGTGAGCGGATTCATCGTCCACTGGACATAGTCCTTCGGTACTTCGCGCTGGATGACAGTGGAGTCCCTTTTGACGACATCCTTCAGATTGCCCTCGTAGAGACTGCTTTCAAAACCGTCCTGATTCTGTGATATCTGGGACTGGGAATAAGCGGGGAGGACGGCCAGCAGCAACTGGACGGCTGTCAGCAGAACTCTGAAACCTGTTCGCTTATTCACTGTTCCGTGCATTCCTGTGAAGATTACTGAATCAGCCTCATGATGTATTCCGCTATCTTGATGCACAGTGAAATACATCCTACAATATAGAAGGGAACAGGGCTGCATCCGCAGATGTATGTCACGAACAGCACGGCGGAAACGGCCGCTCCGCACAGGAAGATATTGTTCAACAAGATTCGGGCACGGATTATTCCGGATACTTCACTGCTGCCGCTTCCCGTTCTTCTGCGGATACCGGTCTTGTCTCCGCGGATATCGTACGAGGCCCGCCTGTCCATGTCCGACAGTACCTGATATGCCTCCAGAAGATACTGATACCGCTTCTCCGATGCCGCATCGGAGTGACCGCTCTCCGGAGAGCACTCTGAGGCCAGTCTTCTGAACGCTTCCCCGATTTCCCGTTCAGTGGCGCTTTCGGTAAGGCCGAGTCTTGAGTACAGTTCCCTGCTCATCAGTTCCCTGCGGTAGTAAAGGCCTTAATGGCACTCTCCAGATCTGATGTGATCTGATTCACCAGGTCTATTGTCTTCACGCGGAACTTGCCTGTAGCCGGCAGCATCTTGGTCCCCTTGCGGTTGAACGCTTCCTCGTCGGTAATCCATTCCTCCGCCGTGAAATGCTGGCCGCCACCGTCGCGATCCTCCTCATAGACATAGTCGATTTCGGAGAACTTCAGTGAGCACTTGCCGTCAGACAGGCTGATGGTGAGCGAGTAGCGTATATTTGATTCGTCAGTAATCCAGTTTGTCTTCTTGAAAACTATGATTTCATTAGCCTTGATGCTGATTTCGTCATTTGGGTTTTCTGAAACTCTGCCGGATACCACTACCGGTGCCACATATCTTCCCTTCGCCCATGCGCTGGCAGCCTGATATACTGCTTCCTGTGTGGCTGATCCGCAGTTTATGCTACGCTCAAACACAACTTTTCCGTTCTGGGTCGTAACTGCACCGAATCCGTACACGGGATCCTTACCGTCCTGCGCCGAAACCATCATCGAGAAGATAACGGCCAAAATCATTGAGGTGAACTTTTTCATACAATACCTATTTATAACGCAAAAATACATCTTTTTTTGAAAGGAAGCGGCCGGCATAAGGACAAAAAAAGAAGACGGCTGAAAAACCGTCTTCTGTCCAAAGGATAATTCGTGAATTACTTTGCTGCCAGGAGGGAAGCCTTGCGGAATTCCTTCATCAGCTTCTCGAGCTCAAGGGAAGCCTTGCGGGCACGTGTGCCGGCTGCCTTGTTGCCCTTCTCCAACTGTGAATTTGCGTCAGCTGCGAAAGCTGCATAGAGCTCAGCTGCTTTTTTCAGAATCTCTTCCATAATAACGTTTAATTGATTTATTGATAAGTAAAAAAATTTGTTCTTGCGACAAAATTATAACAAAAGGGATATGATGCAAAAAAAATCATGTTTTTTTTTGATTTCCAGTGTTTTTTTTCTGATAGAGTGAACTTTCTGGGGTGAAAAACAGAGTCGTACCGACGTAGAGACATATTGAGGAAATTTGATAAAACTGATGCGGTTTTGATGATTCTTCCGCCTTTTTTATTACCTTTGAGCAACAATAGAGAAATCCCGATATGATTGATAAAATGTATGAAGTCGCGGGGCATGCTTTCTGCCTGTCTATGCCGGAAGATTCCGACATCTGGGCAAAACTTGGCAATTATGCTCCATTTGAACTTCTTCATACAGCCGGACTTGGAAAATCTGCGGTATTCCGTTGCGAACTCTGTGACGAACTGCCTTCCGGAAATCCGCAACTGTATTACAGGGATAATCCGGCAGATGCTGATTCCCCGTGCATCGACATTTACAGACAGGCTGACGGACTGCTGTTTGAAATGCACCCGGCCAGGAGAAGCAGTCTTGTGTTCAGGCTGTGGACCACTTCGGACTTTACCTCAGGGTTCCTGCAGAAATGGAGTGACGGAAATGTGGGGCGTTTTCCTGTAGATAATGCCCTCATGCTGATGTATGCAATGCGGACTACCGGCATGGATACCCTGGAAATGCATGCTTCAGTGACGGTGAAGGACGGACGCGGCTATCTGTTTCTGGGCGAAAGCGGAACAGGGAAAAGCACTCATAGCCGGATGTGGCTGGAAAACATACCGGGTTCAAGATTGCTGAATGATGACAATCCGATCATACGTGTCGGTGAGGACGGCACTGTCCGGGTATATGGTTCGCCCTGGAGCGGCAAAACCAGCTGCTATCTTAATGACAGCTGTCCAGTAGGTGGATTTGTGAGAATCCGGCAGTATCCTTCAAATGAAATTTCCAGACTGTCTGTTCTGGAATCATACAGTGAACTGCTATCCTCATGCTCCGGCATGAAGATGAACGACAGCATGGTGGATGCAATGCATTCCACATTCGAAAAGGTGTTGGACGCCGTGCCGTTCTGGCTGATGAAATGTCTGCCTGACGGTGATGCGGCGCGAGTGTGCTACGAAAAGGTGAAGTATGGAGACTCTGACTCTGCCGAATGATGTCCTGCTGGGTGAAGTGTCCGGAATGCTTCGCGAAGGAAAACGCGTAGTGATCAGAACAAAAGGCAACAGCATGCTTCCCTTTATCAGAGGGGACCGTGACAGCGTGGAACTGGTCATGGCGGACGACGTTTCTGCGGGTGATGTCGTACTGGCCTATCTTCCGGACCGGAGATATGTGCTTCATCGTGTGATTGGTATCGATGCCGGACGTGTAACACTGATGGGTGATGGCAATATTGCGGGTACTGAGTGCTGCAGTCTTGATGCTTTGTGCGGAAAGGTTACCTGTATTGTCCGTGAGAACGGCGACAGGGTGGACTGTCAGAATCCGAAATACCTGAGACGTGTGCGGATGTGGCGGCGGCTGAAACCCTTGAGAAGATATTTGTTGGCAATATACAGAAGAGTTGCATTATGAGAATTAAGGACGGATTCAAGTTGAGACCTCTGCTCAAGGAGAATATTGTGATGGCAGACGGCTCTGGCAGTGTCGATTTCAATAAGCTGATTTCATTGAACTCGACTGCCGCATTCCTGTGGAAAAAAGTACAGGGAAGGGAGTTCAGCGAGAGAGAACTTGCAGATATGCTCTGTGAGGAGTATGACGTATCCGAAGAACAGGCATCCGCAGATGTTTCAAAACTGATTGGACAGTTCAGGGAGGCGGGCTTATTGGATGAATGATGGAGCCTGTCCGCTTTAAGGAAAGCATCCGCAGCCTCTGGAAATTGACCCGGCCCAACGCCGGACGCATTGCAGTGCGGTGTATCGTAGGTCTGGTAAGGGTCTCTGCGTCGCTTGCATTCGTGTGGGTATGCAAGGCTCTGGTTGATATTGCCGTCGGCGATCTTCAGAAACCGCTCGGATTGTATGTTGCCGTCATGCTCGGAATAATGCTGCTTCAGTACTGCAATAATCTGTTCGCTTCATATTACGAGGGGACTATCATTGTCAGGGCGAATGCGGAGATGCGTTCCAAAGTGTTCGGACACGTTATGATGAGCCGCTGGGACGGACAGGAGTCGTTTCACAGCGGTGATACGGTCAACCGTCTGGAAGAGGATATCCAGGTAGTCGTGGATCTGATCTGCTCCCGCACTCCTGATATCATTATCACTCTGTTCCAACTGATTGCGGCATCAGCTTATCTGATGTGTCTTTCTCCCGGACTGTGGTGGCTGCTGGCCGGACTTATGGTGATAGCTGTTCTTGGCAGCAAGATGTTCTTCAAAACGATACGGAGCATCACGCTCGCCATCCGGAGAAAGGAGAGCGAGATACAGGGATACATGCAGGAGAACCTTCTGCATCGTGCCGTAGCTCTGACGCTGTGCGGAGCGGAACGTGTTCTTGAGAGAATGGATTCAATGCAGGATGAAGTCGTGTCTCAGACAAGACGGAGACTCCGCCTGGGTATCGTCGCACGCGGCTTCATGTCTCTGGGATTCGCGGCCGGATATGCGTCTGCCTTTCTGTGGGGAATTTTCGGTATATATTCCGGCACGGTGACTTTTGGTATGATGATGGCATTTGTACAGCTGGTCGGCCAGGTTCAGATGCCTGTTTCCAATTTGGGACGTCACATTCCTGCGTTCATTCACGCACTCACATCCGTAGATAGAATTGAAGAACTGACAGATCTTCCGTCGGAAAAGTACGGAAAACCGGATCTGCTGCACGGAAGTGTCGGAATAGAGGTGAGAAATGTATCGTTCCGCTACACTCCGGAAGGGAGAAGGATTCTGGATGATATGTCCTATTCTTTCAAACCATGTTCCATTACAGCCGTGTCCGGCGAAACCGGAGTGGGCAAGAGTACGCTCATGAGGCTTCTTCTGGGACTTCTTCATCCGCAGGAAGGTGAAATTGTGCTGACTTCGGACGGAAGGGAGGTACCTGTGTCTGCAGATACCCGCTGCAATTTCATGTATGTACCTCAGGGAAACAGCCTGATGAGCGGAACCATCAGACAGAACTTCCTCATGGCCAATCCTGCTGCAACAGATGAGGAGATGAAGAACGCTTTGGAAGTGGCGTCTGCCGGATTTGTATTGAAATTACGTGACGGTCTGGACAGTATATGCGGCGAAGAAGGATCCGGCTTCAGCGAGGGCCAGTCGCAGAGAATAGCTATAGCCAGAGCTCTGCTCCATCCGGGAAATGTAATGATTCTTGATGAATCTACGTCAGCTCTGGATTCTGCTACGGAGCAGGAGGTGCTTCGCAATCTGCATGAATATTGCCACGGTGGAAAGACTATCCTGTTCGTGTCGCATCGCGAGGCGGTCACGGAATGGGCGGATGCCGTCCTTTCGCTCTGATGCTGTATGAAACGTATTGCTCTCAGTCTGTCGCTGTCACTGATGATGCTCGCTGCACCTGTCTCCGCAGAAACAAGTGCGTATTTCTGTACCGATACGGGGACATCGCTGTGCTATGTCCGAAGATATGCCGCAGACGGCAGTGTCAAATGGCGCCACCGGATGACAATAGAATCCGTGACGGATTCCGGGAATGGTGATGTCTGTGTGGATTACACCTCCGATTTCAGGAAAGCTGGCGGCCGTCAGATGTACGGAGGCCCGGTTTCTCTGAAAGTAGTGGTGGATGAATCCGGGACAGTGGCTCTGGATATGTCGTCATCACTGGTCTCTATTTTTCATAATCTGTTCCCGCGGCTGAAGGCGACTGGCCGTGGCGGACTTACATATCTTCCGTCCGACATGAAGGCAGGCGATGTCCTGCCGGATATCGTCTCATCGGTGAAGGCCGTCGGGATAGAGTGTACGGTGACAGTTACGGACAGACATGTCATCGGTCCGGACACTCTCACTGTGAAGGCCGGGACCTTCCCGTGTGTGGTGGTGTCCGAGCACAAGGTGGAGAAGGCTACAGGGTATTCGCGTGTGACTACTGCCCGTACATGGTATTGCAGGGGCGTGGGCATGGTGCGTCATGACACCTACGACAGAAACATGAAACTGGAGACAATTGAGGAACTGGAAGAGATAGAGATTCCGTAAGTGATAAAACCTGTATTATTATTGCTGGTCTTTTCCAAAAAAAAAGTACCTTTGTGAGTTTATAAATCTTTGTTAGATATGACAGCAAGATTTGAGCCGATAGCCGGTAAGTCGGCAGAGATTATTGAGGCCCTGATGCAGTCGGATGACATCATGAGCCATCCTGAACTGGAGTTCAAACTGCGGCTTTGCATTGAGGAGGTCGTGGAAAACATCGTCAGTTATGCCTATTCCGACGGAAATGGTTTTGTCGAGGTCGGTACCAGTATTTATGACGGCGTTCTGGAAATAACGTTCAGGGATGCCGGTGTCAGGTTCGACCCGTTGGCCAAGGCAGACCCTGATATCACTCTGGCGGTCGAGGACCGTCCTATTGGAGGTTTGGGAATATTCCTGTGCAAACAGATGATGGACAGTATGAGCTATGACTATGTGGATGGCTGCAATGTCCTGAAGATGAATAAAAAGGTTGCCTGACGCATGAGAATCAGACTCCTGTTGTTTGCTTTGATGGCTGCATTCCTCAATGCCGCGGCGGAGACCGTGTATTTTGCTCCGCAGTGGATACCCCAGTCCCAGTTCGCCGGATTCTATGCGGCGTATGAGAACGGGTTTTACGAGGAAGAGGGGCTTGATGTCCGTTTTGTCCGTGTGGGACTGAACAGCTCGGTCAACTCTATCGACCTTCTGGAGCAGGGTCGTGTGCAGATAGCGGGCATGCAGACCATGCAGGCCATCGTAGAGCGCAGCAACGGTGAGGATATTGTGAATGTGATGCAGATCACCCAGAAGACAGGACTGTGCTGCCTTTCGGAAGAGGCTCTGAACTCCTTTGCCGATCTGGACGGCAAGAAAATAGGCAAGTGGAGAATCGGCTTTTCCGAGATATGCGAGATGCTTGTCGCAAAGTCCGGCATCAGCATTGACTGGATAGAAGGTGCCAATCCCGTCAACCTGTTCGTCTACGGGGCAGTGGATGCCGTGCTCTGCTATTCGTACAGCGAACTTCTTGACGTATATCTGGCAGAGGGCGAACTGGACGGGAATAAAATCATCAGGTTCGCCGATTATGGAGACGCCTTTCCCGAAGATGGAATATATGTCACCGGTGAGTATTACAGGACACATAAGGAAACCGTTGACAAGTTCGTGTCCGCTTCGAAGCGTGGATGGGAGTGGGTTCGTGAGAATATTGACGCTGCTCTGGACATAACGGAGAAATACACGACGGAGAGCCACATTCAGACCAACAGGGTGAAGCAGAGGATGATGTTGGAGGAGTATCTGCGTCTTCAGGATGGAAACAATGAAGGAACGGACCGCTACGATCTCATCAGCAAGGAGAGATTCGACAAGGTCGTGAATGCTCTGCTGGATGCCGGATATATCGGCAGTGCTGTTGATTATAATGACATGATACCTACAGACAGATGAGCGGGACAAAGAAGAAATTCGCAAGGGAACTGAGCCGCAGGATTGTTCTTGGGGTCTTCGTCATCCTGTTCATAGCATTGTCTGTGACTGCATACATGTCACATTCGATTGTCGTCCGTGAATCTGAACGGACGGTGTCACAGATATTGAATGCTACGGCCCTGGACATAGAGAAGAGTCTGGAAAGTGCTGAAATTGTGGCAAAGAATGTCTCCTGGCTTGCAATGGAATGTCTGGACAATCCGGACCAGCTGTACTATCTGACCAAACAGGCAGTCCTCAGGAATCCGACAGTGGTAGGCTGTGCGATTGCCCTCAGGCCCGAATATTATCAGGGTAAGCATTACTTTGCGCCCTACACCTACAGGGCAACCGGTTCCGATACTGTGACTTCCATACAGTTGGGAACTGATGCGTACGATTATTTCTGTATGGACTGGTATCTGATACCTTCTCTTCTGAAAGAGCCCGTATGGAGTGAACCGTATTACGACGAGGGCGGTATTGATGAAATGATTTCAACATACGGTTTTCCGATGCTGGATGAGAAGGGCGAAGTTCTGGGCGTGGTCACAGCCGATGTGTCGCTGGCATGGCTCTCTTCGAAGATGGATGAAATCAAACCGTACGAGAACTCCAATACGATGCTTGTGAGCCGTGCCGGTACTTTCGTCGCAACGGACTCCAGCGTTGACATGCGTGGCGAGTCACTGATGTCTTCGGCAATCGCATCCCGTAATGACGGTGTCATGACAGTGTCACGTGAAATGCTTGCCGGAAAGCAGGGAGAGGACAGCTATTCAACCGGCAGGGACAGGGAGTTTGCCGTATTCGGACCTCTTTCCAACGGATGGGAGCTGAGTATCGTATGCCTCTACAGCGAGGTCCTGAAGGACAGCGTCCGCATGCAGCTCATACTCTGGTCACTGGGCATTGTCGCCCTGATACTTCTGTTCTATTTCTGCAAGAGGATTATCGGCCGTTCATCCAAGCCTATCGTTGAGTTCTCCGCTGCTGCCAATGAAATTGCACATGGGGATTTTGATGTCGCATTGCCTGACATCAGTTCGGAAGATGAAATCCAGCTGCTGAGGGATTCATTCGATGAGATGCAGACGTCTCTGAAGGATTACATTACGGAACTCAAGTCCACTACTGCTGTAAAGGAGAGAATGGAGAGCGAACTGAACATTGCCAGTTCCATTCAGATGCATATCGTGCCTGACAGGTTCCCGCATACGGAACAGACAGACCTGTATGCCAGAATCATTCCGGCCCGTGAAGTGGGTGGAGACCTGTATGACTTTTATTTGAAGGATAACGAGAAACTCTATTTCCTGATCGGAGATGTATCCGGCAAGGGAGTTCCTGCGGCCTTGTTCATGGCCATAACCTGTTGTGCGTTCCGTTTCACTACCGGCATCGGAATGAGCATGGAGGAGAGAATCACCAAGATGAACCATGTCATCAGCGTTGGCAACGAACAGGGCATGTTCGTGACCCTGCTGGCAGGTGTCATCAATCTTAAGACGAGAGAAATGAGATTCTGCAATGCGGGCCACAATCCTCTGGTCGTGATTGAACCGGGAAAGAAACCTTATTTCCTCGAACAGAACCCGAATCTTGTGATTGGTATCCTGCCGGGATTCCAGTACAGGGAGCAGAGCGTTGGTCTGCCGAAGGGGACAATCCTTGTTATGTATACCGACGGTGTCACAGAGGCGGAGGCAGAGGACGACTCCCAGTTCGGTGAGGAGAGGCTGCTGGAGTGGGCCTCCACCATTTCACGTGGAGATGACGCTCAGACGATAAGCGACAGCCTCCTGAGTGCGGTACGTGCATTCACCAACGGTAACGTGCAGAATGACGATATTACAATAATGACAATAAAAATCAACTAAATATTACAACTATGGAAGTTACAATCAATCGCGAAGAGAACAAGTACAATGTGGTTTTGGCAGGTCGTCTGGATACTACCAATGTGGATCAGTTCCAGAAGGATATCGCACCTCTGATGCAGAGCGGCAAGTCAGACATTACTCTGGACTGCACTGATATGGAGTATACATCCAGCCAGGGCCTCCGTATGTTCCTGATGCTGCAGAAGTATGTCAATCAGCAGGGTGGTGCCATGAAGATGGTCAACATGCGTCCTCAGGTGAAGGAGGTGTTCGACATCACCGGATTCTCCAGCATTATCAACATTCTCTGACGCGTGAGCCGGATAAGCGCCGGCATGAAATAGCTTTATGAACGACAGTGTGGAAAAATACGGTCTGGATCTTCATTGCACGATGATTCTTGAGGAATATCGTGAGATGTGGTCTGTGTTCCAGAAAATCAAGGATCTGGTCATCAGTACTTTGAAAAAGTCTCTTGCTGAGAATGGAATCTTCGTTACAGCCGTCGAGGGGCGTGTGAAGACCGAAGAGAGTCTTGCCGGCAAGCTGGAACTGAAGGGACAGAAATACAAGATGCTGAGTGACATCACAGATATTGTCGGAACCCGTGTCATTACCTTCTACACTGATGATGTTGACAAGATTGCCGCACTGGCTGAGAAACTCTTTGATGTTGACTGGGATAACTCGGTGGACAAGCGTAAGATGCATGAACTGGACAGCTTCGGATACATGTCGCTGCACTACATCTGCCGCATACCGAAAAGTCTGTTCTATGATGAACATCATCCGGAAATCAATGAGTACCGCTTTGAAATACAGCTTCGCACCACACTGCAGCACATGTGGGCGAATATGTATCACGACACCGGATACAAGTCCGGTGTGGAGGTCCCAAAGGAGCATCTGCGCAATCTTAACCGTCTGGCGGGTATGCTGGAGCTGGCTGACGATGAATTCAGCCGTATCAGGACTGCAATCAATGACTATCGCCGTCAGGTGAAGGAACTTGTCGCCAACGGCAGCTTCCAGGAGGTGTCACTCAATGGCGATACATTCAAGAACTATCTCAACCTCAAACCGTTCGACAAGCTGAACCGCAGGATTGCAGCCATCAACCAGGCTGAAATTCATGAGACATCTCTGATGCCGTTCCTGTCGGTGTTCAGATATATGGAATTCAAGACTCTGGGAGATATTGAGGCTATGATACATGAAGGCAGCGAGGATGCTTTCCAGCTGGCTGTTCATCAGATAGGCGGCACAGATCTGGATATCATTGCATCCAATGTCGCCGTTCTTAATCTGTGTATCGTCTATCTGCTCAAGAGGGATGCAGGCGTTGTCGGGCTGACCGGACTGTTCGATGCACTGAACGGCAAGTCGGATTATAACCGCGTCCGTTCACAGCGGATCATGGAGACGGCATCACATCTTCCATTACATAAAGAATGATACAGTATGGCAAGGACTATCAAGGTAAATTGCACGAACATAGGTAAGGAACTGTTTCTCCCGAATGGCATCAGCCTGAAGGAGATTTCGGAACAGCTGCAGGGCGAACTGGGTTTCACTCCTATTGCAGCCAAGGTGAACAACCGAATGGAATCTCTCACTTTGGAACTGTACCATCCGAAACAGGTCGAATTTGTGAACATCGCTTCTACGGCGGGCAGGAGTGTGTATATACCGACATTGGTATTCCTTGTAGCTTCGGCATTTGAAGAACTGTATCCGGAAAGTACCTTCAACGTTGCCCATATATCGGGCGGCATATTGCTCTGTGCCTACGAGCTGAAGGGCGCTGACGACAGAGGACTTCCGTCTGAACAGGTGGTGGAGACCATTTCGCAGCGCGTAAGAAAACTGTGCGAGGCTGATATTCCGATAGAGGTGGTGGAGGACGAGACCAAGGATGTCATAGAGAAGTTCCGTAAGGCCGGCCGTGAGGACATAGTGATGCTTCTGGACAACTATCATGATCTGTATGCCACATATTATAAAATGGGGCAGCATATCGAGTATTCATACGTACCGTTGGCATATTCCACCGGCTGTATTACTGAATTTGCCATGACTGCCGGAGAAGGCGGCTTTATGCTGTCAGTTCCGATGTACGAGTACGTGGCGACAGGACAGAAGAAGATTTCAACGCAGGAACTGGAAGTCTGCAGGGAAAATGAGGGCTGGAACCGCAGGATGCATGCTTCATGTGTGGGCGAGATCAATGCAAACTGCATGGAACGCCGTGGCAGCGGATGGCTTATCAAGGTGGCTGAATCGCTGCAGGAGAGGAAGATATGGCAGATAGCCGAGGCAATAGTATCCTCTGGCAAACGTATTGTCCTGATAGCAGGTCCGTCTTCGTCAGGCAAGACCACGTTCAGCAAGCGTCTTGAAGTGGCATTGGAAACCATCGGACGTGAGGCGTATCCGATATCTCTGGACGACTTCTTCGTTGACCGGGTGGATACTCCGCGGGACGAGAACGGAGAATATGACTATGAATGTCTTGAGGCTATCGATGTCAGACTGTTCAACAGCTGTCTGAGCAAACTGCTGGCCGGAATCCCTGTTGATATGCCGACTTACAATTTCATTTCGGGCCGTAAGGAATACAGGCCCCAGAACTGTAACGTTACCTCTCCCGGCTCCACCTTCATAGTGGAGGGACTGCATGGACTGAATCCAAATCTGCTTACCGATATCACAGCGGATCAGGTGTTCCGTATCTTCGTATCGCCGATGACATCACTGCCTCTGGACAATCATGTGCGCATATCCGCTACGGACAACCGTCTGATGCGCCGCATCACCCGTGATGCCGTACAGCGCAACCGCACTGCCCGCGATACACTGGCCACATGGCACAAGGTGCGTGAGGGAGAGGTCAAGTGGATATATCCGTTCAGGCATAACGCAGATGTATTCTTCAACACTGCACTGGTTTACGAGATTGCAGTTATCAAGCCATTTGCCGAGGATCTGCTGCGGGAAGTTCCCCAGAACTGTGCAGAGTACGCCGAGGCGAAGAGACTTCAGAACCTGCTCAGCTATCTCGTTCCGCTGAGTGACCGCGAGATACCGCCAACGTCGATTATCCGCGAGTTCGTGGGCGGAAGCAGCTTCCGCTACTGATCAATCCTTGGTATAGGACAGGAATTCGTTTCGTACCTGAGCGCTGTTTCTGAAAGCTCCGGTCAGGTATGTGGATGTCATTGTGCCGCCCTTCTTCACGCCGCGGCTCTCCTTGCACATGTGGCGTCCCTTCATCATCATAGCCATGCCTCTGGGAGGGTATTCCGTACCTAATGCTTCCGTCAGCATCTGTACCACATCATAGGTGAGACGCTCCTGTACCTGCAGACGCGCGGCGCAGTAATCCACGACGCGACCTATCTTGGACAGTCCGAGTATGCGACCCTTTGGATGCGGAATGTATGCGAACCAGTATTCTCCGAAGAAAGTACGGCAGTGATGCTCGCACACGGAATAGAAAGTTCCGGTGTCAACGACCATGTTGTCGTAGATGATGCCGTCCTGTCCGTTTGGGAATGTCGTGATTACAGGTTTCTCGTCAGGATTGTAGCCGCGGAACATTTCCCTGAACATCCGCAGCATCCTGTCCGGCGTCTCCCTGAGACCTTCGCGGTCCGGATTCTCACCGATGTACTCCAACAGTTCTCTGATATCCTCCCTCGCTTTCTCCTCGCTTATCATATCCGATATTATTCCTCTTCGTAAATGGCAATGTTATTGGCGCTCTCCTGAACATCGACCCTGTAGCAGTGCTCTATCTGGTCGTGAATCCAACGGGCAATGTTCTCTGATGTCGGATTGAACTGCAGCTTTGCATTCAGGTCCGTGTGATCAAGAAAACCGTGCACCTTGCGCTTGATTTCGGTGAAGTCCACGACCATGCCGTCCTCATTGAGAGTATCGCTCTTGCAGTAGACCGTTATCTGGAAGTTATGGCCGTGGAGCGTCTCGCATTTGCTCTGGTGGTCCAGCGTCAGCTGATGGCTGGCCGAGATCTCCATTTTCTTGATAACCCTGTACATCGTATTCCTATTTTCTGAAAATCACCTTTCCGTCGCAAATCACCATCCTGATGCAGTCGGACGAGGCTGCATATACCCAGTTGGAAATCAGGTTGTGGCATGGCTGCATGCGATAATCGTTCACATCGACAAGTATGCAGTCCGCCACTTTGCCTTCGGCTATCTCACCGGCATCGACTCCAAGAGCCTCCGCTCCGTTTCGGGTAGCCCACTTCAGAATCTCTGCCGCCGGCAGGCATTCCACATCACCGTCCACCTTGGCGAGAAGTGCTGCGAACTTCATCTCTTCGCGCATGTCGAGGTTGTTGTTGGAAGCACAGCCGTCTGTTCCGAGTGTCAGTCTTACTCCTGATGCGATGGCGTCGCGGTACGGGAACCGGCCGCTGCCCAACTTCATGTTCGAGCATGGGCAATGGGTGACAGTGACTCCGCGCTGCGCCATGATGTCCCATTCCTCGCGGTCCAGCCAGACACAGTGCGCTGCTGTTACGTCAGGCCCGAGCAGGCCGATGGAATCGAGGTAGCGGACAGGAGTCATACCAGTACTTCTGACACAGTTCTCCACCTCCTCCTTTGTCTCTGAAACATGAATGTTGATGAGCGCTCCGTTGTCGCGTGCCACTCTGGCGGCGGTCTTCAGTGATTCCGTCGTGTTGGTGTATATTGCATGCGGGGCTACCGCCATGCGTACTCTTCCGTCGGACCTGCTGTTCCAGCCGTTCATGATTCCGGCATAGCCGTCCAGCGTTCCGATGGTATGCTGAAAGAATGTCTCCGCTACCACTGCACGCATTCCTGCCTCTGAGGCTATGCGTGCAGTACCGTCCATGTGAAAGTACATGTCGTAGAAGCCGACAGTGCCGGTACGGACCATCTCGTCTGCCGCGAGACGGCTTCCGGCAGCCATGTCATCGGCGGTCATCTTCCCCTCGAAGGGCCAGATGTATTCTGTCAGCCATTTCTGGAGAGGCATGTCATCGGCATATCCGCGCAGCAGGTTCATTGCCGTGTGGGTGTGCAGATTGTAGAAGGCGGGCAGTATGGCCAGACCTTCACCGTCTATCACTTCGTCCGATTCAGCACCATCTGCAACTCCGATGCCTTTGATGACATTTCCCTCAATGAGGATGCTGGTCCTGCGACCGTCCTCCATCATGACATTCCTAATCAGCATATTTCCGTCTGTTTTCTGCAAAGTTAGTCAAAAAGCCGATAGACTCACTTCCTGATACCGTAGAGGTATGCGGTAAGGGCCATCTTGCCGCGCATGGTCTCACGCGGAGTGAACTCTCCGTTCACCCACATGTAACGCTGGTTGAAGAAGGACTCCTGGCTTGGCCATCCTTCCGTCCATGCCGGATAGCAGCGTCTGAGCAGTATCTGTGCGTCACCGCCGTCGCCGCGTGACCATGTCTCGGTGCCGTTGAACGGTGTCTGACCCGGATGCGAGCCCGGCACTCCGTCGTTACGGCCGGTGGTGTAGCAGTCGGTGATGTGGCGCTCGCCCAGACCTGTCATTTCCACAGTGTTGCTCGGGTTTCGTCCGAAGCACCAGTCTGCATCTATGTACATGGCCTTCTCCAGTCTCAGCTTTGTCAGCTTATCCTTGGCAATGAAATGAGCCATCATGACAAGCTGCAGGTTCTCGGAAGTCTGCCAGCGGGAGTCGTTGGTAGTACGGCGTGACGGACGCAGGTCGCTCTTGCTCACGTGATTTGTCTCGGCCTCCAGAGTGACGCTTGCCTTCATGTTCTCATAAAGCTCCGGGTAGTGGCGCTCCTGCGGACAGTTCAGGTATGCTGCGGTACCCCATATCTGATAGCCTTCGCGTGTGTTCCATATCTTCGACTCAGGTCCTTTGACTATGCTCAGTTCTGCCATGATGTCCTCCCATTCGCGCTCGCCGGTTACGTTGTAGAGGTATGCGGCTGCCATCTGACGGAAGTCGTTGCCCTTCATGTTGCCGTCACCGATGGCCTGGGAGTCATTGAGCTGCCTGTTCTCCTGACGGTCTGCATAGCGGTATGCCTTGATTGCCTCGTCCGTGTAGTATTTCGTCAGCTCCTCATTGCCTGCTATGCGCATGCACTCTGCCAGCATTGCGCAGTTGGCGGCATTTGCCCATGCTGCCATCGTGGTGCAGCCTGCCTGGAACATGATGGTCCACTCCTTGGATGGGTTGGTCACGCCCTGACTGTATCCTTCTCCATCGCGGATGCTCAGGAAGAAATCGACTTCATTGCGGGCTTCGTCGATGATGTCGGGGATGCCGTTGCCACTCTCCGTGATGCCCAGGTCATCCTCGTTGAGACGGCCGTTGGTCAGGAAATAGGGGAGAAGCAGATCGTAGATGTTGCTGACGTGGGCCAGATGACGGTCCCAGTCGAATGCGTCGGAGTGTCCGCCCTTGACCTCGGTGTTGACAGGATTGCCCGGCAGACGATGCTTCCAGAACTGCGATTCGAGCGCCGGTTTGAAGTGAGGCTCGTCCCAGACGTCTCCGCCGATGCGGCGCCAGTCAGGACTCCAGGGCTGCAGGTCTGTCTTATATACTGTGAATCCCACAGGATCGACCTCCGGGATGAATGCCGGCTGACGCGGAACAGGTGTGACATTAGGATTGGGTCTCTCGCCAAGACGCATGTAGTAGTATCCGCGAACTGAGTAGTGGTACGGCTCGTAATAGACATCGTTCCTGATATCGAAGTCCATGCTGCATCCCACATCCTCAACAACGAGGCGGTAACGGCCGGGGGTGGAGCACTTGAAATCGATGTTCCATACGTCAGAACCGGTGTCGTTCCTGCGATTGGCCTCCTGCTTGAACTCTTCCTGCGATTTCCAGAAAGCCACATTGCCCACGCTGGTGCGCTTGCCAGTAGCAACATTGTACAGCCATACCTTCTTGCCCTCGAAAGAACTGTAGTCGCGCTGACCGCCGTCGCCCATCCACAGATACAGGTCGGCGGCCTTGACCGGCTGGTCGGGAGTATAACCTATTATATTTACGTGAATGGCTTCGGACATCGAACTGTTGATGTCGAACTTCACCTGACAGGTGCTGACATCAGCATTGGCTCCGGCCGGAATACTGACGGTATAGGTACATCCCTGTTTCATGGACTTGGGCAGCTGGAGATAGAGCCAGTGGTCAAGTTCGGAAGCCAGGGTGTGGTCCACCTGCATAGGCTTGGAGCGGCGCCATACGGACACCGGCTTTACACTGCCGAAGTTCTTGTCATCGGCCGATGTTATCGTCCATCCGTCGGCTATGGTTGCAGACTCGGGATTGAGACGTTCGCCGAATACCTTCAGCGTGTCATCGCCCTCGGCGAATGAATGACCCAGATATGCGCTCGGTCCGGTGCCGTCATCGCGGTAGCGTATTTCGCCGTCGCGGATAAGCAGCATGAGGTAATCCTTGTCCAGAACTTTCAGTTCGATGAACTTGGATGCCTTTGTCAATGCCGGCATCAGCGTTGCACATGCCAGCAGCATCAGGAAATGGGTTTTCTTCATATTTGGAAAGTTTGAGTGTTCTATCTTAATTGTCGGATATTCCTTAGAACAGGTTGCGTACTACAATCTCGAGACAGTCGCGGCAGTGCATCCATGTGTGGGCGCCTGCAGGGTTGTGATAGGTGTGCACGAGACCCTGCTCTGTCATGTACTGGTCGAAGCTCTTCGATGCGGAACCGAGGAAATCGCTCTTGCCGGTGCCGAGCCACAGGAACTTCAGCTTGGCGTTCAGATCCTTGACGGGAGCGTAGGTGCCGTTGTCGAAGTTGGTCTTGTACTCGTTGCCGAAGATGGCCGGTGACAGAGCTGCCACATAATGGAACTTGTCAGGATTGCCGAGACCTGCAGCCAGAGTCTGACGTCCGCCGAGACTGAAACCTGCGATGGCACGATGGTCGGCATCGGTCAGGACCTTGTAGTTGGACTCGATGAACGGAATGACCTCCTCCATAAACTCCCTGGTTGTCAGTTTCGTGTCCATTGAATCGTATGCATCGGCCTTGCCCTGGAGAATCATCTCCGGATACGGGTTGGCGTACGGCATGACCACAATCATGCGCTTTGCCTCTCCGCTGGCAATCATATTGTCCAGAATGTTGTTCATCTGACCTACCTTGAACCAGGTCTCGTAGGTGTCGGTCATACCGTGAATCAGGTAGAGGACAGGGAGCTTCTCCTTGCCGTTCGGGTCGTAGCCGGCCGGAGTATAGACGCACATCGGACGCTCTATGCCGCAAGCTTCCGAATAGTAGTAGCGGTATGATACCTTGCCGTGAGGCACGTCCTGAATGTCCTGGACAGACGGGGTCTCGCCGCGCACGTCGCAGAGACTGTACTTGAAGCCCTCGTTCGGGAAAATGTGCATGTTGTTCGGGTCTGCCACCTGTGTGCCGTCTATCTGGAATGCATACGGGTAGATGTCCGGTGCGTCAGGCTTGACGGTGATGGTCCATACGCCCTTAGCATCCTTTTCCATAGGTCTTGTGCCGTCGAACATCTGGCACTCCAGAAGAACCT
This sequence comes from Bacteroidaceae bacterium, assembly GCA_024398555.1. Taxonomy (GTDB): domain Bacteria; phylum Bacteroidota; class Bacteroidia; order Bacteroidales; family Bacteroidaceae; genus Colenecus. Next base: position 3,709 of record JAKSIW010000003.1, on the reverse strand, counting down.
TCTGGGCATCGGGGGCCTGACAGCGGAATGTGACGCTGCCGTCGGCATTGTATTCAGGCGACTTGACGCCTGCGGGGAACAGACTGCCCATGAGAGCCGGGGTAAGGCGTGATGCCTCGCCGCCTGCTGCGGATTCATTTCTCACCTTCTCAGCTTCGGCCAGGTCCATGCCCTTTTCGGCTGCGATGACCTTCTCGTCCTGGAACAGGAGGCGGAAGGACTTGTCCAGCCAGTAGCGGGCGTTCATCCAGGTGTGGCCGAACTTGTCATATGTGAATTCCTTGATGTTCCTGATGCCGTGACGGTCAAGCATATCCATCAGGTCCTTGGAATTGCCGTACAGGAAGTCATCGGTGCCGATTCCGGACCAGAACAGTCTGATCTTGGCATTGACTGCATCGGCATCCTCGAACTGGCTGTCGCGGACCTGTGTGAATGAGCTGTATGAACAGAGGTATGAGAACTTGTCCAGATTGGCCAGACCGATGGAGAGACCCTGATTGCCGCCGCGTGAGAAACCGCCGATACCGCGATGTGCAGCATCGTTGATGGTGCGGTAGTTCTGCTCGATGAACGGCATCAGCACGTCGGTGAAGTCCTTGTTGAAGTTGTAGCCTCCGCCGAAACCGCCCATACCGCCGAACATTCCGCCGCCGGCCTGCTGGGGCTGACGCTCAGACTTGAGCAGGGTAGGATTGCCGTAGGGGAGTACCAGGATCATCTCTTTGGCCTTGCCCTCGGCGATGAGGTTGTCGAGAATCAGGTTCATTTTGCCTACCTTGAAATATACCTCCTCGGTATCGGTGGTTCCGCTGATGAGGTACATGACAGGATAATGCTTCTTCCTGTTCTTGGGGCTGTCGTAGAAAGGAGGGGTATAGACGATGACCGGAATGTACATGCCAAGTCCCTCTGACCAGTAGTTCAGATAATCCACGCTTCCGTGCGGGACATTCTTCAGCGCGTGGATCAGGTTGCCGTCGCCGCGCATATCGAGAAGGCTGTTCTTGAAGGTCTCGTTAGGGAACCACTCTGCGTTCTGCGGGTCCATGACGCTGATGCCGTCAACTGTGAAATGATACGGGTAGATGTCCGGAACTGCCGGGCCGACGGTTACTGTCCATACACCGTTGCTGCCCTTTGTCATTTGCTGATCGCCGGAGAACTGCGTCCAGACCTTGACATCCTTGGCCGTACGGCTGCTGTAGTTGAAAGTCACTGTTCCGTCGTCATTGATTACGGTTGATTTGACCTGTGCGCCGCCGAAGCCACCCATCATCTGTGCAGGGAGCTGGGTGGAGATGCCTGCTGCGAGGAGCAGAGTCAGGAGATTTCTGAATAGTTTGCTCATTTCTTTTTGATTTACTGTATAATTTTTATATATTTATTCTGTTCTTGACCTATTCGGCTGCTAAAGTTATCATAATTATTCTTAATGATGTACGCACAAGTGCGGTAAAAACATTTTTTGAGGTAACTTCGCGCAAAATTAGTGGATTATGATTTGCAATAACATACTTGAGGCTATCGGCGACACCCCGATGATCCGCATAAACAGGCTGAACCCGAATCCCAATGTGAATATTTATGCCAAGGTGGAGGGCTTCAATCCGACCGGCAGCATCAAGGACCGCATTGCAGTGGCCATGATTGAGCAGGCCGAGGCTGAGGGGAAACTCCGTCACGGTATGACCATTATTGAACCGACATCCGGCAATACGGGTATCGGACTGGCTATCGTGGGCATCGTCAAGGGCTATAACGTGACAATTGTCATGAGTTCTGCCGTGTCCGAGGAACGCAGGAAAATCATACGTTCGTTCGGCGGTGAGGTCGTGCTGACTCCTGCAGACCAGGGTACGGACGGAGCTATCCGACTGGCTCACAGAATGGTGGACGAGAACCCTGACAAGTATTACATGCCTGACCAGTTCTCCAATGCCAGCAACTACATGGCTCATTACAAGAAGACCGCCATAGAGATATGGCAGCAGACAGACGGCAGAATCGATTATCTCGTGGGGGCAATCGGCACGTCCGGAACCCTGATGGGACTGGCCCGTTTCCTGAAGATAATGAATCCGGACATAAAGATAGTGTGCGCCTATCCGGTCAAGGGACACTACATTCAGGGCCTGAAGAATATGGAGGAGGCCATCGTGCCGGACATCTATGATCCGTCGATATTGGATTCGCAGGTCATGGTGGAGAGCGAGGAGGCCATAGAGATGGCCCGTCAGATTATTGCCAAGGAAGGCATCTTCGTCGGAATGAGCAGCGGCGCGGCAATGCTTGCGGCTGCCAAGACTGCTGAAACCGCGACATCCGGCAACATTGTGGTCGTATTTCCTGACAGGGCTGAAAAGTATCTGAGCACCACAATGTTTGACAGGTTCTCCTGAGCACGGCGCGTACAGTCAGCGTCTGTTCACCGCATCCAGCCTTCGACCTTATAGACGCTTTCGGCCAGTTTGCGTTTATGTCTGGTGGCGCTGTCCTTGTACCAGGCTTCAATGCGGGCGGCATAATGTTCGCCCCATATACCGTTATAGATTGTAAACTCACAGGGTGGAAGCACTCTGGAACAACTGTCCGGATTGATTTCCTGAATGGTCCTGTCCGTGCTGATGGAAAGTCTGACATTGTCCGTTATCTCGTAACATTCCAGCCATACCTGACCTGCAGGAAGCTCAGGTACATATAGATAATATTTGTATATGCCACCCTGAAAGCCTGTCTGCAATACCAGCCAGGACGATGTGTCGTCAGGACATATACAGCTGACCGGGTCCTTCGCCGGAACTATGGAATCATTGCCGTTGCAGTCCGATACGATGTTGCCGTCTTCATCTGTCACGACGATGTCGTAGGGATACAGCGGTTCGTTATACTCAAGTCCCTCAGGTATCGGATGATCTGCTCCGAAATGGTCCTCCTTGCCGTTGTCGAACAATGTTGTGAACATTGTCATGATCATGACGATGAAGCAGACAATACCGGCCATCAGAGTGACAACCATTTTCCCGTGCTTGAAATTGTAATCGAAACATATCAGACATGTTATCTGCAGCAGCGCTGTTACAATTGCCACGACAAAGCAGATGTTGGACAGGACCGTCATCGTATAGCCGATGCTGGCGCGGTACATCACATACTGGCAGACAAGGAATAACAGCGGCCACAGCCACCAGAATCTGCATACGATGGACAGGAATTTCTTCATATTCCCGATGCGACTCATTGGAAACTATTTCCGGGATTTCCTGCAGAACAGGCAGATGAATATGAATACTGTCAATGCTGTAACAGCGTACGTCACCGCCCGAATGGCAAGGGGCGTTGAAGGCTGGAGCTCTGACATGCCTGCCAATGCCGCATCCATGAATACCACAAACGAAATTACAGACAGACCGGCCGGAACGAGCAGCCACCAGGGACATATTCCTGCGTCACGCAGTCGTCTTGACATGACTGCCAGGGTGGGGATGAATGCAGAGAGGCAGAACAGCATCATGGCAGACAACAATATCAGGCAGACCGTTCCGTATGCGTGGCTTGGCGGTATCCGGTTGCCCCAGATGGATACGATTACAGTCAGGGGACATAAGAAGATGAGCGAGATACCGCCGACGAAGAGCATCCATTTCCAAAACTCAAATATACCGGTCTTTCCATTGAACTTGAAGTAATTTTTCCAGCAGTTGATGAT
>JAKSIW010000029.1 GCA_024398555.1 Bacteroidaceae bacterium | reverse complement strand
GGAAGATGAGTTGGTGGAATAACGGCATGAGTCTGATGAGGGCCTGTCTGATGGCTGCGGCATTGTCCGTGATGATTGTGTCGTGCCGTACGTCCAGACAGCAGAAGAGTGACGCCAAGGAATATGCCGTGGAGCTGCTGTCCGTCCCGGCCGTGCAGGACATCTCGGGGAAAATGTCTGTCTCGTACGGGTCATACGGCCCGTTCACGGTGAAGGTGCGCATGCGCTGGGATGACTGTGTGCATCTGAGCTACAGTGTGCTGGGACTGATGGAAGTCGCTGCGGTGGACTTTCTTCAGGACAAAGTCGTGCTTGCGTTTCCGCTCAATCAGGTCTATTCCGAACTGAGTTATTCGGACATACCGTATGTTGATATGGCGAAGGCTGACTTCCGTATCGTTCAGGGGCTGTTCTGGAACAGGATGTCCGTATATGGCATATCCGATCCGGTCATGGCTTCGCAGCATGTGAAACTGCTCATGAAGGACGGCAGAGACGGCATGAGGGTCTTGTCTGATGATATTTCTGACTTCCGTTTCGAGCTGGATTCTGAGGGGGACATTACCACCATATCCAAGTCTGTGCCGTTGTGCAAGGCATCTGCGCGTTATTCCGGATTCGAGGAACTGACTGCAGGGTTCCGTCTGCCCGCCCAGATGGAAGTCAGCGTGGTGTACGGAGTAAAGGCACAGAGGTTCAAGGCACGCTATGTCGGTTTCTCGCCGGCATCGTCGGGGGGTGACATACGTATTGACATATCCAGTCTGAGCCGTATTCCGGCTGACAAACTGGTGGATATGATTAAGGATTATCTGTTATGAAACAGGGCATTTCTATTATTCTGGGTCTGTTTCTGCTGATGGCAGGTGACATCTGTGCGCAGAGTGGCACGTCAGTTGACAGGATGCAGGAGCAGAAGGCGGAGATTGAACGTCAGATAGCCGCTTCCAAAAAACTTCTCACATCGACAGACAATGACATCCAGAGTCAGCTTGTCAATCTCAATCTGCTGACCAGACGTCTTGAGGAACGCCGTAAGCTGCTGGAGCAGACCAGACAGGAGATCAGTTCCCTGGACAAACAGTCCAAACAGCTTTCCGACGAACTCAGAAAACTGCAGGATGAATATGAGGCGTGCAGGCAGCGTTATGCTGATGCGTGCCGTTTCTATCAGAAGCAGAAGACATCGTTCAATGCCCTTCTTTTTCTGCTTTCATCGCAGAATTACACTCAGCTCTCCCGCAGGTTCCGCTATGTCAGGGAGTATTCCAAGTCCATTTCCGAACTTGCCGTCGAGATAGCTGCCAGACAGGCTGCCGTTCAGGCCAAACAGGACGAGATAGAGTCTCTCAGACAGGAGAAGCTCGCTCTGCAGGAGGAGCAGGCCGCTCAGAAGGCCGAGGCAGAGAAGGAGGCCCGGAGCCAGCGTTCCATCGTCAGCAAGCTCCAGTCCAAGCGTTCGTCTCTGAAGAAGGAGATTGACCGTAAGCAGAAGGAGATGAATACCCTGAACAAGGAGATAGAACGTCAGATAGCATTGGCTTTGGCAGAAGAGAAAAAGAAACGGAATAATGGTTCATCGGCTCAGAGCGGTCCGACTGCTGCCGCCAGATCCGACACTGATGTCAAACTGTCCGGCAACTTTGAGAGCAATAAGGGCAAACTGCCTGTTCCTATTACGGGCACGTATCTGATAGTGAGCAATTTCGGTGTCCAGAACGTAGCCGGCATGAAGAATGTCAAGATGAACAATCTGGGCATTGACATACAGGGCGAGAAGGGCGCTCAGGCCAAAGCCGTCTTTGACGGAACAGTCACGACCGTATTCCAGCAGGGCAAGGGCCAGATTGGAGTCCTCGTGCGTCACGGCTCCTATATTTCCGTTTACTGCAATCTGTGCGCTACCAGAGTCGCGAAGGGAGACAATGTCAAGACCGGTGACATCATAGGCGATATTGCCCAGGACGCGGATGGCCGGACCATCCTGCATTTCCAGTTGCATAAGGAATCGACAAAACTCAATCCGTCCGACTGGCTGAGATGATGCTGAATCAGGGGACAGGTGCCTGATTCAACATTGTCGAATCAGGCACCTGTCCCCTGATTCAGCAGCGCAATATAAGCCGGAACAGCATCAGCCAGCTCTTTCAGACGGATGTATTCATCTGCCGTGTGCGAGCGCGCCGAGTCACCGGGACCCATCTTGAATGACGGGCAGTTGAGGATGGCCTGGTCGGAAAGGGTCGGGGAACCGAAGGGTGTCAGACCCATTGCTGCGGCACGACGGATTATCGGGTGTTCGGGAGAGATGCCCGAAGAGTTGAGCGTGAATGAGTGGGCGTGTACATCGCACCATTCGGGAAGCATGGACCGGATAATGCCGAAGATTTCCCTGTTGGAGTAGCATTCGTTGCTGCGGACATCTACGGTCATGGTGCAGAGGTCGGGGATGACGTTATGCTGGGTGCCGGAATGCATCACTGTAACGGTCATCCTGACAGGACCCAGCAGCGCGGATTCCCGCTCGAATCTGTAATCCCTGAGCATGCTGACAACATCCACAGCGCGGTAGATGGCGTTGATGCCTTCGTCCCGTGCGGCGTGACCTGATCTGCCGTGTACGTTGACGTCCAGTACCATCAGCCCTTTCTCTGCGATGGCGGGCTGCATGCCTGTGGGCTCACCTACAAGGGCAAAGGATATTTCCGGCAGAAGCGGAGCCATCTGCTTCATTCCTCCTTCACCGCTCACCTCCTCCTGACATGTGGCCAGGAACAGGAGATTGAGACTGTTCTGACGGCTGTCAATCTGATAGAATGCCTGAAGCAGTGATACCAGACTGGCGCCGGCATCGTTTGAGCCGATTCCGTACAGACAGCCGTTTTCGATGACCGGCCGGTACGGGTCACGTGTCCAGCTGGCTGTCGGACGTACGGTGTCGATATGGGAATTGAGAAGAATCGCGGGGCGCGACCCGTCATACCAGCGGCTCCGGCACAGAATGTTGTCTCCGATGCGCTCGGGCTTGTAGCCATGGCTGACGATGTCCTGTTGCAGAATGTCTGCTGCGGCCTTTTCTTCGCGGCTGCAGCGGGGTGTGGATATCAGCCGTTCCAGCAGTTCGAGTGATTCTTGATTGTCCATATTCCCATTAAATGCTAATATCTCACAAAGGTAAGACAAATGTTGGTTTTGAAGGTTGAACTTATCTTTGTAAATTTGCATCCAAACTGACTAAAGATGATTACAATTGACCAACTGAAGGATGCCGTCGACAGGACAGAGGCACTGAAAAGATATCTGAATATTGATGCCAAACTCATTCAGGTGGAGGAGGAACAGCTCCGCACACAGGTTCCAGGATTCTGGGATGACCCGAAGAAGGCGGAGGCTCAGATGAAGAAGGTGAAGTCGCTTCAGGGATGGATTGACGGCTATAAGGAGGTCAGTTCGCTGACACAGGAGGTTCAGCTGGCATTCGATTTCTACAAGGAGGAACTGGTCACCGAGGAGGAGGTTGATGCGGCATTTGCCAAGGCTATTGCAGCAGTCGAGGCTCTGGAACTGAAGAATATGCTTCGCGAGGAGGCAGATCAGATGGACTGCGTGCTGAAGATCAATTCCGGTGCAGGCGGTACTGAGAGTCAGGACTGGGCTCAGATGCTGATGCGTATGTATATGCGCTGGGGCGAGGACAATAAATACAAGGTGACTGTGGCAGATCTTCAGGAGGGTGACGAAGCCGGAATCAAGTCTGTGACGATAGAGATAGAAGGTCCGTACGCATATGGTTACCTGAAGGGTGAGAACGGTGTCCACCGTCTGGTGCGCGTATCTCCGTACAATGCCCAGGGCAAACGCATGACGTCGTTCGCTTCGGTCTTTGTGACTCCGCTTGTGGATGATTCGATAGAGGTTTATGTCAATCCGGCACTTCTCACCTGGGATACTTTCCGAAGCGGCGGTGCAGGAGGTCAGAATGTGAACAAGGTCGAGTCGGGTGTGAGACTCCGCTATCAGTTCAAGGATCCTTATACCGGCGAGGAAGAGGAGATTCTTATTGAGAATACCGAGACACGCGACCAGCCCAAGAACAAGGAGCGTGCCATGCAGCATCTGCGTTCCATCCTTTACGATAAGGAACTGAAGCATCGTATGGCCGAGCAGGAGAAGATTGAGGCCGGCAAGAAGAAGATTGAGTGGGGCTCACAGATACGCAGCTACGTGTTTGATGACCGTCGTGTCAAGGATCACCGTACCGGATATCAGACATCCGACGTGACGGGTGTGATGGACGGCAAGATAGACGGTTTCATCAAGTCATATCTGATGAGCTGGTCTGAGACAGGGGAAGAGTGATAAGTTCAACAGGAAAAACATACATAATACTATGGCATTGGAAATTGAAAGAAAGTTCCTGGTTCATAATCAGGAATATGTGAAGGCCGCATTCGGCCACTATGACATTGTCCAGGGTTATATCGCCCATCAGAATGGCAATACTGTAAGAATCCGCATCAGCGACAATGATGCTCTTCTCACCATCAAGGGACCGTCGGACGCGGCCGGCATATCACGTTTCGAATGGAATCATCACATAGACGTGAGTGATGCACGCGAGCTGATGAAGCTGTGTGTGGAGGGAGTGATAGAAAAACGCCGTTATCTGGTTCATTCCGGGCCTCATGTCTTCGAGGTGGATGAGTTCCATGGAGAAAATGAGGGACTGGTTGTGGCAGAGGTGGAGCTGCGTTCCGAGACCGAGGCTTTCGAGAAGCCCGATTTCATAGGTGAGGAGGTGACAGGAGACCGCCGTTATTACAATTCACACCTTCTCAGGAATCCCTTCAGTCTCTGGGGAAAGAACGGCGCAGAATAGGGCGCTCCACAAGGAGACCTATCGGGACGGCGGCTGCAACTCCGATGGAATTGGCCAGAAAATCGGCCCATTCTCCTGAACGGACTTCGGTGCAGTGTTCCTGAATCAGTTCCAGCATGCCTCCGAGAATGATGGGGCAGAGAAACATGAAAAGCACGGCATCCCGCATTCGGATTACATGATTGTTCAGCTGGTACTCCAGCCATATCACCGATGACAGTCCGGCGTACATCGCGCTATGGGCAAGCTTGTCCCAGACGTTGATGTCGTCAAGCCCCACTTCCGAAGGATTGAAGAGCGACAGGTATATGATAACTGCCGTCAGAAGTATTGTGAATGCGTAGTGTTCCGTGAGGCGTCTCATAGCAAGTGAAATATGACCATGCAAATTTATCAAGAATCAATATCAGAAAGAACTTATGTGGAAAGACTTTTTCTATTTCAGCAGGTCTGACCGGAGGGCCCTGGCCTTTTTCGTGTCGGTGATTATGGTAACGACAGTGGTGCGTCTGGCGCGTCCGGAGCCTGAGCCGGATGATTACGTTGTGGCTGAAGTTGAAGATACTGTTCTCCGGGGAAGGAGGCCTGCCGCGTCTCAGGAAACGGGTACGTTGCAGGCTGCGTCGGCGGTTGACGTTGACGTGAGGGTGCGCAGGCCCGATTCCGTGCGGACGGCCAGACCTGTCTTCCGTCGTCAGGAGAAATACCCGTACGGGACAGTGCTTGACCTGAATGCCGTAGATACGACGGAATTGAAGAAGGTGCCGGGAATAGGCAGCTACTTCGCACGCAGGATAGTGGAGTACAGATCCCGTCTGGGCGGATATGTCAGTCCCGAACAGATTCTGGAGGTGGATGAACGCATTGCGGATACTGTGACAGGCTGGTTTCTGGTGCGTGATACGTTCAGCATAAGCCGGATTCCTGTCAATTCGGCTTCAGTCAGTCAGATGAAGGCTCATCCGTACATTGACTTCTACATGGCCAGAGCGATAGCGGACTACAGAAGGAAATACGGAAAGATAGAAAATCCTGCCCAGCTCTCACTCCTCGATGAGTTCGCCGGACAGGATATGGAAAGGCTCAGCCGTTATCTGAGCTTTGAATAGCAGTTACTTGACAACTTCGGTACTGATGATCATGACATCGTCTTCAGGACGGTCATTCTCGTCGGTCCTGACCTTCTGAATCTTGTCAACGATCTCCATACCTTCGATGACCTCGCCGAATACGGTGTACTGGTTGTCGAGGAAAGGTGTGCCGCCCACTTTTTCGTAGGTCTTGACCTGCTCGTCGGTGAAGTGGAATTTGCCTTTGAGGGAGACGATTGAGTCAAGCTTTTCGTTGAGCTGCTTCTGGAGCTTCATGAGACCTTCGTCATCATTGTCGTTCTGCATCCTGACGATGAGCTCACGGTTTTCCATACAGAGGGTGTTGAAGATGGACTGTTCTTCCTGCTGCTGCAGCTGCTTCTCCATGTCACGCAACTCGCTTTCGCGGTACTTCCTGCCGGTGACGATGTAGAACTGGGATCCCGAAGACCTGCGGTCGGGGTTTACCTGGTCGGCCTGTCTGGCTGCGCTCAATGCACCTCTCTTGTGGTAGTACTGAGGATATATGAACTCTGCGGGGAGCGTGTAGCCCGGACCGCCCGCACCGAGGCGCGTGCCCTTGTCTGCGCCCTTCGACTCGGGATCTCCGGCCTGAATCATGAAATCACGGATTACTCTGTGAAAGAGCAGACTGTCAAAATAGTGTTCATCGACGAGACGGACGAAGTTGAAACGATGTTCCGGAGTTTCGTTGTACAGTTTGATACGGATGTTGCCCATTGTGGTTCTGAACAGTATCTCCGTCTCCGGTTCTGCCGGGATATTCCTACCACGGGCACTTCCTGCGCCGCATGAGCCCAAAAGTGTTGCCATAATTGCAAGTATGATCAAATTTTTCTTCATAGCCGCATGAGTCTTCATAATTGGATGCAAAATTAGAAAAATCAGACGTTTTTGTGTAAGTTTGCACTCTATTTTAGGAACATGTTATTAACTGGAAAGGTATAATGAAGGGAATAGTACTGGCAGGAGGCAGCGGAACCCGTCTGTATCCGATTACAAAGGGCGTGAGCAAGCAGTTGCTTCCGATTTATGACAAACCGATGGTATATTATCCGGTGTCGGTACTGATGCTGGCTGGAATACGTGATATCCTGATTATTTCCACACCACAGGATCTGCCCGGTTTCCAGCGTCTTCTGGGCGACGGCTCGGACTATGGAGTGTCATTCACATACGCCGAGCAGCCGAGTCCGGACGGACTTGCCCAGGCATTCATAATAGGTGAGAAGTTTATCGGCAATGACAATGTATGTCTGGTACTGGGAGACAATATCTTCTATGGCGCACATTTCACTTCCAAGCTTCGTGAGGCCGTGAATACGGCTGAGAATTCTGGAAAGGCCACTGTTTTCGGCTACTGGGTGAATGATCCGGAGCGTTATGGCGTGGCGGAGTTCGATAATGCCGGCAACTGTCTTTCCATCGAGGAGAAGCCTGCTGTGCCTAAGTCGAACTATGCCGTTGTAGGTCTGTATTTCTATCCGAACAGTGTCGTGGAGATAGCGAAGCACATCAAACCTTCTGCAAGAGGAGAACTGGAGATTACCACTGTCAATCAGGAGTTCCTGCAGAACGGCTTGTTGAAGGTCCAGACACTGGGGCGCGGTTTCGCATGGCTCGATACCGGTACCCACGACTCCCTTTCGGACGCTTCCATTTTTGTGGAGACTATCGAGAAGCGTACAGGACTCAAGATAGCCTGTCTGGAGAGCATCGCGCTGGAGAACGGATGGATAGACAATGACAAGATGCGCGAACTGGCGAAACCTATGATTAAAAACCAATACGGTCAGTATCTGCTGAAACTGGCGGACGGGTTGATTTGATTTTTTTGGATATGAGGATTCTTGTGACAGGCGGTGCCGGATATATCGGATCGCACACACTTATTGAACTTTACAAGGCCGGGCATTCGGCTGTGGTGGTGGACAATCTGTGCAATTCCTCAAGCGAGTCTCTGCGCAGGGTTGCCAGGATTATCGGACAGGAGATACCATTCCATCAGGTTGACATACGTGACCGTGATGGACTGGACAGAGTTCTGGATGAACACAGCGATATAGAGTGCTGTATCCACTTCGCCGGTCTCAAGGCTGTCGGTGAGTCTGTGGCAAAGCCGTTGGAGTATTATGAGAACAATATCAGCGGTACTCTGGTCCTGCTCGAATCAATGCGCAGTCACGGTGTGAAGAACATCATTTTCTCATCATCCGCCACAGTCTATGGCAATCCGGCAATGATTCCAATCACTGAGGAGTGTCCGAAGGGACAGTGCACGAATCCCTACGGTCAGACCAAGAGCATGCTGGAACAGGTCCTGACGGATATGCAGAAGGCAGATCCTGAATGGAATGTGGTGCTGCTGCGCTATTTCAACCCGATTGGTGCACATGAGAGCGGCATGATAGGCGAGAATCCGAACGGCATACCGAACAATCTGATGCCATACGTCACTCAGGTGGCTGTCGGCAAGCGTCAGGAACTGGGTGTCTTCGGCAATGACTATGACACTCCGGACGGTACAGGTGTGCGTGACTACATCCATGTCGTGGATCTGGCACGCGGTCACGTTTGTGCCCTTGGTGCAATAGAACGCGGTTGCGGACTGGCTGTCTATAATTTAGGTACGGGAAAGGGCTATTCGGTACTTGATATTGTGAATACCTTCCAGAAGGTGAATGGGGTGAAAGTGCCGTACAGCATCAGACCGCGTCGCCCCGGTGACATTGCCACATGCTACTCAGATCCGTCAAAGGCATTCCGCGAGCTTGGCTGGAAGGCACAGTTTGGCATTGAGGAAATGTGCCGCGACTCCTGGAACTGGCAGAAGAACAATCCCGAGGGCTTCGAGTAGGAGTTATTTCTCCGACTTGGATCTGTCGGATCCGGCAGCAGGCTTCGGCAGGGAGTGCTTTCTGCTTTTCTCCCATTCGGCCTTACGCTTGAGATAGTCTTCGTAGTGCTTCTCCAGATAGTTGTCTGCCATAAGTCAGAGATTTTGCAGGAGTTCCCTTATCGTAATATGAAGCACCGGGTGTACAACATCCGGTGCTATCTGTGCCAGCGGTTCCAGAACGAAGCGGCGTACTGTCATCAGCGGGTGGGGAAGCTTCAGCTTTTCTGTGCAGACTGTCATGTCGTCGTACATGAGCAGGTCGATGTCTATCAGCCTGTCTCCATACTGACCGTTTTCGGTCTTGGCAGTTCTCCCGATTTCCCGCTCAATGCGCTGGGTGATGGTGAGAATCTCTTCGGGAGGAAGCGAAGTCTCCACGGCCAGTGCCTGATTCAGGAATGCATTGGCCGATGTGAAGCCCCACGGTTCGGTTTCGAAGATGTCGGACTGTGCGGTAACATGCCCTATTTCCTGACTGATGAGGGTGACGGCAGCGGAGAGACAGCCCTCCCTGTCACCCATATTGCTGCCTAACGAGAGATATACCATTAGATCAGATTATGTGTCAGATAATCAGCATTGCATCGCCGTAGCATCCGAAACGATAGTCCTCCTTGAGGGCTACGTTGTACGCATGCATGACGGTATCATAGCCTCCGTAGGCGCATGTGAGCATCAGCTGTGTGGTGTAAGGAAGCTGTAAGTTGCTTACCATGCTGTCCGCCACGCTGAACTGATAGGGCGGGAAAATGAACTTGTTGGTCCATCCGTCGTACGGTGTGATGAGCCCGTTTGTGCCGACCACGCTTTCGAGAGCGCGGTTGACGGTATTGCCGATTGCGCAAATCTTATGACCGCTGAGCTTGCAGCCGTTGACGATATCGCAGCATTCATCGGTAATGAACATCTGTTCGGATTCCATCTTGTGCTTGGTCAGATCCTCTACGTCTATGTCACGGAAATTGCCGAGTCCGCAGTGCATGGTGATGAAAGCGCGGTCCACGCCCTTGATCTCCATACGTTTCATCAGCTCGCGGCTGAAGTGAAGTCCTGTGGTCGGAGCGGTCACTGCACCTTCCTTGGTTGCATAGATGGTCTGGAAGCGTTCGTTGTCCTCCGGCTCAGCCTTGCGCTTGATGTAGGTGGGAAGCGGAGCCTCGCCCAATGCGTAGAGAGTCTTCTTGAACTCATCGTGAGGACCGTCATACAGAAATCTCAGGACTCGTCCGCGTGAGGTCGTATTGTCAATCACCTCGGCTACCATTGAGTTGTCCTCGCCGAAATACAGCTTGTTGCCGATTCTGATTTTGCGGGCAGGGTCCACCTGAACATCCCACAGCAGGTTCTCCTCCTTCAGTTCCCTGAGCAGGAAGACCTCAATCTGGGCTCCGGTCTTCTCCTTGTTGCCGTACAGCCTTGCCGGGAACACCTGTGTGTCATTGAATACGAACACGTCCTTTTCGTCAAAGTATTCCAGAATATCCTTGAAAAGCCTGTGTTCGATGTCCCCCGTCTTCTTGTGGACTACCATCAGTCTGGCTTCATCCCTGTTTTCTGTAGGGTAGAGTGCTATCTTGTCCTCCGGAAGCCTGAATTTGAATTGCGATAGTTTCATAATTATAATATTGTATTTGTGTCCGATGTTATTTCCTGCCTGTCCAGCCATTCCGGGAATGCAGCCGGATCCATGCAGTTCTCTACGCGAATGTCTCCGATGCGGGTGCGCCTCAGTGCCGTGAGATGTCCTCCGCTCTCAAGTGCCTGGCCGATGTCGCGGGCCAGGGCTCTGATATATGTTCCCTTGCTGCAGACTATTCTGATGGTAATGTCAGGCAGACTGCAGTCAATGAGTTCAATTTCGTCTATCTGAAGTATCTTGGGCTTCAATTCCACTTCATCTCCCTTGCGGGCTATCTTGTAGGCGCGTTTGCCTCCTATCTTGCAGGCCGAGAATGATGGCGGAATCTGCTCGATACGACCTTTGAAGCGGGTCAGGACATCCTCCACCATGCTGCGGGTGATGTGGTCTGTCGGATAGGTGGCGTCAATTGGCTTCTCCAGGTCGAATGAGGGCGTGGTGGCTCCGAGACGGATTGTGGCAATATACTCCTTTGTACCGTACTGGAACTCTTCGATTCGCTTGGTGGCGCGTCCGGTGCAGATTACCAGCACACCTGTGGCCAGCGGATCAAGCGTTCCTGCATGACCTACCTTCAGCTTTCTGATCCCGAGCTTCCGGCACAGCTGCCACCGAACCCGTCCCACAACGTCGAACGAAGTGCAGCCGTACGGCTTGTCAAAGTAAAGTATTTCTCCTGCCTGAAAGTCCATCGGTATCAGGTTATGAGAGAATGAGTGTCAATGCTCCAGCCAGTGCGCAATATACGGCGAACCATATCAGTCTGCCCTTGCGTACGATGGAGATCATCCATTTGCAGGCTGCGCAACCGGCTGCAAAAGCTGCGAGGAATCCTATCAGCAGTATGCCGGTGGATGTGTTGTCTGCAGACGTTGCGCCTGTTCCGATCAGATCCTCCATGTCCAGCAGAGCTTCGCCGAGAACCGGCGGTATCACCA
The DNA here is from genome assembly GCA_024398555.1 of Bacteroidaceae bacterium. Classification (GTDB taxonomy): domain Bacteria; phylum Bacteroidota; class Bacteroidia; order Bacteroidales; family Bacteroidaceae; genus Colenecus. The sequence goes on along the minus strand of JAKSIW010000029.1, from coordinate 8,180 downwards.
TCAGAAATGAGAACTGGGCCATGCTTTCCTTCCTGTTTCCAAGCAGCAGTCCGGTAGCGATGGTTGTGCCAGAACGTGAGAGTCCCGGCATTACGGCAAGTGCCTGTCCCATACCTATCCAAAATGCATGCCATCCGGAGATGTTCTCTCTCTGGCGCGGCTTGGCGAAATATGAGAATGCCAGCAGTACGGCTGTGACGAGCAGCATCATTCCCACAATCCCAAGGCCCGAACCGAATATCTCCTCCACCTTGTCCTTGAAGCAGATGCCTACGATACCGACCGGTATCATGGAAATGAGGATATTGATGGCATATCTGGTTCCGTAGTTAAGTCCGCTGTAGCTTTTCCAAGACTGTTTCGAGAACAGGTCACGGATAATCCATACAATCTCCTTCCAGAGGATGACGAGCGTGCTGAGAACAGTTGCCACGTGTACCAGGATGGTGAACTTCAGGTTTTCCTCCGCATCAATGCCGAACAGTGCGGATGCAATGGCGAGATGTCCGCTGCTGCTTATCGGCAGGTATTCCGTCAGTCCCTGCAGCAGACCCATCAGAAGTGATTCAATCCAGCTCATTTCTCCTCTTCGCTGATGTCGTTATCCTTCGGTTTGATGATGATCGCCACAATCATCAGGATGAACCCGATGAAGCATACCACAGGAGCTACCTTGATGCGGCGCACGCTGAATATGTCCTGTTCGAACACTTCATTGGTGCAGTTGGGGCCTGTCATCAGCAGGAAACCCGTGATGATGATGAGTACGCTCACTGCAATGAGAATGTAGTTCTTTTTTCCGAATGCGAATTTACTTTTATCCATATCAGTCGTTTTGTATTGTCAGATGTAGTGCAGTTCCCCTGATTTCATCTTCAGGAAGCGGTTGACGGAGCTGAGAGAGCAGAGCCATGTGATAAGGAGGCCTGCCACGAACATGACCCCGAATACGACCAGCATCAGATCCCTGTCGTGAAGTGCTGCCAGTCCGGGTTCGTATCTGATACCCAGATGCAGTCCGAACCATATCATCAGGCACGCCAGCACGGCTGCCACGATTCCTATCCAGAGATTGCGCCAGATGAACGGTCTGCGGATGAAGGACCATTTGGCACCTACAAGCTTCATGGAGTAGAGGATGAATCTCTGAGAGTATATGGTCAGCTTTATTGTGTTGCTTATCAATGTGATGGAGATGAGGGCGAGCAGCAGTGCAATCATTGTAAGTACTGCTGTAACCTTAGTGATATTGTCGTTGACGGCATCCAGCAGCTCGCGCTGGTAGTTCAGCTCGTGGACACGCTTGTCCGACTGGATTGCAGGGATGATGGCGCTGAGACTGTCGTGATTGGCATACTCTGCCTTCAACTGCAGACTGAGCGAGGCGTAGAACGGATTGTACTGGAGAAATTCGGACGGGTCGACACCCATCTCTGCGCTCATTTCCTTGAGAGCCTCCTCCTTTGATACGTATGTGCAGGACTTTGTGAAGGGTTCTCCCTGCAGACTGCGCATGAGATCTGTGATGTCACTCTGCTCCAGAGGGTCGTTCAGTACAACCTCGACGGTCATCTCCTCGCGTATGTTGTTTGAGAGCCGTCCTGCGGAAAGCAGCAGGAATGTGATGATGCCGATCAGGAACAGCACAAGTGAGGTGCTGATTGCTGCAGTGATGAACAGGAGGTCTATCTTCCTTTTCTTCTTCTGTCTTGGTACTGTTATGGTAGTGGTGCCCATTGTTTTCTGAATATGTATACAATTGAACTGCTCTTGCTTCTGTTTCTTCGGGATGCGTGTCTGAATTTCAGACCTTTGAACATGCCTTTGAGTATATAGTGCCTGCTGCCGCCGAACTGTTCGGAAAGGATGGAGATGTAGAAGGCGTCGAATGGCATCTGCATGTGCTGAAGCAGCACCAGACCGTTCTGTCGTCCCAGTTCCATCATGGATTTGACATTGAAGTGCCACAGATGGCGCGGTACGTCCCATGCCGCCCAATGTCTGCCGTAATACGCAGCATCGAGAGAGTCTGTATTGGGAACTGCGATGAACAGCAGTCCGTTGTCTTTCATGAGGTCCCTCATCAGCCGTATCAGGCGGCCCGGATGCTCCTGATGCTCGATGGAATGCCAGAGAGTGATGGCATCGAACGAAGCGCGTGGCAGGTTCTCCGCTTCCGACAGATCCATCATACGGTGATGGAACATCTCCAGCGAGAACACTCTCTTCTCATGATGCTCTTCGAGGGATGTGACTGTCCAGCCCCTGTCCTCCATCCTGCTGGAGAAGTATCCGCTATGCGCTCCGTAGTTCAGCAGATGCCCTCTCCTGATACGGGTCATCCCCTCGACGATGCGAATCTTGTGGCGTATGTTCCTGAATCGGGTGTGATAGTACATCCTGTCAAGCAGTCTGCGCGGATTGTCGGCACGGTACAGCTCAAGTTCAAGCTTGCTGTACGCCTGTCGGGATTCAGCGGAAGGCGGCTCCTCAGTGAAGATAAGTCCGCAGTCCGGACATCTGGACAGGGAATAGTCCTCGCCGCTGACAGCGTAGTCCGTACACTCTGCGAAATGAAGAGCATTTCCTCCGCAGAGCGGGCAGATGGATGTGGCTTTCTCTGTCATATTTCCGGCTGTTCCCATTCGGCTGACAAAAATAGTACACGCGAGGGGGGCTTGTCAAGTAATTGGCCGAATTTTTTATTATAAATGTATATGCTGTGCCAAAAATGTGTAATTTTGCATTTATATCAGAATATTTATGCATAGCTACAGATGAAGAATAAGAACGACAGGTTGGAGGCGATACGGCAGACTGTATCCGAGATGGATGTCAAGAATCAGGAGCAGCTTATGAAGATTCTGCAGGAGAAGGGGTTTGAGGTAACTCAGGCTACATTGTCCAGGGATCTGAAGAAGATGAAGATATCCAAGGTCGCCAACACTTACGGTGACTATGTATATGTCCTGCCGAATCATGCGCTCCTGAAGCGTGGAAATGAGGCCGTCCACACTGTGAGCCAGCCGCGCTATGGCTTTGAGTCCCTTAATTTCTCCGGCAATATGGCGGTGATAAGGACGAAGCCGGGATATGCGGCAAGTCTGGCATACGACATTGACAACAGCAGTGTGTCCGGCATTCTCGGAACGATTGCCGGGGATGATACTCTGCTTCTGATACTGGCGGAGGGGACGAGCCGGCTTGACATCAAGCGGGAACTGGAACCGATTATCATTTCAATGTAGATACTATAAGGTAGAATGGAAAAGGAAGATGAAATCGTGGTGATGGTTGCAGACGAATCACACGAAAAGTATGTCGATACCATACTGGCAACCATCGCGGATGCTGCAAAGGTGCGCGGAACAGGCATTGCCCGGCGTACGCATGATTATCTTACGGCGAAGATCCGCGAGGCGAAGGCAGTCATTGCCCTGAAGGGCGATGTGTTTGCCGGCTTCAGCTACATAGAGACATGGGAGAACAGGAAGTATGTGACTACTTCAGGACTGATTGTGCATCCGGATTTCCGCGGGCTCAACCTGTCGAAGCGGATCAAGGATATGACATTCTCCCTGGCGCGTACCAGATGGCCGAAGGCGAAGATTTTCTCTCTGACCAGCGGCGCTGCTGTGATGTATATGAATACGAAGCTCGGATACAAGCCTGTGACGTTTGCCGACCTGACCGATGACGAGGCATTCTGGCATGGCTGTGAGGGCTGCGTCAACGTGGATGTGCTGAAGCGGACCGGCAGGAAGTACTGCATCTGCACCGCAATGCTGTATGATCCGGAGGAGCATCTTCCGGCCAAGATTCCGGCAGATGTTCTGGAGCGTATTCACAGATTGGACAAACAGGAAAAGAATTAGGATATGGAAAAGAAGAAGAAGGTGGTAGTGGCATTCTCGGGAGGTCTGGATACCAGCTACAATGTGATGTATCTGACCCGTGAGATGGGCTATGAGGTGTATGCAGCCTGCGCCAATACCGGCGGGTTCAGTGCAGAGCAGCTGAAGACCAACGAGGAGAACGCATACAGGCTGGGAGCTGTGAAGTATGTGACTCTGGATGTGACGAAGGAATATTACGACAAGTCGCTGCGCTTTATGGTATACGGCAATGTGCTGCGCAATAACTGCTACCCTGTTTCCGTATCATCGGAACGCATATTTCAGGCACTGGCCATTGCGCGCTATGCCAATGAGATAGGTGCCGATGCCATCGCACACGGTTCGACTGCCGCAGGCAATGACCAGATACGGTTTGACATGACATTTCTGGTGAAGGCTCCTGGCGTGGAGATCATCACGCTGACCCGTGACCGCAACCTGAGCCGCAGGGAGGAGATTGACTATCTGAATGCCAATGGCTTCAGTGCCGATTTCGCCAAGTTGAAGTACTCGTACAATGTTGGTATCTGGGGGACGTCCATCTGTGGTGGCGAGATTCTGGACAGCACTCAGGGACTGCCGGAGAGCGCATATCTGAAGCATCCGACCAAGGAGGGTTCGGAGATCCTGAGCCTTGGCTTCGAGAAGGGCGAGCTTGTGAGCGTGAACGGACAGAAGTACGATGACCGTATCGCTGCCATTCAGGCCGTTGAGAAGATCGGTGCATCGTATGCCATCGGACGTGACTGTCACGTGGGAGATACCATCATCGGCATCAAGGGACGTGTGGGCTTCGAGGCTGCTGCGCCTATGCTCATCATCGGTGCACATCGTTTTCTCGAGAAATATACATTGTCCAAGTGGCAGCAGTATTGGAAGGATCAGGTAAGCAACTGGTACGGAATGTTCCTTCATGAGAGCCAGTATCTGGAGCCGGTAATGCCTGACATTGAGGCCATGCTGGAGAGCAGTCAGCGTAATGTGAACGGAACGGTTACACTGGAACTCCGTCCGTACAGCTTCCAGACAGTGGGGTGTGACACTCCGGATGATCTGGTTCACAACAAGCTGGGTGAGTATGGCGAGGGAGCCAAGGCTTGGACAGCTGACGACGCAAAGGGATTTATCAAGATTACCTCCACTCCGCTTCGTGCCTATTACAGCGTACATCCGGATGAGGAGAGGTAGTTGCCATTTTGGTGAGAATAGAAACAGATTTTTTTGGAATGATAAAAATAGGTATAGTAGGTGGAGCCGGTTACACGGCCGGAGAACTGATTCGCATTCTGCTGGGGCATCCTGATGCTGAGATTGTCTTTGTGAACAGTACGAGCAATGCCGGAAACAGGCTGAGCGCTGTTCACGAGGGACTGGTCGGAGAGACCGACATGACATTCACAGACCAGTTGCCGTTGGAGGATATCGATGTGCTGTTCTTCTGCACGGCACATGGTGATACGAGGAAGTTCATGGCAGAGCACACATTGCCTGACGGACTCAGGGTAATAGATCTTTCGCAGGATTACAGACTGGAGGCTGAGGACAATGATTTCATTTACGGACTGCCGGAACTGAACCGCAGGGCAATCTGCCACAGCACCCACGTGGCGAATCCTGGCTGTTTCGCTACGGCAATCCAGCTGGCTCTGCTTCCTCTGGCAAAGAACCTGATGCTGAACGATGACATCTATGTGAATGCCATCACCGGAAGCACAGGCGCCGGAGTGAAGCCTTCTGCCACCACCCATTTCAGCTGGCGCACAGACAACATTTCCGTCTACAAGCCTTTCGTGCATCAGCATCTGGCTGAAATCAGGCAGTCTGTCAGACAGTTGCAGAGCAGCTTCAATTCCGGGATTTTCTTCGTGCCTTACCGTGGCGACTTCGCCCGCGGAATATTCTGCACGGTAATGGTCAAGAACGCTCTGGATGCAGACGAGCTGTACCGCATTTACCGGGAGTATTATGAAGCTGACTCGTTCGTACACGTGTCGGAGGATCCGGTTGACCTGAAGCAGGTGGTCAATACCAACAAGTGTCTGATTCATCTGGACAAGTATCAGGACAGACTTCTTGTGACATCGTGTATTGACAATCTCATCAAGGGAGCAAGCGGTACAGCTGTGCATAATATGAATCTTCTCTTCAATCTTAAGGAGACGGTGGGGCTGAGGTTGAAGAGCAGTGCGTTCTGATAAGGTGTTGCTGTGTAGGGGGAGAGAAGATTCATGACCTCTTTTTAGTTCGACGTTGTCGAACGCGCTTCGCTTGGCTCCCTGCGGTCGCGCCTGCGGCGGACCTGCTTCGAAAAGGTAATTTTGGGGCTTGTACCATGCGGTTGGGGTGGATGATGCAGTGGGGCCATCCGGGTGGAAGGTTGGATGATGGGTCATCCGGGTGGGGTGATGAAGAGGTTTGAAGATGGATTGGTTAGTGTAATGTTTGATATTGGGATTGATGATGGAGTTATTTGAGGTATATAGTCTGTTCCCGGTGAATATTGTGAAGGGACAGGGATGCAGAGTGTGGGATGACGAAGGTCAGGAGTATCTGGACCTGTATGGCGGTCATGCGGTAATCAGTATCGGACATGCGCATCCGCATTATGTGGAGGCGGTGAGCCGTCAGGTGGGTACGCTGGGCTTCTATTCCAATTCCGTGGTGAATAAGTTGCAGCAGGAGCTGGCGCATAGACTGGGCTGCATATCCGGATACGGGGACTACAGTCTCTTTATGATCAATTCGGGGGCTGAGGCCAATGAGAATGCGCTGAAGCTGGCATCCTTCCATACGGGACGGAGCCGGGTGCTGTCGTTCCGTCACGCTTTTCACGGACGCACTTCGCTGGCTGTGGAAGTGACGGACAATCCGAAGATAATAGCTCCAATCAATGCAAACGGGCATGTGACCTATCTGCCTTGGAACGATGCGGAGGCTGCGGAGGCCGAACTTGCGAAGGGTGATGTGGCTGCCGTAATTATTGAAGGCATACAGGGCGTGGGCGGCATTCAGGTACCTGAGGTGCAGTTCATGCAGAGACTGCGCAAGGCCTGTACGGACAATGGCACTGTGCTGATACTCGATGAGATTCAGTGCGGATACGGTCGTAGCGGCAAGTTCTTCGCACATCAGCATTTCGGCATCCGGCCGGATCTGATTACCTGTGCAAAGGGCATCGCCAATGGTCTGCCATGCGGTGCGCTGCTCATCAGCCCGATGTTCAAGCCTGTCATCGGACAGCTCGGAACCACATTCGGCGGCAATCATCTGGCTTGTGCAGCGGCTACTGCGGTCATCGACGTGATGGAGCAGGAGCATCTGGTGGAGAATGCCGCATCAGTAGGTTCATATCTGTTGGAGGAACTTCGCAAGATAGAAGGCCCGAAGGAAGTGCGCGGCATAGGTCTGATGATAGGAATTGAGTTCGAGCAGCCCATTAAGGAACTGCGTCGCAGACTGCTCTTCGAAGAGCACATCTTCACGGGTGTGAGCGGCACGAACGTGATACGTCTGCTGCCGCCTTTGTGTGTGACCAGGGCTGATGCTGACCGTTTCCTGAGCAGTTTCCGCAAGGTGATTGCCGGGGAATGCAAATAATCTGACAATGAGCGATAACAGGAATATAACCCGCAGGGATGCGATAAAGGCGATGGGCGTTGCAGCTGCAGCGACTGTGGCCTGTGCGTCAGGCGCAAGTGCGCTGGCTTCATGCGTCCCGCAGAAAAACGGCAAGATGAAGGATATGAAGGTTCTGCTTTTGAATGGAAGTCCGCGGCCAAACGGCAATACCGCTACGCTGCTCAAGGAGATTGCATCACAGTTGTCTGAGAACGGTATCGGCAGTGAACTGGTACAGATAGGCAATCGTGCCGTCAGGGGTTGCATTGCCTGCGGACAGTGTCATGCGCAGCATTTGGGCCGGTGCGTGTTCGATGATGACGTATGCAATGAAATCATCGCGAAGATGAAGGAGTGCGATGCCATAGTCATCGGTTCTCCGGTCTATTACGGTGTGCCTACCGGTCAGGTCATTTCAGTGCTTCAGCGAATGGCGTATGCGGGTGGTGCCAATATGCAGGGCAAGCCCGCAGCGGCCGTCACCGTGTGCCGTCGCGGAGGTGCGACTGCATCCTTCCAGACATTGCAGATGCCTTTCCAGATGCTCAATATGCCTATTGTGACATCGCAGTACTGGAACATAGGCTACGGTGCCGGCGAGGGTGAGGTGTCGCAGGATGCCGAGGGTCTTCAGACCATGCGCACACTTGCCAACAACATGGCCTA
>JAKSIW010000028.1 GCA_024398555.1 Bacteroidaceae bacterium | reverse complement strand
GGTGATATGGGGGCGGTACAACTATGGAAGGGATCTGATAAGGTCATTTCTGATCCTGCTTCCGTTATTTTTATCAAGAAGTATTCCAACAAACAATACGATTTGTTTGCTCAGGGTACCAGCGTACATTCTCTTATAAATTACTATGTTCAGGTATATGAAAAGGCCGATCATTCCTATCAGGTTTATACTGAAGGCAAATATCTGATGGATTCCGAAACCAACTTGAAGTCGGAGAGAGGATACCTCAGCGTAGGTACGAAATATACCCAGCAGAATTACTATTGGAATATATATCCTATAGGAGCCGATGATAATTATTTTGGTTTGGCCCCGACTGTCGCCGTTTCAGAGCGTTATTTCAAACCGTTCTATGCAGACTTTGCATTTTCGTTTGCTGACTCTGGAATGAAGGCATGGTATGTAAGTGACATAAGGAACGGAATTGCTATTATTTCTGAAACCAATTCGGATATCATTGCCGATAATACTCCGGTCATCATCGAATGTACGGGCAAACTCCCTTCTTCCAATCGCCTTAATCTCTTCAAGTCAGAAGGGACAGCAATTGATGCAAATTTGCTGAAAGGTGTTTATTTTCAGAATGAGGACCGTGCAAAGAAACAAAAGAATCCGTCCAAAGATGCAGTTACTGTTTTTGACCCGTCAACAATGCGCGTGCTTGGTGTGATGTCAAACGGACAGCTTGGATTTGTCACTCCTGATATTCAATATCTTCCGGCAAATGAATCCTATCTGGTTGTTCCGGAGAACTCACCACTTGAAATGCCTGTCCTAACTGAGGGCGAATACGAACTGCTGCAACAGGCAAACAAGGAGGCGTTTGATCGGTTGGCAGAAGTGTTTGACAATGTGTCGGAGTCTTATGCTGATGTCTGTGAATTCATATCGACAGAATGCCTTGATGTCGTATCATTCTTCGAAGATGTGGAAGGACAGCTTTCGGAAAGAATTGAAGGCATCGGAAGTCAGATTCTATATGATATGTCTGTTTTAGCGCTGGCTGGCAAGACTGATTATTATACATATCAATTGGAAGACCTGTCATTGGCAATCGTCAATCTCAGGAATGATGCAATTGAAAAGGAAAATGAATATCGGGCCGGAGTTGACAGAAAGTACGTTGACGAACAGGATATTATTTATGATCTTGCCGGACACAGATTGAACTTAATTCCAGGTAAGGGAATTTATCTGATAAACGGTAAAAAAGTCGTATTCTGATATCATTACCCATTAATATGAAACAGGGAGTCCCAATAAGGCTCCCTGTTTCATATTAATAATATCAATGGTTGTTTCGTGAATATCAGAATATTCTGTAGGATATTGCGGCATTCAGTATAGGGTAGACCTTGAGAGGTTTGATGATATCTACATAGCGGTCCACTTGTCCGTAAATGTTTGTCAGTTCTCCGACTATTTCAGTGCCGTCATGGGTATAAACATCTGCAGTACCTCCCCAGCACAGAAAACCTGCGTTAACCGACACGTACCATTTCCCGTTTTTTGAAATCACACCTTTATAGCCTGCTCCGATATATGGCTTGAACCTGTTGACCTCAAGGTCTGCCTTTACCATGCTGTTCTCATCCGGGACCATCATATAGGGCAAGCCGGTATCTTTGAAATCACCGACATGCATTCCCATCATTCCAGCATTCAGAATTCTGTCAATCTGGTCCGGGGGAAGGGCAATGCCGTCAATCAGTTCTTCACCGTTCTCAACCTTACGATAAATATTGTTGTATATTGACACTGCCATCAGTGAAGCCATGTCCTCTGTGACATTATATGCCTTAGCGATTCTATCAGAACTGAGATAAAAGCCTGCAGAGAAATACCAGCGCTTGTCCTGAAATGGAAAGACATCAGCGATTAGCTTGAAGTTGTTGAACCTGGGTTCTCCCTTCATGTGAACTTCATCGTCGACTTCAAGTCCTGTAATCTGCTCCAGGTAATCAGCCATCCGGTCGAATTTGGTTTTAACCCGTTTGCCATCCTTGTCATATTTTGATTCCAGTGAATCTCCGACCTGAATTGTGAATTCCATGTCGTATGTGAAATGAGGAACAAAATCAAAACCTGTCCTCAGATTGACGAAGTCGTTTATCTGAGAGCCCAATTCAAATCCAATGCCGGTAGTTCCGGCATTGATGCCCACGTCGAAATGCTTGAAGTACTCGGATTCACCCTTTCTGCCGGATTCTATCCATGTGGAAATCTGTGAATATGCATGGATGAACCCGGTAAATGACAGAATGGTTACCAATAATAATCTTTTTATCATTTCATCAAGCGATATAAGTGCCTGCTACTGTATCACCGCCGTGACCTGTCCAGTTTGTGTGGAAGAACTCTCCGCGTGGCTTGTCGGTACGTTCGTATGTATGCGCTCCGAAATAGTCGCGTTGGGCCTGAAGCATGTTTGCAGGAAGACGGTTGCAACGATAGCCGTCGTAGTACTCCAGTGCAGCGCTGAGACATGGTACAGGAACTCCATTTGTGATTGCAAGTGCGATGACATTTCTCCAACTCTGCTGGGCGTCAGCCAGTTTCTTCTGGAAATAGGAGTCAAGCATGAGGTTGGCGAGTTCCGGATTGTTGACGAAAGCATCCTTGATCTTGCCGAGGAAAACGCTGCGTATGATACAGCCGCCGCGCCACATTAGAGCTATGCCGCCGTAATTGAGATTCCATCCGTATTCGGCGGCTGCAGCACGCATCAGCGCGTAACCCTGTGCGTAGGAAACGACTTTTGCCGCAAACAGAGCCTTGCGCAGGTTCTCCAGCATTTCGTTTCTGTCTCCAGAGAATACGGCAGGCTTCGGGCCTTCCAGAATCTCTGCTGCTGCAACACGCTCGTCCTTCTGTGCAGACAGGCATCTTGCGAACACTGATTCTCCAATCAGTGTCAGGGGAACGCCATGGTCAAGTGCCGCAATTGCAGTCCACTTGCCGGTACCTTTCTGGCCGGCAGTGTCCAGAATGTAGTCAAGGACATATTTTCCGTCTTCGTCCTTCTTGGCAAGAATGTCACGTGTGATTTCAATAAGGTATGAATCCAGATCACCCTTGTTCCATTCAGCAAATGTCTGATGCATCTCTTCGTTGCTCATTCCGAGTACGTCCTTCATAATCTGATAGCATTCGCAGATGAGCTGAATGTCACCGTATTCGATGCCGTTATGCACCATTTTCACGAAGTGACCGGCACCGCCTTCTCCGACCCAGTCGCAGCACGGAGTGCCATCCTCAACCTTTGCGCATATACCCTGGAAAATAGGTTTGACAATAGGCCATGCCGCCTTTGAACCGCCCGGCATCATGCTAGGACCGTTCAGCGCGCCTTCCTCTCCTCCGGAGACACCGGTTCCGATGTAGAGCAATCCCTTGCTTTCAACGTATGCAGTACGACGTGCGGTGTCCGGGAAATGTGTATTGCCTCCATCGATGATAATGTCGCCCGGCTCAAGCAGAGGAATCAGCTTCTCAATGAAATCGTCAACAGCCTGACCGGCCTTGACCATCAGGAATACCTTGCGCGGACGCTTGAGTGATGATATGAAATCCTCAATGGTCATGGCACCGTAGATGTTACGGCCCTTGCCGCGTCCGTTTATGAAGTTCTCAACTTTGGAAACGGTACGATTGAAAACGCTTACATGGAATCCTTTGCTCTCCATGTTCAATACCAGGTTCTCGCCCATGACTGCGAGACCGATAAGTCCGATGTCAGATATCTCCTTCATTGTCAAAGTATGTTTATTTTTCTATGTTAAAACCTATTTTGGTGAGTATTGCCTCCGCTTCAGGTGTCCCGTGTTCCAATGTTACAGTGAAGGTCGGGAACTCTCTCCTTACCGGATATGCGGCACGCTGGGCCTCGAATGTGGCCGGAGACTGCCGCAGCCTCCTGTCATCATCCCTGATGTCATATGTGTGAATGACCGCTTCCGTCAGAATGTCCTGAATGGTCTTGCCTGCGGCATCCAGCGAAAACCGTACCGGCTGTGCGGGGAGTGGAATCTCCCGGACCTTCCAGTCAGTGCATGGCAGACCGAGAGCCCGGGCAACCGCCTGAACGCTCATCCATGTGCCATTAGCCTTTCCGTCAAGCGAGTATCCGGCGATATGAGGAGTCGCAGTGAAGAGCAGGCTCATCAGCTCCCGGTCTATTTCCGGTTCGTTCTCCCAGACATCCAGAGACGCAGCTTTGATGTGACCTGCTTTCAAAGCAGACTTGAGTGCTGCGTTGTCCACGACTTCTCCACGTGAACTGTTGATCAGAATCTGATCCCTGCGCATCGAAGCAAGTCTTGCCTCGTCGAACATATGAAACGTACAGTCCTCTCCCTCACGTATCAGAGGTACATGGCATGTGATGATGTCGCAGGAACGTACTATTTCATCCAGACTGACGAATCCGTCCGAACCTTCCTTTCTGGCTCTTGGCGGATCATTCAGCAGAACCTTGAATCCGAGCGATCCGGCGATTTCCGCCACTTTGCTTCCCACATTGCCGACACCTATTACACCGAGCACCTTGTCGCTGCATCTGAAATTCATCTCCTTTGCCATAGTAAGCAGGAGTGATGCAATATACTGCCTGACTGACCATGAGTTGCATCCTGGGGCATTTGTCCATCGGATACCGTTCTGCTCGCACCACGCTGTGTCAATATGGTCGAAACCAATGGTGGCGGTTGCGATGAATCGTACCTTGGAACCTTTCAGAAGCGATTCGTTGCATCTGGTCCGTGTGCGGGTGATGACCGCATCTGCGTCTCGGACCGTTTCAGCAGTTGTGTCCTTGCCGGGCAGATATACCACTTCGGCATACGGCTCCAGTGCTCCTTTCAGGAATGGAATATTATTGTCACAGACTATTTTCATAAAAAATCTATTTGAATCTGTCAGGAAAAGCCCAAAGCCCCAGTGCCGGATTGGAAATGTAATAGAATTCCTCTCCGTCCGATGAGACGTTCCATCCGTCACGAAGCGAATCAGAATGGTATTTGCCGGTTGCTTCGGCAAGGCTTCCGTATTTGAATCCTACACTCTCTATCTCTTCGCGCGACATACCTTCTCCCGGGCAATAGGTTATGCTGAAACGTCCTTCGCTGGAACCATGAATAAGGTGTGCTGCAGCTCCGAGGTTTTCCTGCAGGTCTGCATTTTCATCCACGGCCTTAAGAGTGGCGGGAGTACCGCGGTAACCGTATCTGCGGATGAGGCTGTCAATGGTCCTGTCTTCTCCGAATTCCTTGAGAGCGGGGGCCAGAATAATAAGTTCTGCTCCGTCTGCGAGTGCCATTCTGGTGCGGTATATCGCCTTGTTTCCCAGCCATGTGCTTTTGAACTCTTCCGGGTCAAGCCATACAAGGCATTTGCGGATTGGCTTATCGACCATGATGAAGTTGGTCTGCAGTGCCAGATCAGATGCCTTCCGGAAACATTCGAAGTCATCTCCGATGTATAGTCCGCGCAGTTTCATCTCACCGTCATCTCCTTTCGACAATACGGTCTGAATATATACGATAGGCAGCTTGTCTGTGAAATGACGTGCGGCATATTCCATTACATCACGCACAGGGGAGTGGGCGCGGCCCATGATTCTCTCCATTCCGTATGTGGCTCCGATGTAATGGCTCTTGTTGATTCCTTCTGCTCCTCCTACACCGACGAAAATGTTCTTGGTGTAGTTGGCCATGCCGATAACTTCATGGGGTACGACCTGTCCGACGGACAGTATCAGGTCGAAGGACGGATCCAGCAGCAGCCTGTTTACCTGCGCCTTCCACGGATAGTTCAGACGTCCTTCCGATACCTGTCTTACATACTCAGCCGGGACCTCACCGACTGTTACGACGTCATTCCTCCAGTCGTGGACACGGAACAAATGTTTAGGTGTGTGACCGAACATCGTGGCAATCTGGTCATCTGTCATCGGAACGTGTGTTCCCAATGCCGGCATGACATCGGTAAGCGCCTCACCGAAATAGTCGTATATCATTTCGGTGATGGGACCGGCATATGAATTGGCCCGAGTGAAATCCGGCGGAATGACAAGAACCCGTTTCCTGGTGCCCATCTGTGTGAACACCCGGTTCAGTATGGAACGTACCTCATCCCGGGTGATTACGTCTTCCTTTGATCCACGTTCGAAGTATAGCATGACCCTCTATCTTTTGACACGGGCGTTTCCCGCCCAGATGCTCCACACCTGGTCCTCGTCTGCCGGCTGTGCATAGTCCGTCAGGAATGTTGTGGCAAGCGCACCGGTAGCCCATCCGAACTGAATCCATTTCTCCGGCTCCCATTCGCGGAGGATGGCGTACAACAGTCCGCCTACAAAACCGTCGCCTCCGCCGATACGGTCCAGGACGTGGATCCGGCGTGGCTCTACTACATGCCATGTGTCTCCTTCCAGCATTATGGCACCCCAGTTGTGAGTGTTGGAATCCTCGACCTGACGCAGGGTGGTGGCGAATACCTGAGCGTTCGGATACTGTGCCTTGACACGACGTATCATTTCCTTGAAACCGTCAATTTTCGCTGCGATGTCCTTTCCGCCAGCCTCAGGTCCCTCTATGCCGAGACAAAGCTGGAAGTCCTCCTCGTTTCCGATGAGAATGTCGCTGAGACTGCATATTTCAGAGAATATATCGTGCAGTTCCTTTTCGCGTCCTTTCCAGAAGGATGCCCGGTAATTGAGGTCAAAGCTGATAGTCGAACCGTATTTTTTTGCAGCCCTGGCTATCTCCAGACAGAACCTGCTGGCCTCCGGACTCAGAGCTCCTATCAGTCCCGAAAGGTGGACGATCTGAACACCTTCCTGTCCGAATATGCGTTCCAGATCGAAGTCTTTGACATTCAGCGTACGTCCTACCTCTCCGGCACGGTCGTTCCAGACGCGCGGGCCGCGGGAACCGTATCCGCTGTCTGCCACATTGATCTGATGACGGTATCCCCATGGGCCACCCTGCGGAACATCAACGCCTTCGAAGTCCATTCCGCGGCTTCTCAGATTTGCCTTGATGAACTGTGAAAACGGGCTGCCCTCAACGAATGTCGTGAGGACCTTCACCGGCATGCCCAGATAGGACGCGATGCTGGCGACGTTGGTTTCTGCACTGGTTGCCTGTACATGCAGTACGTCACTGCACTGAATCGGCTGGCCGTTTTCCGGCGTTACACGAAGCCCCATGCTTGTCGGTACGAGCAGGGCATATCTGCAATTCTGTTTCAGTTTCATTCCAAAAATTGTTTATCTGCAAAATTAGTGAAAATGCGGGATAATCCTATGACAATTTAATACCTTTGCGAGCATGATAATATTGGAACATCTGACAGTTGGCTATCATTGCAGGCGTAATGACAGGATTGTGGCATCAGACTTGAATGCCAGTGCAGATGATGGCACTCTGACGTGTCTTGTAGGCGTGAACGGAATAGGCAAATCGACTCTTCTCAGAACCATTGCCGGTTTTCAGAATCCAATATCCGGCAATGTCCTGGCCGGGTCATCCGCATTGGAACATGTGAAGCCGGTACACATGATGACACAGTCGGAACGGTCCAGACTTATCGGTGTGGTGCTGACCGGATTCACCGGACAGACAAATCTGACTGTGCAGGAAGTGGTATGCATGGGCAGGTCTCCATATACGGGACTGATGGGCACTCTTTCCAATGACGATGAGACTGCAGTGGAGAATGCAATGAAACTTACCGGGACGGACTTCCTGGCATCGCGCTGCTTCGATGACCTGAGTGACGGCGAACGTCAGAAAGTTATGATTGCCAAGGCTCTGGCTCAGGAAACGCCGGTCATCATCCTGGATGAGCCTTCCGCGTTTCTGGATTATCCCAGCAAGGAGGATATGATGCGGCTACTCCTCAGGCTTTCGCATGAGGAGGGACGCACTATACTGCTTTCATCTCACGATCTCGATATCGTGAGGCGTTTTTCAGATTCGTTCTGGATAATGGAACGGCAGGAATCAGGAACGGCGATAAGAACTGACAGGTCTATTTGTTAGCCCAGTCAGCTCCGGCATCCGTCCTTCTCCATGCAAAATACTCGTCAAGAACCTTTAGCGACTCTTCGTCGGGAACGGCCCCGGCATGTGATCCGGTTCCTGTCAGGTACATTGACTGGTGGCTGTCTGCGGTAAATGCAGGCCATTCGGGCAGGCCTTCTCCGTTAGGATTTCCTGTCTTGGCGAAGTTGGTCCAGTAGTCACCCATCAGACTGATGAGTTCTTCGTCTCCCGGATATCGGACTTCAGCATCCTGGAACACATATGCCACTTCCTGTCCGTGAGGTGAGGCGGTTCTGTATTGGACTGAATCTTCAGGATAATCCTCATGCTGGTCGAAATAGTAGAGCCATACATTTGATTTTCCCGTTTCCGACTGGAGACATGCCCATGCCCATGTGTGCCATCCGAAGGCGGCATCCCTCATCAGGTCGCGACCGCTTTTCAGAACAGTGCTGCCGCCGATAGGGTAGGCCTGCAGCAGCATGAAGGCATATCTTCCGAAGCGGCTGCTTACATCTGCCATGTGTTTCTTCGGATCTTTGATGAAGGAGAAGCTCGCTCCCTCGTCAGAGTTGTAGCCGACGAGAATATCCACATCGTTATAGTTGCCTGCTTCGTACAGCTTGTGCTGGTCGTCAGGTATCACATAGCCGTCAATGATTGGCCATGCGCCGCCTGTGGCATTGTATGGACGGGCGAATGCGGACATGTCCAATCCACGCAGTTCCTTCAGGCTGCCGGCACCGAGGCTTCCGGCATAACTGATTCCATCCGCTTCAGCCATCTCCAGAGTCTTCATGTTCTCTCCTGGGAATGATTTCCTGCGATAAGGTCCGAAGGAACCTCCGCTTTCGGAAATGGCTCTGCGGAACAGTCCTTTGGCGAGAGGTGAAGCGCACAGCATACTGACGGATATGCCTCCTGCCGATTCTCCGAAAATTGTAACGTTATCAGGATCTCCGCCGAATTCAGCTATGTTGTTCTGCACCCACTTCAATGCAGCTATCTGGTCCAGAAGTCCGTAGTTTCCTGATACACCGCCAGCTTCTGCCGAAAGCTCCGGATGTGCCAGAAAACCGAGATATCCTACACGATATGCAATGCTCACAAGTATGACACCCTTACGGGCAAGAGCTTCGCCGTCGTAGTATGATGTGGCTCCTCCGGCAAAACCTCCGCCGTAAATCCATACCATAACAGGCAGCTTGTCTTCTGCAGACTTGGCCGGAGTCCAGACATTGAGATACAGGCAGTCCTCGCTGATGCTGTTCATGTCGTCTGTCGCCTGAACCGGATTCTTTGCAAATTGGGTGGTCTCACGCAGACCTCTCCAGCGTTTGACAGGCTGCGGGGCTTTCCAGCGTAAATTGCCGACAGGAGGTGCTGCAAAGGGAATTCCCTTGTAAGTGACCATATCTTCAGAAACAGTGCCCTGTATCCATCCGCCTTCTACTCTGACTCTGCCGGGGCCTGGTTTGACTGAGCATGAAACCATCATGGATATGGCGAGGGCCATTACTATAACTCTTGAATAGCGATTAATCTTCATAATGTACCATTGAAATGTATCAGTATTGACGTGGCGTGACTGCAGACAGCCGTCCGGCAATCTCGCGGATATGTTCAGGAGTGGTGCCGCAACATCCTCCGGCAACGTTGATCAGTCCTTCGCGTGCCATCTCTTCAATGGCATCGGCGGTGACGCACGGACCGTCGCAGTATCCGTGTGCGGTAGGAAGTCCCGCATTCGGATATACGCTGACGGCGCATTTTGCAGAAGCGGCAATCTCTCTGATGTACGGAATCATATCCTTGGCTCCGAAGGAACAGTTCAGACCGATGCATACGGGGTCGTACTTTTCTGCGAATGTGATGAAGTCCTGAACGGTTGAGCCTGTCATAAGGCAGGCCCCCACGTTCATAAGCGTTGCGGAAATCATGACAGGCAAGTGCAACCCGCGCTTTTTCTGAACATCTGAGATTGCCTCCAGTGCTGCTTCGGCATTCCTGAGGTCTGTTATGGTTTCGACAAGAAAACCGTCAGCTCCTCCGTCGATGAGCGCTTCAGCCTGCTCGGCGTATGATGCTTTCATGCAGTTGAAATCAACGGTTTCCGAAGGGTCTGCCATCAGTTCGATGATGGTAAGTGACTTGGCTGTCGGTCCGATGCCTCCCATGACGAAGACTTTTCTGTCAGAACAGCCATCAGCAACTTCGCGGGCAATCTTTGCGGCTGACAGGTTCATTTCGCGAATCTGTCCGGACATTCCGTATCCTTCCTGGGATATCCTGTTGGCACCGAAAGTGCAGGTGATGATAATGTCAGCACCTGCATTGACGTATGACTGATGGATATCCCGGATGATATCAGGGTGAGTCAGCGGAAGCGCATCGTTGTTGCCGTCATACTGAATGCCTCTGGCCTGAATTTCAGTGCCGGTGGCACCGTCCAGTATCAGAATCCGTTTCCTGAGTTCTTCTGCAAGAGTCATATCAGTATGCGAACATCGGATAGTTATTCATGATGTCATTGACGCGTGAGCGTACTGATGCGATGACCGATTCGTCTTCCGGAGCGTTCAGAACCTCCTCGATGAAGTCTGCTATCGTTATCATCAGGTCCTCCTTGGCTCCACGGGTAGTGATGGCCGGAGTTCCGAAACGCAGGCCGCTGGTCTGGAATGCCGAGCGGGTGTCGAACGGCACCATGTTCTTGTTGGCGGTGATGTCAGCCGCTACGAGAGCCTTCTCTGCTACCTTGCCGGTCAGTTCCGGATACTTTGAGCGCAGATCCACAAGCATGCTGTGGTTGTCGGTACCGCCGGATACGATTGTGAAGCCGCGCTTCATGAGCTCGTCTGCCAGTACGCAGGCGTTCTTCTGAACCTGCTTCTGATACTCCTTGAACTCCGGCTGCAGAGCCTCGCCGAAAGCTACGGCCTTGGCAGCGATGACATGCTCCAGAGGACCTCCCTGAATACCTGGGAATACCGCTGAATCAAGAAGCTGCGACATCATCTTGATTTCTCCCTTCGGAGTCTTCTTTCCCCATGGGTTCTCAAAATCATGACCCATCAGAATGATACCTCCACGCGGTCCGCGCAGTGTCTTGTGTGTGGTTGACGTCACAATGTGAGCATACTTGACAGGGTTGTTCAGCAGACCGGCGGCAATCAGGCCGGCAGGGTGTGCCATGTCTATCATCAGAAGTGCTCCAACCTCATCGGCAATCTTGCGCATGCGTGCATAGTCCCACTCACGTGAGTAGGCTGAACCTCCGCCAATAATGAGTTTCGGCTTCTCCTGCAGTGCCAGCTCCTCCATCTTGTCGTAATCTACACGCCCGGTCTCGGGATTCAGGTCGTAACCGACTGCGCGGTACAGCATTCCTGATGTGTTGACGGCCGAACCATGTGACAGATGGCCACCGTGTGCCAGATTGAGTCCCATGAAGGTGTCACCCGGGTTCAGAACTGTGAGCAGCACTGCGGCATTGGCCTGTGCTCCGGAATGCGGCTGCACGTTGGCATATTCGGCTCCGAACAGTTCCTTGATGCGGGCGATGGCAAGCCTTTCCGACTCATCCACTACTTCACATCCGCCGTAATAGCGCTTGCCGGGATATCCTTCGGCGTACTTGTTGGTCAGGCATGATCCCATAGCCTGCATAACCTGATCACTTACGAAATTCTCGGAAGCAATCAATTCAATGCCCTTCTGCTGGCGAAGGTGCTCCCTGTTGATGATGTCGAAAATCTGTTCGTCTCTTTTCATTTTATGTAAAATTAAAATATAAATCCGAATGAGAAATATAAGGTGCCGGTACGGCGTTTCATTACGACTTCCGGCAAACCGGTAGCGCGACTGTCCGTGATCCTTCCGTCGGTCTGGGACGCAAGCTCCATGTCATAGCCGAAGTTCAGAAGCATGTGGTTGACGCTGATGCTGATGCCGAATGCGGCCTTATAATTGACAGAGTATATGTCTTCTTCGATAGTGCTGCCTTTGAAATACGAGAAATCCGATTCGTATGAATCTGCTATCGGAAAGGAAACTTTGGGGCCTGCAAAAACCGAAAGACAGTAGGGACCCTGACTGATAATTTCGTATCCGAACAGTAGAGGAATCTGCAGATACTTTGCTTCGACAGAAAAAACCTCCTCATTCTCACAGTCTGATTCCGGGGCCTGGTATTGGAAGTCGGCGGAGGAATGGCTGTTGTAGTAGGACAGTCCGGTCTGCAGGTACGATCTTCCGAAATTCGCCTTGCAGAAAGCGGCAACATTGATGTCGATTTCGGAGTTGGAACTGTATTCACCGGTTGTGAAATCGCCTATCCTGATATCGTGCATGAACAGCGTCGTACTGCAGAAATCGAGCGTCAGGCCGTAGTTGAAGCGGCGCGATTCCTGAACGCTGTTCTCCTGTCCCCGGACAATGACGGGAAAGGAGAGTGCGACAGCGGTGAGAATCCAGGCCGTTCTCATACGATTACTGCAGTTTTATCTCATTGTGAGCTATTTCCTTATTGCAGTATCTGCATCTCAGTGTGCCCGTATTCTTGTCAATGACATCAAACACGGTCTTCATAGGTTCGTGATTCGTGATGCACTTGGGGTTGGGACATTTCACAATTCCGCGTACTTCGTCAGGCATGAGAATACTGCGTTTTTCCGTTACGTCGTAATCGTGAATGGTGGTCAGCACAATGTTTGGGACGATTACCGACAGTTTGCTCACTTCTTCGTCTGTGAAATATCTGTCAGCTATCTTGATGATGCCTTTCCTGCCCATCTTGTGACTCTCCAGATTGGCTCCGACTGTCACGGGAGTACTCATTTTCTGAAGTTCCAGCAGGTTTACTACGTCAAAGACCTTCTCTGACGGTATGTGGTCGATTACTGTGCCGTTTTCAAGGGCAGCAACCATAAGTTGTGACTTCTTCATCGTCTTGTCAGATTTGAATGTTCAGGGAATTGCAGATCAGAGCCTCACGTACGAAAAGACCGTTTTTGGCCTGTTTGAAGTAGTAGGCGGCCGGATTGTCGTCAACATCCAGGGCTATCTCGTTGACACGTGGCAGCGGATGCATTATTTTGAGGTTCGGCTTCGCTTCCGCCAGCATGTCGTTGCGGAGAATGTATGTATCCTTCACTCTCTCGTATTCCATAAGGTCTGTGAATCTCTCTCTCTGAACACGGGTCATGTAGATGATATCGGAACTGTTTATGACATTACGGTCGAAGTCCCTGCTTTCGGAGAATTCAATTCCATACTTCCTGCAGTATTCCTTGTATTCACACGGCATTTCCAGTTCTCTGGGCGCGATGAAGCGGAATTTCGACTTGAAGTGTCTCATTGCTGTGAGCATCGAGTGAACGGTACGTCCGTATTTCAGATCTCCGACCAGTGTTATGTTCAGACCGTCCAGAGTGCCCTGGGTCTTCTGCATGGAGTACAGGTCAAGCATGGTCTGGGAAGGATGCTGGTTCGCTCCGTCGCCTGCATTGATGATGGGTACCGGCGAAACCTCGCTGGCATAGCGTGCTGCGCCTTCCAGATAGTGGCGCATCACGATTACGTCTGCATAATTGCTCACCATCATGATCGTATCCTTCAGGGACTCTCCCTTGGATGAACTGGTGGTGGCGGCGTCGGAGAAGCCGATGACGCGGGCTCCGAGACGGTTCGCTGCGGTTTCAAAACTTAATCTGGTGCGTGTCGAAGGCTCAAAGAACAGCGTTGCCACGACTTTGCCCTCCAAGACTCTGCGATTCGGCTCTTCTTCAAATTTTGCAGCCTGTGCCAGAAGGTACAGAATGTCTTCCTTTGTCAGTTCCTCCAGGGAAATGAGACTGTTGCCTGCTAATGCCATGCCTGTATGTGTGTTCTGTTTCAAACTTCAAAATTACTTCAAAAAAACGATATGCTGCCTCCGGCAGGTATAAAAAACCTTTAAAAAAAGGTATAAAAGTAATAGTGTTACATATTTTGGATACCTTTGTAAAAGACATAAATTGATTTGGCGTGAAGACTATTTCTGACGGGTTGGCTTCCAAAGTGATTAAGTGGCTGTGGGTGGCATTCGCAGCTTTTGTGCTGTTCGTTTTTGTGGCATTCCTGGCCATTTCCAAAGGCTGGATCGGCAATATGCCTTCAGTTGAGGAACTGGAGAATCCCATAGACAAGTTTGCAACACAGGTGATATCCTCTGACGGCGAACTGCTCGGTACATATTCGTACAGCAGGGAGAATCGTGTATGGGTGGATTATGATGAACTGTCTCCCGAACTGGTGAAGGCTCTGGTGGCGACCGAGGACGTGCGCTTTCTGAAGCATTCCGGCATTGACCTGAAGGCGCTGTTCCGTGCCATTGTAAAAAGACTCCTTCTGCGTCAGGACAGCGCAGGCGGCGGCAGTACGATAACGCAGCAGCTGGCCAAACTGCTTTATACCGAGCACGTTGCCAGCAACAGCCTCCATAGAATGTTCCAGAAGCCGATAGAGTGGGTGATTGCGGTCCGCATCGAACGCTACTACACCAAGGAGGAGATTCTGACAATGTATCTGAACAAGTATGATTTCGGCAACAATGCGGTAGGAATATACACTGCGTCCAATACCTACTTCGGCAAGGAACCGAAGGACCTCGATACGGCGGAGGCGGCCATGCTCGTCGGCATGTGCAAGAATTCCTCACTCTACAATCCTCTCCGTCGTGCGGAACTGACACGCAACCGCAGAAATGTCGTCCTGTCGCAGATGCGCAGAGAGGGATGCCTGTCAGACGCGGAGTTTGACTCCATATCGGCAACGGACATCGTTCTGGACTTCCATCGTGTGGATCATAAGCTTGGACTTGCCACATACTTCCGTGAATATCTGAGAGGCGTACTTACTGCCAAGGAACCGGTGAAGAAGAACTATCGCGGATGGCAGATGCAGGAATACTATGAGGATTCTCTCGACTGGGCAGAGGATCCGCTGTACGGGTGGTGTAACAAGAACCGCAATTCCGAAGGCAGACCCTACAATATTTATTCGGACGGCTTGAAGATATATGTTACGATAGACTCCAGAATGCAGCAATATGCAGAGGATGCTGTGGACGAGCATCTTCGGAATTATCTTCAGCCGACATTCTTCAAGGTCAAGGGAAACGCTTCGAAGGCACCCTTTTCGAACAAGCTGTCCAATGCGGAGTATGATGCAATCATGATGCGGGCCGTCACCCAGTCCGACAGATACAGGTCCATGCGTGCTGACAGCATCAGCGAAGAGGAAATCATGAAGGTGTTCAATACGCCTCGCGAAATGTCTGTCTTCTCATACGAAGGCGATCGCGATACGATTATGAGTCCGATGGATTCTCTCCGTTATCTCAAGTTCTTCCTGCGTACCGGATTCATGTCGATGGAGCCTCAGACAGGATATGTCAGGGCTTATGTGGGCGGACCCGACTACAGACAGTTCCAATATGACATGGTGACGAAGGGCCGCCGTCAGGTCGGTTCCACAATCAAACCGTTCCTTTATTCCCTTGCCATGGAGAGCGGCTTCTCTCCCTGTGACCAGACTTTCAATCAGACTCAGACCATACTTACGGAGGATGGCAAAATATGGCGCCCGAGGGATGACGGCAAGGATATGATAGGTCAGCTGGTCACGCTCAAATGGGGCCTGTCACGTTCCAACAACAATATTTCCGCATTTCTTATGAGCAAACTCAGTCCGTATGAGTTTCTCAATATCCTGCGTGAGTTCGGACTGCGTAACAAACAGATAGATCCTGTCCCGTCGCTCTGTCTCGGACCGTGCGACGTGTCGGTTGCCGAGATGGTGAGCGCCTATACGTCTTTCGTCAACAAGGGCGTGCGTACCAGACCTCTGTTTGTGGCGCGGATAGAGGACAGCGAAGGCAATGTCCTCGAGTCGTTTACGGCGCGGAGCAATGAGGTGTTCAGCGAGGAGACCTCGTACAAGATGATAGACATGATGCGCGCTGTCGTTTCTGAAGGAACAGCCCTTCGTTTCCGCAACTACTTCAGAGGTGATGCTGCCGGCAAGACCGGTACTACGAACAACCATTCGGACGCATGGTTCATCTGCTATACTCCGGAGCTGGTAACAGGCTGTTGGGTTGGGGGCGAGGATCGTGACATCCACTTCGACTCCATGCAGTTCGGACAGGGGTCCAGGATGGCACTCCCGATCTGTGGCATCTACATGCAGAAAGTGTATGCGGATTCCCTCAATCTCGGCTATTCTCCGAATATGAGGTTTGATGTTCCGGAGGATTTTGACCCATGTGAGGGACAGCCTGTATCAGGCGTTCTGGAAAATTATTCATTAGACAGTTTCTGATAATAAACATGAAGTTTGTAGCTGTTATTCCTGCCAGATATGCTTCGACGCGTTTCCCCGGCAAGCCTCTGGCCATTCTCGGAGGCAAACCTGTGATACAGCGCGTATGCGAGCAGGCAGGCAAGGTGTTTGATAATGTGATAGTGGCGACTGATGACGCCCGTATTATGGATGCGGTCCGCAGTTTCGGCGGAAATGCAGTCATGACGTCAGCATCCCATCGCAGTGGTACGGACCGCTGCTACGAGGCTTTTCTTAACAGCGGAACTGAGGCCGATGTGGTAGTGAATATCCAGGGTGACGAACCTTTCATCCAGCCTTCCCAGCTGCTTACTGTGAAGGAACTTTTCAGTGACGGGCAGACCCAGATCGCTACTCTTGCGAAGCCGTTTCCCGCTGACACTCCATATGAGAGAATCGCCAATCCGAACAGTCCCAAAGTGGTGGTGGATGATTCCGGTTACGCCCTGTATTTCAGTCGCAGCGTGATTCCGTATCTGCGCGGTCTGGAGCAGTCTGAGTGGGCTTCGCATCATACATATCTCAAGCATATCGGACTGTATGCGTTCAGAACGGATGTGCTGGCAAGGATTACGGCCATGCCTCAGAGTCCTCTTGAAAAGGCGGAGAGTCTGGAACAGCTGAGGTGGCTGTCGGGCGGTTTCCGCATACGGGTGGGGCTGACTGATGCAGAGACGATAGGTATTGACACACCGGAGGATCTTGCTGCGGCGGAACTTTTTCTTGAAAAATTAAACGAAAGTAAGATATGATACTTGATTCATTGGACAATATCGGAAGATACAGAGGTGTCGTGCCCTCATTGGACAAAGTGATTGAATTCTTTGAAAAGACTGATTTCCAGACGCTGAAGCCGGGACGTATCGTGCTTGATGCTGACAGACTTTTCATTAATGTACAGTATATTGACCCGAAGAGCCGCGAACAGGCTCCGCTGGAGAGACATGTCGATTACATTGACATCCAGGTGCCTGTCTCCGCTGATGAGGAGATGGGATTTACGCCGGATGTCGGGCTCGCTCCCGCTTCGGTTCCCTACGACAAGACCGCAGACGTTGCGTTCCATCCCGGACTTTCCGATACGTATCTTCAGGTACGCAAGGGTATGTTTACAGTATTCTTTCCCGGGGAGGGACATGCTCCAGGCATTACTCCGGGCGGAGTGCTGAAGTTTATCGTCAAAATTAAGGCGTAAAAGACAATATGTTGGAGATCATCAGAAAGGATCCGTGGCTTTCTCCTTATGCCGGGATTATTCAGGCGAGGCATGATTATGCGGTAAGCCGGGAGAAAAGACTGACTGGAGGGGCAAAACTGGCTGACTTCGCAGTCGGGTATCTGTATTATGGCCTGCAGAGGACATCGGATGAATGGGTCTTTCGTGAATGGGCTCCTAATGCGACTGAAATTTTCCTGATAGGCGATTTCAGCGACTGGCAGGAACGGGAGGAATTCCGTCTGACCAGATTGGATGAATACGGAGACTGGGAGGTCCACGTTCCGTTGGAGCGTATATTTCACGGCCAGCATTACAAGATCAGAGTCCGGTGGAATGGGGGACAGGGTGACCGCATTCCGGCATGGTGCCGCAGGGTCGTGCAGGATCACAATTCCCGGATCTTCTCCGCTCAGGTATGGGAACCGGAACAGCCCTATCGTTTCCGTAACCGTTCATTCAGACCTTCTGACGGACCTCTGATGATTTATGAATGCCACATCGGTATGGCTCAGGACAAGGAGGATGTCGGTACATACCGCGAATTCATGCTCAACGTGCTGCCGCGTGTCAAGGCAGACGGCTACAACTGCATTCAGATAATGGCAATACAGGAGCATCCCTATTACGGGAGCTTCGGGTATCATGTTTCCAATTTCTTCGCTCCTTCTTCGCGCTTCGGTACTCCTGAAGAACTTAAGGAGCTGATTGATACAGCCCACGGCATGGGCATTGCCGTAATCATGGATATCGTCCATTCGCATTCCGTGAAGAATGAGGAAGAGGGCCTTGGCTGTCTGGCGGGTGATCCATACCAGTATTTCATGTCGGGAGACAGGCATGAACATTCGGCATGGGGGTCCCTGTGCTTCGACTATGGCAAGGACGCTGTCGTTCATTTCCTGCTGTCCAACTGCAAGTACTGGCTCAAGGAATTCCGCTTCGACGGATTCCGCTTCGACGGGGTCACATCGATGATTTACTACAGTCATGGACTTGGCGAGACATTCTGTAACTATGACGACTATTTCAACGGCCATGAGGACGGCGATGCCATCTGTTACCTGATGCTGGCTAACAGACTTGTGCATCAGGTCAATCCCCATGCGATAACCATAGCGGAGGAGGTCTCCGGCATGCCGGGGCTTGCTGCTCCATTCCGCAGCGGCGGATTCGGATTCAACTACCGGATGGCAATGAATATTCCGGATTTCTGGATCAAGACGATCAAGGAACGTCGTGATGAGGACTGGAATGTCTCTTCCATCTGGTGGGAACTGACGAACCGCCGTGCTGATGAGAAGACGATTTCATACGTTGAGAGTCATGACCAGGCACTTGTAGGTGACAAGACCGTGATATTCAGACTTGTCGATGCAGATATCTACTGGCATTTCAAGAAGGGATGCGGCAATCTGGTTACATCGCGGGGCATAGCTCTGCACAAGATGATCAGGATGGTGACCATGGGCACTGTCAACGGCGGTTATCTGAATTTCATGGGCAACGAGTTCGGACATCCTGAGTGGATTGATTTCCCACGTGAAGGAAACGGATGGAGCCATAAGTATGCCAGACGACAGTGGAGTCTCGTTGACAACAGGGAACTGATGTATCATTGGCTG
Organism: Bacteroidaceae bacterium; assembly: GCA_024398555.1. GTDB lineage: Bacteria > Bacteroidota > Bacteroidia > Bacteroidales > Bacteroidaceae > Colenecus. The sequence continues at coordinate 1,048 of JAKSIW010000028.1, read as the reverse complement.
GGCGATTTCGACCGTGATATCGTTTCACTGATTTCTTCCGTCAATGCTTTCCATGCATTGCCTGTCGTGCAGGTCTGGTGTCATGAGGGAGATCAGATTCTGGCCTTCAGCAGGGGAGATCTGCTGTTTGTGCTCAATTTCAATCCTTCACGGTCATTTGACGGATATGGGATGCTGGTGGAGCATGGGTCGTACAGGATAGTCATGGATACAGACAGCGCTGAATATGGAGGAAACGGACTTGTAGATGACTTGCAGGAACACTTTACAATTCCAGACCCACTGTATGCGGATGCAGGGAAGGAATGGTTGAAGCTGTATCTGCCGGCCCGTTCAGGATTCGTGTTGAAAAGGACCGATATCTGATGGGCATGGCGGAATATGGTGAGAATGCCAGAGCATTGCGTTCTGTGAGACTTCTGGACAGGCTTCTGTTCAGCGTATATGTCTTTTCATACCTGATGTTCTTTCAGACAGATCTGATGTGGTATGTACATAATAAGATCACAGACGGAGCCATATCCTTCTACCCGTTCTGGCTATCCCTTCTGTTCTCTTCTCTGATTATTCTTTCAGGAATCGCATTCACTGCCATCCTTCGTTTCAAAGGCGCATGGGAAGCATGCAACTATCTTCCTTCGATGCTGCTGCTTGCTGCTGCAACAAGCTATACGGAGCAGGTCTTCGTCGGACATTCCATCGGGACCTGGATGGTCATCGTGATCCTGGCCGCAGTGACGCTGCTTCTGTGCCGTTTCCTGTCAGAACTCGTACTCACGGCAAAAAATGATTATTATAAGTGCCCGGCTGTAAATCTGCTGCTGGTATGCATGGTAATGCTGATACCTCCATCTCTAGGTAATTCGGATGAACTGATGCATCGTGAACTGCGTGCACAGAGATTGTATGAGCAGGGAAAATACGAACAGCTCCTCAAGGTCGGGAAAAAAACTGATGAAACATCTCCCCGTCTTGAGGCTCTTCGGGCTGAAGCGCTGTCATTGCTGACTGCGGACAAATCCGTTGCCGGCAGTGAATTGGGAAGACG
>JAKSIW010000027.1 GCA_024398555.1 Bacteroidaceae bacterium | reverse complement strand
ATATGAAAATACTTCAGCTTGGTAAGTTCTACCCAATTTTCGGCGGGGTGGAGAAGGTCGAATGGGACCTGACACGCGGTCTCTCGCAGAAGGGCGTGAGTTGTGATATGCTGTGCTGCGGTTTGCGAAGCGAGCTCAACAGCCATGAGCATGGGGCTTTTTTTGGGAAAAGGCTGGAGATCAGTTTCAATGAGCTCGGCAGATGCATTGTAGTACCTACATGGATCAAGCTGGCCGCTACCATGATTTCCCCGAGGCTGGTGCTGGAACTGCGTCGCATGAGGCGTGACTATGACATCATCCACGTGCATCATCCGGACCCGATGGCTGCCCTGGCTCTCCGCCTGAGCGGATTCAAGGGGAAGGTGGTGCTGCACTGGCACAGTGACATCCTGAAGCAGAAGACGCTGCTGAAATTCTATGCTCCGGTATTGCGGTGGATGATCAGGCGTGCGGATGCGATTGTAGGTACAACGCCGGTATATGTGAAGGACTCGGTCTTCCTGAAGGACGTGCAGGATAAGGTGACAGCCATACCGATTGGCATCAATCCTGTCAAGCCTGATCCGGAAGGGGCGGAAAGAATACGCAGCAAGTACAAAGGCAAGAAGATAGTCTATGCTCTCGGCCGTCTGGTGGGATACAAGGGCTACGAGTATCTGATTGAGGCTGCCCGCTGGCTGCCGGATGACTACCATATTCTGATAGGTGGCGACGGACCTGACCGTAATGATCTGATGCTGAAGATTATGGAGTGCGGAGTGGTGTCGAAGGTGACTCTGCTGGGATATATTGACGAAGCCGACTTTGCGGCTTACTATACGGCATGCGATGTGTTCGCCCTGAGCAGCATATACAAGACTGAGGCTTTTGCGATAGTGCAGATAGAGGCCATGAGCTGCGGCAAACCGGTCGTGGCTACGCAGATAGAGGGCTCCGGCGTGTCCTGGGTGAACAGGGACGGCTATTCCGGCATCAATGTGAAGCCTATGGACGGCCGTGCCATAGCGGATGCCGTGATGCGTATATGCGAAGACCGTCAGAGGTATGAGGAGTTCTGCAGGAATGCGCGTGAGCATTACGACAGCCTATTCACGTACAATACCATGATAGACAGTTGTATTGATTTGTATAATGGCCTGTTATGAGACTCAAACCAAGCTTTAGACTGAACAGGGTGGCGGGAGAGTATATTCTTCTGGACACAGAGGTGGACACCATCGATATGCGGAAGGTGTTCAGTATGAACGAGCCTGCAGCCTGGCTGTGGAAGAAAATAGGAGATTCGTCATTTGACGAGCGCAGTCTTGTAGATATGATATGTTCCGAGTATGATGTGAGCGTGGCGGATGCTGAGAGGGACGTGGCGAACCTGATACGCCTGTGGCGTGAATACGGAATGCTGATATGACACCGGACCTGTTCATCCGTCTGCTGCAGAGTGCGCTGTGGAACGTACCCCTGAGTCTGGAGACTCCGGTGGACGCAGAGACATGGTATGATGTATATGGCACGGCCAGACACCAGACGGTGGAGGGACTGCTGTATGATGTGATCTGCGGGCTGCCCTCGGATGCCGGACTGCCGCGTGACCTGGCTGCGACTTGGCTGTTGGCTGCGGACAGGATAGAGAGAAACTACAGGAGGATTGCCGCAGAGGTGGAGCGTCAGGCACGTATCTGGCAGGACAATGGAATAGATGCTGTTCTGATGAAGGGCACAGCGGTGGCGGCGATGTATCCGGTTCCCGAACACAGGGTCATCGGTGACATAGACTGGTGGATACGTGGGGATGACGACTGGAACCGTGCTCTGGAGCTGCTGCGGAGGAATGGCATCCGGGCAGGACAGGACAGTGACGGTGACGTGCATTATCAGAGCAATGGCATCGTGGTGGAGCATCACCGCGGCGGAATGTTTGCGGACGGTCCCGTCGGTGTGCTGATGATGCTGAATGAACACATACTGCATCATGCTGCTGTGACGGGCATAGGCATGAGGCATCTCTGTGACCTGGCCATGGCCTACAGACATTACAGCGGCTCGTACGATGTGGCTGAATATGTTTCACTGCTGGGCAGCATGCGCATGCTCCGATGGACCGCTCTGCTGCACGCTGTACTGCGGCAGGTGTTAGGGACTCCGGAGGACATTCTGCCTGAACTCCACGGCGCAATGCGTGTGCTGCGCAGAGACTGTGACAGGTTCCTGCAGCTCGTGATGACGGACGGCAATTTCGGACTGGACAGAAAGTGGCGTTATGCCGGGCTGTGGCGCAGATTCACCCTGCTCGTGCGATATGTGCCGGGCCCTCTCGTCAGAAGATGGACGGGACTTCTGGGCGGACGTATCAGAAGATTTGTATAGGATAAAGTTTTAGTTTAAATTTGCAAGATAAAACCATTTGGAAATGAAGAGTAGAATATTATTGCCCGTTGTGGCGGTCTGTACGATGCTTTTGAGCTCCTGTGGAGCATATAAACGTCTGGGTCTGCTGCAGGATATGAGCGTGGATTCATTGTATGTCGTTCAGGACAGGATGGAGTCAAGAATCAGCGTGGGCGACCGTCTGTCCATTACCGTGACATGCGGCAATCCGGCTCTTGCAGCACCGTTCAATGTGTTTACCGGCAGTCAGGCGTATGACTCATCTACCGGCGAGGTGGATTATACCGCCGGTACGGAGCAGCAGCAGGGCTATCTGGTAGATAAGTACGGAGATATAGACTTCCCGGTATTGGGGAAGATAAATGTGGCAGGTACGACCCTCGTGGAGGTGAAGGCGGAAATAGAGAAACGCCTCAAGGAGAAACCGTACATCTCTGACCCTCTGGTGTTCGTGGAGTTTACTGATTTCAGGATTACCGTGCTCGGTCAGGCGAAGAATGGCATCTATTCGTTCGGCTCCGGCTCTGTGAATATTCTCGAAGCGATAGCAAAGGTTGATGGTCCGAAAACGGATGCCGTGCTGGACGATGTATGGGTGATACGCACGGAAGGCGGTGCGCGCAGACTGTATTCAGTCAATCTGAAGTCCACGTCACTGTATGACTCCCCTGCGTTCTATCTGCATCAGAATGACATCCTGTATCTGAAGCCCAAGGATTCCGCTCAGGATTCGGACCGGACGAGCCGTCAGACAATATGGAACAATATGGTTACAGTCATTTCAATGCTGTCATCCTTGCTCACTGTTATCATTGTTTATTCAAACAGATAAAACCGGCAAATATGAATGAAGTGAACTATTCGTTGAAAAAGTCCCGAACCGGAGACGATGGTATCAATCTGGTGGATCTGTTCTTCTACCTGCTGAGTTACTGGTACTGGTTTTTGGCGGGAATTCTGGTTCTCGGAGGATACGGGGCATACAAATATGCCACATCGACTTTCCTGTTCAGCAGTACTGCTACAATCATCATAAAGAATCCTGCCAACAGCCGTGAGTCCACGTCACTGGTATATTCCGCTCTGATAAACAAGACCAATGTGACGAACGAGATACTCCAGTTCCGGTCCAAGCGGCTGATGACCGAGGTGGTGCGCAGACTGGATGCCAATGTGAGTTACGAGGTGGATGTCAAGCTGCGGCGCAAGGAACTGTACTACAATACTCCGGTCAAGGTCATATTCTCGAGCGAACTGAGCGACACGCCCATGTACATGGAGCTGACTCAGGTCGATTCAGTGAGCGTGGAACTGAATCTGGGCGGTACGAAGCGCGTTGTGAACTTGAATGACACCATCGGTGTGGCCGGCGGTTATATATGTCTGGTACCGACGTTCAACTATCACAATCAGGAGCTGAAGGGCAAGACTGTGTATGTTACAAAGAACGATGTTGTCGCAACTGCCAAGAGCTTGCTGTCAGGTCTCAGCATAGCCCAGCTGAGTGATGATGCCTCAATCCTGACGTTCACGCTCGTGGACCGTTCGTCTGATAGGGCTACGGATGTGCTGAACACTCTGTTTGAGGTCTATAACGAGGATGCTCTGAACGACAAGAATCAGGTAATCATAAATACTGCCCAGTTCATAAACGAGCGTATTCAGATAATCGGGCAGGAACTGAATGTGGTGGAGCGTGAGGTGCAGGACTACAAGGTGGAGCACAATCTGATGGATGCAGATGATGTGGCCAACCGCTATCTGGAGCAGACACGTACATCCAACGCTCAGATCGTGGCGTACGAAACCCAGCTGAAGTGGGCCCAGTACATCCGTGACTATCTGACAGACCCGAAGAACGGGAAATCCATGATTCCGACCAGCATAGGTTTCGAAGACCTGCGCGTGGAGGGACTGATCACCCAGTACAACAGCATCAAGATGAACCGCGACAAGCTGGTATTGGAGAGCGGTGAGGACAATCCTGTGATAATAGGAATGGACAACAATATGGCTTCCATACGCCAGAGCATCATCATGTCCATCGACAATCTGATGTACAGTATTGACATCAAGAAGGAAGATGCTGCTGTACAGGAGCAGGAGGCTATCAGAAAATTCGCTGACATGCCTTCCACCGCGCGTGAACTGCTGACCATAGAGAGGCAGCAGAACATCAAGGAGTCCCTGTACCTCTTCCTGCTGAACAAGCGCGAGGAGAACGGCCTGTCGCAGGCTATGGCTGACAACAACGCCCGTGTGGTGGATCCTGCGGAAGGCTCTGTAGTGCATATCGCTCCGAACCGCACCAAGATGATAATGATGGGTGTTCTGGCCGGTCTGCTGATACCTCTGGTGGTGCTGATTGCGAGACTGATGCTTGACAACAAGATACGTTCGCGCAAGGATCTGGAGGGCGTGGTCTCTGTGCCTGTGGTCGGCGAGTTGCCGGCTGCTTCGGAATCGCTGCGTGAGAGAAGAAAGAGCAGGGGCAAGGTGGTTTATTACGAACATGGCAGCAAGGATCTGATGGCGGAGACGCTGAGGATACTGTGCATGAATATTGACTTCATGGGCACCAACGTGGGCCACTGCAAGGTTATTACTGTCTCCTCGTTCAATGTGGCGGCCGGCAAGTCCTTCGTGATAATGAATGTGGCTGCCTGTCTGGCGGACAATCAGAAGAAGGTGCTGATGATAGACCTTGACCTGAGGAAACGCTCTATGTCCCGCAAATTAGGGTTGGTGCATGGTGTGAAGGGCGTGTCTAACTATCTGTATGACACTAATCTTAAAGTGGAGGATATCCTGCACAGTGAGGTCCTGCCCAGAGTGGATATGATTCCCGCCGGAATGGTTCCGCCGAATCCTGTGGAGCTGCTGCGCCGCAGACGCATGAGCGAACTGATGGATATCCTGCGCATGGATTATGACTATATCCTGCTGGATAACGTTCCGGTGGACATGGTGGCGGATTCGGCTGTCATCAACAAGATGGTGGATACCACGCTGTTTGTCATCCGTGCAGGCAAGGTGGACCGCCGTATCCTGCAGCAGATGGAGCACTTCTACAAGGAGGACAAGTTCAACGGCATGGGTATCGTGCTGAACGGAACGGATATCAAACACCGCTACGGCTATAGCTACGGCTACGGTTACGGATATGGTTACGGATATGGTTATGGCTACGGCTACGGTTACGGTGCGGATACGACAGACGATTCAGATGCGGACAATGCGGAGAAGAAGTAAATGACGATAGCTGTAGATTTTGACGGCACGATAGTGGAGCACAGGTATCCGGGCATAGGCAGAGAGAAGCCTATGGCGATAGATACTCTGATACGGCTGGCTGACGACGGGCACAAGCTGATACTGTGGACTGCCCGCGAAGGCCAGCTGCTGGATGATGCCCTGCGGTTCTGCCGCGAGCGCGGACTGTCGTTCTATGCCGTGAATTCGGAGCGCCCTGACGATACGTGGGAACGCAGTGACGTGGCGCGGAAGATAGTCGCGGACATGTATATCGATGACAGGAATTTGGGAGGTCTGCCGGACTGGGAGGATATCTACAGGATGGTGAAAGAGCATATCTCGTTTGCCGACATGCCTGAGTATTCACGCCGCATGGACCGGACAAAAAGGAAAAAGAAGAAGTCATTCCTGAAACGGCTGTCAGAGCGCTGCAGGGATGCCAGAAGCAAATATGACAGGTAACTATATCAGCAGAATTGAAATCAGGGCGATGTGGGGCCACAAGCATATCGTGTGGAACCTGCGGCCCGATGTGAATATACTGAGCGGTATGAATGGTGCTGGGAAGAGCACCATTCTTAATCTTGTGGCCGAACGGCTGGACCGGCTGAACGAGGGCACTGTGAAGAACGGCCCTGACGAGGAGGTCAGTTTCGTCTTCTCGCCGGAGGGTGCCGGAATGGTGAACTATGATGTTATCCGCAGTATAGACCGTCCGCTCATGCACAGCAATCTGCTGGAGAAGATGGCGGACAAGAATGTGGTGACGGAGCTGGACTGGCAGATATACCGTCTGCAGCGGCGCTATCTGGACTATCAGGTGAACATCGGCAACCGGACCATACAGTATCTGACGTCGGGCGATCCCGAGATGATGGCGAAGGCTGCGGAGCTGTCCCGTCCCAAGATGCATTTCCTGAATCTCATAGACGAGCTGTTCGCAGATACGGGCAAGAAGATAATCCGCGAGAGCAATGACCTGCAGTTCGACCGCTTCGGCATCAGACTGCTGCCGTACGACCTGTCTTCGGGCGAGAAGCAGCTGCTGGTGGTGCTGCTGACCACACTGGTCCAGGACAACCGTCCGGGCGTGATACTGATGGACGAACCGGAGGTGTCGCTCGACGTGGACTGGCAGCAGCAGCTCATACAGCGCATCATAGAGATAAATCCGAATGTACAGATTATCATGACAACCCATTCTCCGGCCGTCATCATGAACGGATGGATGGATGCGGTGACTGATGTCGCGGACATCACCGTGGAGAAATGAACCACCTGGTCCAGGGAGTAAGTTCGCTGTATGTCGAGGCGGCCAACCGTCTGAAGCCCAAGGGTACCAAGACGCGGGTGGTGGCATTTGTGGAGAGCTATCAGGATGTGGCTTTCTGGCGGCTGCTGCTCGATGAGTTCGAGTCGGACAGCGTGACGTTCACGATAATGCTCCCGTCGAACAACAAGTTGGAGAGGGGCAAGAAGTCTGCGCTTGCCAAGACTCTGTCGGCATCGTCATTGGGCAGGTACATGCTTGCGTGTGTGGATAGCGACTATGACTATCTGATGCAGGGCGCGACTCAGACTTCGCGTGACTTCCTGACCAATCCCTATGTGATTCAGACGTATGCCTATGCCATTGAGAACTATCAGTGCTATTCGGGCAGCCTGAATCAGGTGTGCGTGCAGTGTACGCTCAACGACAACAGGCTGATTGACTTCGAGGCATTCTTCGAACTGTATTCCCGTATTGTATTCCCCCTGTTCGCATGGAACATCTGGTTCTACCGCAACCGCCGCCATGCAGATTTCCCTATGCAGGAGTTCAATAATTTCATTGCCATAGAGAATGTGAACGTGAAGTCTCCGCAGGACTCGCTCATGAGGCTGGAGAACAAGGTGCGCAGGAAGCTGGACTGGTTGGAAAAGAGCGAACCGTCTGCGGTGGCAGGCGTGCGGAGCATCATGGAGGAACTGCCAGGACTGGGGGTGACGGAGACGGAGACATACCTTTATATACAGGGGCATTTCCTGTTCGAGAGGGTGCTGCCCAAGGTGATGGAGCCGGTGCTGGCATCATTGCGCCACGAGCGCGAGACGGATATCTACAAACAGGCGGCGCATCTGCAGCAGCGTCAGAATGAGCTGAGCTCGTACCGCCACTCCCAAGTGGATCTGACGGATGCACTGCGGGAGAATACGCATTACCGCGACAGCGCTCCGTACGGACGCATGCGCGAAAGAGTGAGAAGTCTGCTCAAGGAATTCCAGACCCCGGCGACGTCAGTTGTGACGCCAGAAGGCGGGGGTGAAGACAAGTAGCACGGCGAATATCTCAAGTCTGCTGACCAGCATCAGAATGCAGGTGTACCACTTGGCGGCCAGCGGAAGAATATCCCAGGAAAGTGTTGTATCGTACGAGTTGGCTGCATCGAATGAGCCGACTGCCGTACCTGTGTTGCTGATTATGGCAGTGGATGCGTAGAAGGCGTCCGACATATTCAGCCCCATTATCATATATACTATCCAGCTGATGGCTATCAGACCGACGTAGAATATCGTGAAGATGAACACGGTGTGCTTGATGGCGTCGGGGATGACTTTGCCGTTGATGCGGACGGGCAGGACGGCGTTGGGGTGGAGTATGCGGTTGAACTCGTTCCGGAGCGTCTTGAACATGATGATGCAGCGCGCACCCTTCATGCCGCCTGTCGTGGAGCCGGCACATGCGCCCAGACACATTCCCACGCTGAGAAGCATGTAGATGGGAGCGGGCCAGTTATAGACATTGTCCGTGACGAAGCCTGTCGTGGTGAGCAGTGATACGACCTGGAATGATGACAGGTGGAAGGAGTACCAGAAATTGGAACTGGTGCTCGCCATGATGACGATGCAGAGTATGATGGTGGAGCCGGCTGTCAGGATGAAGTACCAGAGGAACTCCGTGTCGCGGAACATCTTGCCTACCTTGCCCTTGAACAGCAGGAAGAAGAGCAGGCTGAAGTTGATGCCGGACAGGAAGGTGAAGATGGTGATGACATCTTCTATCGCTCTGGAGTTGAAGGCTCCGATGCTGGTGTTGCGCGTGGAGTATCCGCCTGTGGCGATGGTGGTCATGGCATGGTTGACACTCTCGAACAGATTCATGCCGCATGCCATGAGCGAGATGGCGCAGCCTACTGTCAGAATGAAATAGACGGTCAGAATCCAGCGGCCGCTCACGCTGATGCGCGGATGGAGCTTGCCGTGCGACGGGCCTATGGCTTCGGCGGCGAAGAGCTGTATGTCGCCCATTCCGAATACCGGCAGTACGGCGACTGTGAAGAATACGATGCCCAGTCCCCCGAACCACTGCGTGAGGCTGCGCCAGAACAGAAGACCGTGAGGCAGGGCTTCGACATTGCTGATGATGCTTGCGCCTGTTGTGGTGAAGCCGGAGATGGTCTCGAAGAATGAATTGGAGAAGCTGGGTACATAGCCGCTGATCCAGAACGGCAGGCAACCGAACAGGGAGAAGAGTATCCAGTTCGCTGTCACCACGACGTAGCCGTCACGTCTCGATACGCCTTCGCCCTTCTTCGCCTTGGCTCCGGCGGAGTTGAAGCTGACGGCGCAGCAGGCCGTAATCAGGGCTGACGCGAGGAATCCGAACAGGTCATGCTCCCTGAGGAACAGCGGAATGAGTCCGCAGAGCAACAGCACCACTGCTTCGATGAGCAGAAGCACGCCCAGTATCTTGTATATCGATCTCGGATGTATCACTTCGGTAAGTTAGGTCAGTTGAAGTATTTCTCCAGTTTCTTTATCATTCCTTCCAGACAGAACACCACGACGTGGTCTCCCTCCTGAATCTGAGTGCTGCCTGAGACGAGCACACCCTCGTGACCGCGGATCAGACCGCCGATGGTGGATCCGCGCGGCAGGCTGATGTCCCTGACGCATGACTTGGTGACCCGGGCACCCGGTTTGACGATGAACTCGGCAACATCTGCATTGGCGAAGGTGAGGCACTTGACGTTGCTGACATCAGCATCCAGCATCATCTGGTAGATGTGGCTGGCGGCAATCTTCTTCTTGTTGATGACTGTGCCCACATCGAGCTTTTCGGCCATGGTGATGTAGTCGATGTTCTCGACTTCGGCTATGGTCTTGGTCACTCCGAAGCGCTTGGCGGCTACACAGGCCAGGATGTTGGTCTCGGAGCTGTCGGTAAGGGCGATGAAGGCCTCGGTGTGGTCAATGCCCTCGCTCATCAGCAGGGCCGGGTCGCGGCCGTCTCCGTTGATGACGAGCACCTTGCTGCTGAGCATCTGGGTAAGCCAGTTGCAGCGGGCGCGGTCACGTTCTATAATCTTGACATTCATTCCGTCGGGCATAAGCTGTGCGGCACGGACCGCGATGCGGCTGCCACCCATGATTATGACATCGCGGATGTCGGGAAGTTCCTGCTTGCCGGCTATCCTGCGGACGGTCTGGATGTTCTTCTGCATGGTCATGAAATAGACCATATCGCCTGCCTGGATGGAGTCGGATCCGCCGGGGATGATGGTTTCATCGTTACGGACGATGGCTACGATGTGGTAGGGCAGGTCTGAGCCTAAAGAGTACAGGGGGACGTTCAGGATTTCGGCATTCTCGCGGAGTTTGATGCCGAGCATCACCATCTTGCCTTCGGCGAATTCCCACCACTGGCGTATCCAGCTCTGACGCATTCCGTCCACGATTTCCTTGGCTGCGAGCATTTCCGGATAGATGAGCGAATCCACTCCGATGGAGGTGAAGAACTCTCTGGATTTGGGTACGAGGTATTCGTAGTTGTCCACGCGGGCAAGCGTCTTCTGGGCTCCCAAGCTGTGGGCGAGCTGGCAGGCGACGATATTGCGGCTCTCGTCAGGCGTGACGGCTACGAAGAGGTCGGCCTTGTGAGCTTCGGCCTCCTTCAGATCCCTGATGGATGTGGGGGATGCCTGCATGGCCAGCAGGTCGAAGTTGGAGTCCAGACCGTTGAGGCGGTCCTGACTGTCGTCAAGAAGCGTGATGTCCTGGTTTTCGCCCGATAGAAGTTTGGCCAGATGTGTGCCGACGTCTCCGGCTCCTGCGATGACTATTCTCATTAGCTGTGGGTTTTGGACGGTGATAACATTTCACTTATGGCGCAGGCAATGGCATCGGCATCCATGTGACAGATGCTGAGCAGCTGCGGTACGCTGCCGTGCTGTACGAATGAATCGGGTATGCCGATGCGGCGTATCTCGGGATGCCGGCCGGCTTCGGACATGTATTCCATGACCGCGGTGCCGAGGCCTCCGGTGATGCAGCCGTTCTCGACGGTGATGATTCTGTCGAAGCGCTCTGCGACTTCATGCAGCAGGGCGGTGTCGATGGGCTTGAGGAAGCGCATGTCGTACAGGGCAATGGAGTGCTCTGGATGCGACTCCTCGTATGTATGGATGGCGTTGAGCGCCAGATTGCCGATGGGACCGATGGAGAGTATAGCCAGGTCCGAACCTGCCTTGACGGTGCGTCCGGTGCCGACAACGACCGGTTCGAACGGACAGCGCCAGTCGGCCACAACACCGCGGCCGCGGGGATATCGGATTACGAATGGACCCTGGTTCGGGAGCTGGGCCGTGTACATGAGGCGGCGCAGTTCGCATTCGTCGAACGGTGAGGCAATGGTGATGCCGGGTATCGGACGGAGGAAAGCCATGTCGAAGGAACCGTGATGGGTGGTGCCGTCCTCTCCTACCAGACCGGCACGGTCCAGACAGAAGATGACGTTGAGATGCTGGATCGCCACATCATGGATGACATGGTCGTAGGCACGCTGCATGAATGACGAGTAGATGTTGCAGAATGGAATCATGCCCTCCGTGGCAAGACCGCCGGAGAAGGTTACGGCATGTCCTTCGGCAATGCCTACATCGAAGCAGCGCTCGGGGAACTCCTTCATCGGAATGTTCATGGAGCATCCCAATGGCATGGCAGGCGTGATGCCCAGCACCCTGCGGTTCATGCGCATGAGCTCGAGCAGCGTCTCGCCGAAGACATCCTGGAAGAGCGGCGGCATACCTTCCGTATTCCTGATGATGCGCTCGCCGGTGTCCTTGTCGAAGAGACCGGGGGCGTGCCAGATGGTGGCTTCCCGTTCGGCGGGTTCGTAGCCCTTGCCCTTGACGGTGTGGATGTGAAGCAGGCGGGGACCGTGCATTCCCTTGATATTGTTGAGAATGCGGACCAGAGCCTGGACGTTGTGCCCGTCCACCGGGCCGAAGTATCTGATGTCCATGCCCTCGAAGATGTTCTGCTGATGTGACAGCTTCATCTTGAGGCGGTTGTTCTTGCGGATGATGTTGCGGCGGCGCTTCTCGTCCATCAGACCCAGTTTGCTGAGGACCCGCGCCGTATAGTAGCGGAATGTGTTGTATGTGCGGGATGTCTGCAGATGGGTGAGGTAGTTGTTCAGGCCACCGACACTGCATGAGATGCTCATGTTGTTGTCATTCAATATGATGAGCAGGTCGTTGTCGGTGGATGAAGCGTTGTTGAGACCTTCGAATGCCAGACCGCCTCCCATAGCTCCGTCTCCGATTACGGCTACGACGCGGCGTGAACGGTGTCCGTTCTGCATGTCGGCGACAGCCATGCCGAGGGCGGCGGAGATGGAGTTGGACGCATGTCCTGACGTGAACGAGTCATAAGGGCTTTCGTCAGGCGAGGGGAACGGCTTCAGACCGTTCAGCTTGCGGTTGGTGCAGAATGTGTCCCTGCGTCCGGTGAGAATCTTATGGCCGTATGCCTGATGGCCGACATCCCAGACTATCCTGTCGTCAGGGGTGTTGAATACATAGTGGAGGGCAACGGTCAGTTCCACCGTGCCCAGGCTGGATGCGAAATGTCCGGGATTGCGTGAAACTTCGTCAATGATCTTCTGCCTCAGTTCGCTGCACACCTGCGGCAGCTGTGCGGACTTCAATTTCCGTAAATCCGCAGGACTGTCGATATGCTGCAGCAGACTCTCTTCTCCCTCCTCCTTCATATCTGTATTTTTGGAAACTGACAAATCTACAACATTTCCGCCGAAGATACGGGCTCTGACACGAATTATTGATAAAATATGTGCCTGCGCACCTATTTTACAGAGATAAATTGTTACTTTGCAAGTATGATACAAATACTGTTCCTATGACATATCCGATAGAACATATAGCCGAAGTGATAGGGGCCGTCCGACACGGCTTCTGCCCTTCGTCCGTGGCGTGGCTCCTCACAGACAGCCGCTCCCTGACATTCCCGAGGGAAACGCTCTTCTTCGCGCTCCCAGGCAAGCATAATGACGGCCATGATTATGTGAAGGACCTGTACAACAAGGGTGTGAGAAACTTCGTGGTCAGCAGGATTCCCGGCAGAATGGAGAATTTCGACGGGGCCAATTTCCTGGTGGTGGATGATACGAGGCGGGCGATGCAGCGTCTGGCGGCTGTGCACCGGCAGAATTTCAGCGTGCCGGTGATAGGCATTACGGGCAGCAACGGCAAGACCATTGTGAAGGAGTGGCTCTATCAGCTTCTGGAGGAGGACTACCGCATCACGCGTTCGCCGCGCAGCTACAATTCGCAGACGGGAGTGCCTCTGTCTGTGTGGATGATGGATGAATCCACGGAACTTGGACTGTTCGAGGCAGGCATCTCGGATCCCGGTGAGATGCGTCCGCTGTGGAAGATCATACGTCCTACGATAGGCATTCTGACGAATATCGGCAGCGCACATCAGGAGAATTTCTCATCGCTGCAGGAGAAGTGTCTGGAGAAGCTCAAGCTGTTCCAGGACTGCGACGTGGTGATATACGACGGGGACAATGAGCTGATTCAGGACTGCGTGAACAGGTCGGTGCTGTCCGTACGCGAGATTGCATGGTCGTCCAGAAACCGTGAGAAGCCTCTCTTCATCGAGAGTATTGACAAACGGAATGACAGGACGGTGGTACGCTACCGCTATATCGGACTGGACAATGAATACAGCATTCCGTTCATCGACGATGCTTCCGTGCAGAATTCGCTGCACTGTCTGGCTGCCTGCCTCTATCTGGGCGTTTCGCCGGAGACAATCAGAGAAAGGATGTGGAGGCTCGAACCCATCGGGATGCGGCTGGAGGTGAAGGAGGGACTTCGCGGATGTGCGATTATCAATGACAGCTACAATTCCGACCTGTCGTCGCTGAACATTGCCCTCGACTTCATGGTGCGCCGTCAGGATGACAGGAAGCGCAAACGCACGCTTATCCTGTCCGACATACTCCAGACGGGCATGTCGGCCAAGGCGCTGTACCGGAATGTGGACCAGCTTCTTGTGGGCAAGGGGATAGACAGGCTGATAGGCGTGGGACGCGACATCATGTCCGTGGGTGCGAACTTCAGCATTCATGACAGCCAGTTCTTCGCGACTACGGAGGAACTGCTGGATTCAGGTATTCTGGATGAGATGCACAGCGAGCAGGTGCTGATAAAGGGAGCGCGCCGCTTCCGCTTCGACCGCGTGAGCGAAAGGCTGGAGCTGAAGGCTCATGAGACGATATTAGAGGTAGATTTGAAGGCTGTAGCCGCCAATCTGAACTACTACAGGAACATGCTGGAGCCGGGCACGAGGATTGTGTGCATGGTGAAGGCTTCGGCCTACGGCTCAGGTTCTATAGAGGTGTCGCGGACGCTGCAGGACATGCACGTGAACTATCTGGCCGTAGCGGTGGCGGACGAGGGAGCGGAACTGCGTCGTGCAGGCATCACCACGGGTATCATGGTGATGAATCCGGAGCGTTCGGCATTCAAGACCATATTCGAGAACCATCTGGAGCCGGAAATATACAGCTTTGACCTGCTGGATGCGTTCATACGCAAGGCAGAGCATCACGGCATCACCGACTATCCGGTGCATATCAAGATAGATACGGGAATGCATCGTCTGGGATTCGCTCCGGAGGATATGCCTGAGCTGATCAGACATCTGAAACGTCATTCCGCAGTCATCCCGCGCTCGGTCTTCTCGCATTTCGTGGGAAGTGACAGTCCGGCATTCGATGACTTCACGCGTCTGCAGATACAGCGCTTCGAGAGTGCTACAAGTCAGCTGCAGGAGGCGTTCGAACATCATATTATCCGTCACATCTGCAATACGGCAGGCATTGAGCGCTTCCCTGAGGTCCACTATGACATGGTGCGTCTGGGACTGGGCCTGTACGGTGTGGACCCCATCACGAACAGGGCTCTGACGCCGGTCTGCACGCTGAAGACGACGATTCTTCAGATACGCGACCTGGAACCGGGCGAGACGGTGGGCTACAGCAGGAAGGGCGTCATCTCACGTCCGTCTCGCATTGCCGCCATTCCTATAGGGTACGCCGACGGTCTGAACCGTCATCTCGGCAACGGTGGCGCGTACTGTCTGGTGAATGGCAGGAAGGCCCGTTATGTGGGCAATATCTGCATGGATGTGTGTATGATAGATGTCACGGACATAGACTGCAGGGAGGGCGACAGCGTGGAGATATTCGGAGCGAATCTGCCGGTAAGCGAGCTGTCGGATATCCTCGGTACGATACCGTACGAAATCATATCTACCGTGTCAACGCGCGTGAAACGTGTGTATTTCTCTGAATGACATTGCTTTAAGAAATCATTAAACTGAATTTGATATGGCTTCTGAAAACCGTAATCAGGCGAAGATGAGCAACTGGCGCTGGGTGATGTGCGCGATGCTGTTCTTTGCAACCACTGTGAACTATTTAGACCGTCAGGTCCTGTCACTTACCTATAATGACTTCATCGCTCCGGAGTTCCACTGGTCGGATGCCACATACGGCAATATCACCGGATGGTTCTCTCTGCTGTATGCCTGCGCAATGCTGTTCATCGGACGTCTGGTGGACGGCCTCGGCACGAAGCGGGGATATGGCTGGGCCATCGGTATCTGGTCGTTCGGCGCATGCGCCCATGCCCTGTGCGGGGTGCTGACCCAGATGGTGACCGGTCTGCAGGGCAAGGAGGCTCTGATTGAGGCGACCGGCAATATCGCTCTGGCGGTATCGACGGCGAGCATGTGGATGTTCATTGCCGCACGCTTCATTCTGGCGGTGGGCGAGTCGGGCAACTTCCCGGCTGCCAACAAGGTTACGGCTGAATATTTCCCCAAGAAGGATCGCGCATTTGCTACGAGCATCTATAATGCGGGTGCCCAGATAGGGGCTCTGATCGCTCCGCTGTGCATTCCGCTCATCGCTCAGGCGTGGGGCTGGGAGACGGCTTTCATAGTAATCGGTGCGCTTGGCTTCATCTGGCTGGTCCTCTGGAATATACTGTATGAGAAGCCGGAGAAGAGCAGACGTGTCAATGCTGCCGAGCTGGAGTATATCCACAGCGATGCGGATGGAAATGAAGTGCCGGCTCCCGAAGCTGCCGCAAAGGAGAAGCCGATGAGCTTCTGGCAGTGCATAAGACTGCGCCAGACCTGGGCATTTGCGGCCGGCAAGTTCTTCAGCGACGGAGTGTGGTGGTTCTTCCTGTTCTGGATGCCTGTCTATATCAGCTCGGTATATGGCTACACCACGGACACCCCTCAGAGCCGCTGGGGTCTGTTCACAGTCTATCTGATATGTATGCTTTCGATTTTAGGAGGATATCTGCCCACGATTTTCGTCGAGAAGAAGGGCATGGAACCGTACGCGGGACGTATGCGTGCCATGCTGATCTTTGCGTTCTTCCCTCTGCTGGCTCTGCTGGCACAGCCGCTCGGCAGCCAGTCGTACTGGTGGCCTGTCATCATTGTCGGTATCGCTGGTGCTGCCCATCAGTCATGGAGTGCGAACCTCTTCTCTACGGTCAGTGACATGTTCCCGCGCAGTGCAGTGGCTACTGTCACAGGCATCGGCGGAATGGCGGGCGGTATCAGCTGCTTCATCTTCAACAAATGCTCCGGACTGCTGTTTGACTACGCCGGTACGCATGACATCTCCTTCCTGGGATTCACAGGCAAGCCTGCAGGCTATTTCATCGTATTCTGCGTCTGTGGCGTCTGCTATCTGATAGGCTGGATGGTGATGAAGCTTCTCGTCCCGAAATACAAACCGGTGGAGATTTAGAACCTGTTTTGAAATGATTATTACTGAATAGCTGTATGGAATCTGCAAAACCAACTTTAGGAGAGAAAATAGCATACGCATTGGGAGATGCGGCAGCCGGTGGCATTACATGGAAGATAATGTCAATAGCCTTTCCGCTGTTCTTTACCAATGTGTTCGGACTGACATTCGCCGATGCGGCGGCACTGATGCTGATAGCAAGGCTGTTTGATGTCGTGACAGACCCTATCATGGGCAGTCTGGCGGACCGCACGCAGTCCAGATGGGGCACCTACAGGCCCTGGCTGATTTTCGGTGCCATACCTTACGGACTGATTTTCGCGCTGCTGCTGTTTACGCCTGATTTCGGGCCTGTGGGCAAGAGAGTCTATGCATACGTGCTGTACCTGCTGATGATGGCGGTCTATACGCTGGTCAATGTGCCTTACGGTTCGCTGCTCGGCGTGATGACTGAGGATGACAACGAGAAGAACAGGTTCTCGTCATTCCGCATGGTCGGCGCATACGCTATGGGATTCATCACTCTGCTGTCATTCCCATATCTGCAGAAGATGATTGGTGGCACGGATGCACATCAGTATGCTGTGCTGGGAGTGCTCTTCGGCATCATCGCCGCGGTCATGACGCTGGTGTGCGGACTCTGCACAAGGGAGAGGCTGAAACCGGTAAGGGCGGAAAAGTTCTCTTTCAGGCAGTTTGCCGATCTGCTGCGCAACAAGCCCTGGATATATCTGACGCTGATGGGTGTCTGCACCAATTTCTTCAACGGATTCCGCTACGCTGTGGCCGGATACATGATGGACTACTGTCTGGGCGGTGATGTGACTGTCGGAGGTTTCATCATCAATTTCACCGTGCTGATGGCGTTCGGCGAGGTGACCTGCATGATTTTTGGAGGCGTTTCGCCGAAGTTCGCGGCAAAAATGGGTTCCAAGCGCAAGGGTTTCATCGTGGCATCGGTCATCTGCGTCGTGACGTCGGTGGCGTTCTTCTTCATCCCGATGAATCCGAAGATGATATGGCTTATTGTGACGATGGTGGTGCTGACATCTGTGGGAGTGGGACTCTATTCACCTCTTCTCTGGTCAATGTATGCCGATGTGGCCGATTACGCCACTGAGAAGAACGGCACTTCATCGACAGGACTCATCTTCTCGTCGGGAACGATGGCGCAGAAGCTGGGCGGCGCTGTATCGGGTTCGCTGATAGCGCTGCTGCTCGGACTGGCAGGCGCACACATGATACCTGACGAGTTCGGCAATCAGGTCATTGATCCGGCATCCGTCACGGACAGCGTGCGTACGATGGTGTGGTCCCTGTTCTCTCTGTTCCCGGCAGTCATCGCCCTTATCATGACCTGGCTGGCATATAAGTTCCCTCTGAAAAAGTAAGTCAATATGGCAAAGGAATACGGTCACTATGATGACCGGGCACGGGAGTATGTCATTACCGACCCCAAGACTCCGTGGCCCTGGATAAATTATTTGGGTACTGAGGATTTCTTCAGCCTGATATCGAATACGGCGGGAGGCTACTGCTTCTACAAGGATGCCAAGTTCCGCAGGATCACGCGCTACCGTTACAACGGCGTGCCGATGGATGACGGAGGACGCTATTTCTATATCAATGACGGCGGGGATGTGTGGAATCCGGGCTGGAAGCCTTGCAAGACCCCTTTGGACAGCTATGAGTGCCGTCATGGCATGAACTATACGAGGATAACGGGCAGCCGTAACGGGATAGAGGCGTCGGTGCTGTTCTTCGTGCCGCTCAAGACCTGGGCGGAGGTGCAGAAGGTGACGCTGGGCAACAGGAGCGGGAGTGTGCGCACACTGAAGCTGTTCTCGTTTGCGGAGTGGTGCCTGTGGAATGCATCGACCGATATGGAGAACTTCCAGCGCAACTGGTCAACGGGCGAGGTGGAGATAGACGGTTCGGTCATCTATCACAAGACTGAATACAAGGAGCGCCGCAATCATTACGCGTACTATAGCGTGAATGTGCCTGTGCAGGGATATGATACTGACAGGGAGTCGTTCATCGGCCTGTATAACCAGTTCTCGAATCCTCAATGCGTCATGGAGGGGAGACCTTCGAATTCACTGGCGCACGGATGGAGTCCGATAGCGTCGCATTATATAGAGGTGACGCTGCAGCCTGGTGAGAGCCGGGACTTCGTGTTCCTGCTGGGCTATGTGGAGAATCCGCAGGAGGAGAAGTTCTGCGCGGAGGACATTGGCAGAAAGCGTCGCGGGGAGCTGATTTCATCCCAGGCATCGGATGTGACGCTGGTCAACAAAAAACGTGCTCTGGAGACAATCCGCCGTTTCAGTACGGTGGAGGCTGTGGATGCAGCATTCGACGAGCTGAGGCGGATGTGGGACGGTCTGCTGGACAAATATTCAGTGCAGAGCGGTGACGCGCGTCTGGACCGTATGGTGAATATATGGAACCAGTATCAGTGCATGATTACGTTCAATTTCTCGCGCTCGGCATCGTTCTTCGAGAGCGGAATAGGCCGCGGCATGGGATTCCGCGATTCGAATCAGGACCTGGTGGGATTCGTGCATCAGGTGCCGGAGAGGGCGCGTCAGAGGATAATCGACATCGCTTCGACGCAGTTCCCGGACGGTGGCTGCTACCATCAGTACCAGCCGCTGACGAAACGCGGCAACAATGATATTGGAGGCGGCTTCAATGATGATCCGATGTGGCTTATCTTCGGCACGGTGGCATATATCAAGGAGAGCGGTGACTTCTCTATTCTGGACGAGATGGTGCCGTGGGACAATGTACCCGGCTCGGAGGTGTCCCTGATGGAGCATCTGCGGATTTCCTTCGACCATGTGGTGAAGAATCTCGGCCCGCACGCACTGCCGCTCATCGGCCGTGCCGACTGGAATGACTGTCTGAACCTGAACTGCTTCTCATGGGATCCGAACGAGAGTTTCCAGACGACGGAGAACAAGACGGAGGGCTCGAAGGCGGAGTCGCTGATGATAGCCGGACTGTTTGTGCTGTGCGGCCGCGACTATGTGGAGCTGTGCCGTCAGATGGGTATGGATGCCGAGGCAGAGCGTGCCTGGAAGTGCATTGATGCAATGACGGAGGCTGTGATGAAGCATGGCTGGGACGGTGAATGGTTCCTGCGTGCATACGACTACTACGGAAACAGGATAGGCTCTCACGAGAACGTGGAGGGTAAGATTTTCATAGAGAGCCAGGGCTTCTGTACTATGGCCGGCATCGGTCTGAAGGAGGGGCTGGTGGACAAGGCTCTGGATTCCTGCAAGAAGTATCTGGATTCGGAGAACGGCATGGTGCTGAACAATCCGGCATTCACCACCTATCATGTGGAAATGGGTGAGATATCAAGCTATCCTGCCGGCTATAAGGAGAATGCGGGCATTTTCTGCCACAACAATCCGTGGGTGATTATCGGCGAGACTGTTGCCGGGCGCGGCAATGATGCGTGGGAGCATTACACCAAGATATGTCCTGCGTGGATCAAGGACCAGAATCTGCATAAGATTGAGCCGTACGTCTATTGTCAGATGGTGGCCGGCAAGGATGCCGCCCGCCCAGGTGAGGGCAAGAACTCATGGCTGACAGGTACGGCCGCCTGGAACTGGTATGCCGTGACTCAGTTCATTCTCGGTATCAAACCCGCGTACAATGGCATTGAGGTCGATCCCTGTATTCCGTCCGACATGAAGGGCTTCACCGTGACCCGCCGTTTCCGTGGTGCCACCTATGTCATCGAGGTGCAGAATCCGGACGGCCGTCAGAAAGGCCTCCGCAGCCTGTCCGTCAACGGTGTCGCCGTAGATGGCAACCTCGTCCCGATGCAGCCCGAAGGTACTGTGTCGCACATCGTCGCACGGCTTTAGTAATCTTAAAAAAACGGAACAGGCGCCTTTAAGGTGACGGGAATATGGTGTGATTCCCAGAACCTTAAAGGCGCCTGTTCCGTTCTTTTGCTACTGTTTAGCCGCAGCGGGAAGAGCCGCAGTTCTGGCAGATGAGACAGCCTTCCTGATAGACGAGGCTCTCCGAACCGCAGACGGAGCATTTCTCGCCCTTGACTGCTGTTCCGTCGAGTACGTACTTCTTGAGAGCACGCTCCACGCCGTTCTTCCAGTTGTTGATGTTCTCCGAACCGAGGTCGAGCTGGCCGATCAGGCGGATGCAGAGGTCGATAGGCATCTGGTAGCGGAGGACGCTGGAGATGAGCTTGGCATAGTTCCAGTACTCCTTGTCGAACTTCTCGCTCAAGCCTTCGATGGTGACTTTGTAGCCGCGCTTGTTGGTGAACTGGAAGTCGTAGCGCTTGTTGCCGTTTTCAT
>JAKSIW010000026.1 GCA_024398555.1 Bacteroidaceae bacterium | reverse complement strand
CTGAAGCCGGGTCTTTACATTCATGGCGGACGCAAGGTTTTAATATCGGAATAAATAAGGAGAATTGTTAATAAGGTGACAGTTATGAGAATAGCGGAATCGGAGCTTATCATTAATGATGACGGCAGTGCGTTCCATCTTCATATCAGACCGGAGCAACTGGCTGACAAGGTGATACTGGTGGGTGATCCCGACCGTATCCGGATGATGGCAGAGTTCTTTGATGAAATTGAGTTCAGGAATGCCTCACGTGAGTTCATTTCACTGACGGGACGTTATCATGGTACGCGCATAACCTGTCTGTCAACAGGTATAGGTGCCGACAATGTCGATATTGTGATGAATGAGCTCGATGCCCTGGCGAATATCGATTTCGCCACACGCGAAGTGAAAAGTGAACACAGAACGCTCACGATTCTCAGAATAGGGACCTGCGGTGCAATACAGCCCGACATCCCGCTGGGCTCCTACATCCTCTCGCATTACTCAATCGGACTGGACGGCCTGTTGAACTGGTATGCCGACAGAGAGAAGATCACAGATTTGGATATGGAGAAGGCATTTGCAGAGCATATTCACAAGACTCAGTATATGCCCATGCCGTATTTCGCAAAGGCATCAGACAGTCTGATAGACAGATTCCAGGACTGTACGGTGAAGGGAATGACATTGTCCGCTCCAGGTTTCTACGGACCTCAGGGACGCGTCCTCAGAATGCAGCTGGCACTTCCGGACATGCTGGATGCTTTTGAATCGTTCCGATACGGAGACTATCGCATTACCAATTTCGAGATGGAGGGATCGGCCATTGCCGGCATCGCCCGTCATCTGGGGCATGAGGCCGCTACAATATGCTGCGCCATTGCCAACAGGTATCAGAAGAACAGCAATGTCAATTACCATGCCCAGGTTGCCGGACTGGTCAGACTGGCGCTTGACAGGCTCGCTGAAATGTAATATGCAATAATAATTAACAGGTATTTATATGAGAAAATCTTTACTTCTTGCAGCAGTTCTTATCGGAGGTGCATGCCTGACGGATGCTCTGGCGCAGATTTCCACCAATCCGAACAAGTTCCTGGGTAACATCACCACAACCTATCAGATGGATACGGATGGGTATATCTATTCCGACCTCTGGAATCAGGTGACTCCCGAAAATGAGACAAAATGGGCGTCGGTGGAGGGCAATCGCGGCTCTTTCAACTGGGGCGGCGCTGACAATGCATACAACTATGCCAAGAATCATGGGTTTGCTTTCAAGTTCCACTGCTTTGCATGGGGCTCCCAGTATCCGAGCTGGATTGAATCACTTTCCGCCAAGGAGAGATACAAGGCGATTGTCGAGTGGATGGATGCGGCCAAGGCACATTATCCGGACCTTCAGCTCATCGATGTAGTGAATGAGGCCATTCCCGGACACCAGCAGGGCACCCATTTCTTCGAAGAGGCATTGGGTGGAGCCGGAACAAGCGGCTATGACTGGATTGTAAAGGCTTTCGAACTGGCTCATGAACGCTGGCCGAATGCCATCCTCATTTACAACGACTTCAACACCTTCCAGTGGAATACCGATGAATACATCAAGCTGGTGCAGGCTCTGATTGATGCAGGTGCTCCGATTGACGCCTACGGCTGTCAGTCACATGATTTAGGCGACATGTCCGGCGCAAATCTGAAGACTGTCATGACGAAGATCCAGAACGCGCTGAAGATACCTATGTATATTTCCGAGTATGACATAGACAAGCAGAAAGATTCTGACCAGGAACTCAGATACAAGGAGCAGATTCCTCTGATGTGGGAGGCTGACTATTGTGCCGGAGTCACCATCTGGGGATTCATACAGGGCAAGACATGGGAGGATTATTCAGGTATCTCCTATGGCAAGGGCAACGAGCGTCCTGCCATGAAGTGGCTGAGGGAATACATGAAATCCGATAAGGCAAAGAATGCCGGATTCAGGGCTAATTTCCCGTTCACCAACGGTTGGACGAAGGAAGCGTCTGTCTATGTGAAGCCTACTACGACCAAGGCTTCGAAGGGCGATCCTATTCAGGTGGAGGTACGTGCGTCAATGAGGACGAAGACCATCGACCATGTGGAACTGTATGCCGGAACAAAACTGATGTTCAGCAAGACCGAGGGCCCGTTCGTGGCGGACTATCTCCCGGAGAAGGAGGGCACTGTCGAGTTCAAGGCAATTGTCTATACTACCGACGGCTGCGAATACACCAGATCTTCACATGTGACAACCTATCCTCCGCGCAAGCCTTATATGGACAAGGTGGCTGACATTCCGGGTACCCTTCAGCTTGAAAACTTCGATACGGGCGCTGACGGAATATCGTTCCACGACACGGATGACAGGGATGAGGGTGGCACCGGCTATCGCAAGGATAAGAGCGGTGTTGATATCGTGACCGGCAACAAGGGATACGCTATCGGATATACATCGTCCGGAGAGTGGCTGGAATATACTGTTGACGTGAAGGAGAGCGGCACTTACCTGTTTACCGCTTATGCATCCTCAGGAGCTGACGGCTCGGGATTCAGCATCGGCATCTGGCAGAACGGCGAGCTGACAGACCTCGCTTCGGTGGCTGTTCCGAAGACCGGTGACGGCAACTGGGACAAGTATGTGGCAATTGACGGACGCTGCGCCGTGGATCTTGAGGCCGGCAGAAACATCGTGCGCGTGACCGTTACAGGTTCATCGTGCAACATGGACCGTATTGAGTTCATAAAACTGGAGAGGACCGACAAGGTGAAGCTTAACGTTGAAGCTGAACCTGAAATCGTAATTGCCGGAGATCCGGTGGCTATTACTGTCACGGCCGACATTACTCCTGATACATTGGAGAACGGCAAGAGGGAGTCCGTTACGGTGAAGCGCGTGGACCTCTATATCAATGACAAACTTGTGGCAAGCGGTACCGGAGTTCCGTTCAGATATCTGTTTGAAGAGACGAACACTGCAGGAACGTACAGAATAAGTACAATGGCTGTGGATTCAAAGAGACGTGAGTCTTATTATTACTACGGTGAATTCCAGGCGCAGAAGGCGCGTAGGGCATACGATGGTCCGATATCCATTCCGGGTTCGCTCCAATTCGAGGATTTTGATGTCCAGGGTGAGGGCCTGACCTTCCATGATTCCGATGCAGTCGATGAAGGCGGATACGCGTACCGCAAGGACAACGAGGGCGTGGATATCATCAGTTCCGGCAAGAACTTCCTGGTAGCCAGCACTGCTGAAGGCGAATGGATGGAATATACGGTCAATGTCAAGTCTGACGGTTACTATAAGTTCGATGCCAAGGTCGGTTCCGATGTGGAAGGTTCCGCATTCAGCATTTCACTGAATGAAGACGGTACGCTTATCCCGCTGGCCGAGGTGACTGTTCCGCTGACGGAAGGTACGACGAAAATCAGCGGCGGCCTGTCCGAACCACTGACAGCAGGTCAGCATTTCCTGAGGGTCACCATTCTCAAGGGCGGATGCAACCTCGATATGCTCAAGTTCAGCGCTGATACGGGCGTGGAGAAGACGGAAGACGACAAGGTCTATGCGGTCTATTCAGTCTCCGGCATCTGTCTGGGTCAGATAGAATGTTCAGACGAGAACATTGATGAGGCGGTCGTACGTCTGACGGGAAATACCGGAATGTTCCTGCTGAAGGACATCGCAAGCGGCAACGCTGAACGCAGGTACGTGAAATAAATTCATTTTTGAAAGGGTTGGATATGAGGGTCAGTTCTGTCAGAATATGCATTGCTGTATTGATGATGGCAGCTTCATGCGTTCTGACATCCGCCGAGCCGCTATACCCCAAGCGGGAGTTCCGCGGGGCATGGATTCAGGCGGTCAATCATCAGTTTGAGGGTATTCCTACGTCTGAACTGAAGCGGATTCTATCGGACCAGCTGGACAGTCTTGCATCATGTGGCATCAATACCATTCTGTTTCAGGTACGTGTGGAAGGTGACGCTCTTTACGAATCTGAACTGGAGCCATGGAGCGGATATCTGACCGGATGTCAGGGGCTGGCTCCTGATGAGCCGTGGGACCCTCTTGCCTTTATGATCACCCAGTGCCACCGGCGTGGCATGGAGCTGCATGCATGGATCAATCCTTTCCGCGCACGCACCCAATCTACTCCAATGCCGGATGCGAAACATCAGATATCCCTGCATCCTGACAGGTTTGTCAGATATGGCAAACTGACGCTGTTCAACCCGGCACTTCAGGTGAATCGTGATTTCATCTGCTCTGTCGCTGCAGATATCGTGACGAGGTATGACATTGACGGCTTTCATATCGATGACTACTTCTATCCATATCCTGAGGATGGACTTGCATTCAACGATCAGGCTGATTTCCAGAAGGATCCCCGCGGCTTTACAGACGAGGACGACTGGAGACGTGACAACGTCAATCTGTTCATCGAACAGCTGTACAATACTGTCAAGGGAATAAAACCGTGGGTGAAATTCGGCATTTCTCCGTTCGGAATCTATCGCAATGCATCTGTCGGATATCCGGAGGGAAGCGCTACAAACGGTCTGGAGAACTACAGCGGTCTGTATGCAGACGTGCTGTATTGGATTGAAAAGGGCTGGCTGGATTACTGCATCCCTCAGGTGTACTGGAATGTCGGGACTTCCGTGGCGGATTACGAGGTACTCGTGAACTGGTGGGCGGATCATGCCGGCGATGTGCTTATGTACATAGGACAGGATGTGGAACGTACGGTGACGGGTGCAGATCCCCGGAATCCTTCGATTCATCAGGAGAGGATGAAGATGGACCTTCAGCGTGGTCGGAGCGAGCTGCAGGGCAGCTGCCACTGGCCGGCCAAGTCTGTTGTGGACAATAGCGGAGGTTATCGTCAGATTCTGGCGGCTGAGTACTACCCTTATCCGGCATTGCAGCCTGTCGGCCGTGGATTGCCGGACAGCAGGCCGTCCAAGGTGAAGAAGATGAGGCTTGTGCAGACCATTGACGGTCCCGGACTGTTCTGGACCGCTCCATCTTCCAAACATCAGATGGACAGGGCTTCCAGATATGTCATCTACAGTTTCGGAATGGACGAGAAAGTGGATCTGGATGATCCGTCACATATCGTTCTCCTGACTGACAGGACCTATTATATACTTCCCGATGCGGAGAGAACCGGGTCAAGGGTATATGTTGTGACAGCGCTGTCTCCTATTCAGGTGGAATCATCTCCTGTGAAGCTGAAGTACAGGTCAAAATAACGGACGGGTTACATGAACAGACTGCTGGTTTTGTTTTGCGCTCTGCTGTCGGCGGTTTCAGTTCGGGCTGACAAGGGCTCTCTCGAACGTGCCGGAGCCGCTGCCGGACCAGGAGCCAGGCTGGCATATACGGCAGTCTCGGACGGACATGATGACTTTTATGTCTTCAACAGGCCTGGAGGAAGAGGATTCGAAGTCATTATTGCTGATGAAAATGTCCGAAGCGGAGAGGAACTCGTACTGGCTTATTCCGACGAGGGGACATTTGACTATGCCACACTGCCTGATGGAGCCAAGTGGCTGCTGAAGCAGTATCAGACCGACATCAGGGAACTACGTTCGTCACAGCGTCATACCGGGCTCAGGGGGTCGTCCGCTGCAGCAAAGGCTCCGGGTGCGGTGGCCGGACCTCTTCTCGGAGGAATCAACTGGAATCAGCAGACACCGTATAATGACATGTGTCCCTATTTCCCCTCATCCGGCCAAAAATGTATCACCGGTTGTCTGGCTACAGCTGTCGCTCAGATCATGTATTACCATAAATGGCCGCTTCGGGGCGCAGGCTCGCATTCCTATACATGGCAGGGAAGAAAACTGTCAGCGGACTTCACAACGCCATACGACTGGGAGAATATGCTTCCGATGTATGCCTCCGGCTACAGTGATGTCGAGGCCAAGGCCGTGGCCAAACTGATGTCTGACTGCGGAATTGCTCTTGAAATGAATTATGGGATAGATGCCAGTGATGCCATGCCGTCCGCTGTAAGCTATGCCATGAGGGTGTATTTCAGATATAGGAATGCGGAGATAGTCAGAAAGGCTACCGTATCGGCCTCCACCTGGGAGAACACAATCAAAGGGAATCTGGACAGAGGACTTCCCGTACTGTATGTCGGCTACGATTCGAGTAATGCGGGACACGCTTTCGTCTGTGACGGTTACGATGATAAGGGCTACCTTCATTTCAATTTCGGTTGGGGAGGACTTGGGAACGGCTATTTCCTTTCGTCTGTAGCCGGTGGATATGGCGGCAACCAGTGCATTATCTGCAATATCGAGCCAGACGACAATGAGATTGCTGTCGGGAAGGTGAATTATCTGCGTCTTGGCGACACAGAGGTGGAGGTGTCTTCCCTGCAGGACAATTATGGCGGTGACATCATGTTGCCTGAGTATGTGAATATCGATGGAAACAGATATGCTGTCTCCCGTATAGGACAGAATGCTTTTGCGGGAAGCTCGGTTTCAAGCGTGGTAATACCTTCCACCATCAGGATTATTGAAGGTAATGCCTTCATGGGCTGTAATTCGCTGAACAGGGTAGTGATAATGTCCGAACCACCTGTCTGCAGTCCGAACCTGTTTGATAACGATACCTATTCCCGTGCTACGCTGTATGTTGCCTCCGGTAAGACTGACTCGTTTGCTTCGCAGGCTCCCTGGTACTTCTTCCACAGTATTACTGATACCGATGTGTCCATCGACTGGACGGAGTGGACTTATGACAGGGACGGTACAGGAACGTACAACTTCAGCTGGACGGGTCTGATGCCTGATGCTTCCGTGAACCTTCCGGTCCTGTTCAGGACAGGCAGGGATGACCCTTCCGAATTGCAGTACAAGATTGACAACTGGCTCAATACATCACTTCTCATCGATGTCAATGCGGAAACCGGCATGTGCCGTGTACGCAGACAGCCTGTGTGGATGTGTGTGGATGACCGGTATCAGATGTGCGTATCAGATTACGGCTCTTTCGGCGGTAAGGACAGCTATGAGGATTATCCGTGCCGCTTCGACCCGGAAACAGGCACTTTTACATTGAATATGGTCTTCTATCCGATGTCCGATACAGGCAACAGGTATTACTTCAAGGGAATGGATACATTCTCGATAGACGGCTATCCTGTCAGTCTTGTGCCGTACATCAATGCTGACAGGACTGCAGATGATGTGATATTTGATATGTACGGACGCAGACTGGCTGCTCCTGCATCTGGCTTGAATATCATAAATGGAGTGAAAGTACTCAGATGATTGAGTAGAACACCCCTCCGAATGCTCCGGCAATAAGTATTACCAGAATAGGATTCCATTTCATGCGATAGGTCAGCAGAAATGATACTGCAAACAGTGCTATGCTCACTGTTGTCTGTATTCCTGAAGTTCCGAAATTCTCCTTGTTGAGCAATGAAAGCACAGCTGCTGCAAGCAGTCCGACGACGACAGGCCTCAGCCATGACAGGATGTGCTTAACCATGGGATGTCTGCTGTATTTCATGAAGAACATGCTGATGGCGAGCATCAGAATGAATGAAGGCAGCATGACTGAAAAAGATGCAAGCAGTGAACCTGCCACGCTGTATGCTTCGCTGTATCCGGCATTGGCTGCTGCCGTGTATCCGACGTATGTAGCTGCATTGATGCCGATGGGACCGGGCGTCATCTGACTGATGGCCACTATGTCTGTGAATTCAGAGATGCTTATCCAGCCGAAGTGTTCGACCACGCGGTTCTGAATCAGGGAGAGCATTCCGTATCCGCCTCCGAATCCGAACAGACCTATCGTGAAGAATGTGTAGAACAGCTGCCAGAATATCATATCTCACTTCTCTTTGTCTTCAGATAATACAGAACTGCTCCTGCAATTGTAGCCGCAATAATGATTACCGGCGAAATACCGAGTGCCCAGATGGCAATTGCCGTAAGTGCAGGTACCCATATAGTGAATCTGTTGAGCTGGGCTGCTTTGGCGAGCTTGAGGGTAGGGACGAGTATCAGTGCCGTAACTGCCGGACGGATTCCCTTGAAAATGTTTTCTATCAGCGGATTGTCCCTGACTTGCTGAAAGAAGAGAGCAATGAGCAGTATGATGGCCACGGACGGTATTACCGTACCTGTGGCACACACGATGCTCCCGGTTGTCTTCCGCATGCGATACCCGATGAAAATGGATATGTTGACTGCGAAGATTCCCGGTGCGGCCTGAGAGATGGCAAGCAGATCCAGAAAATCCTCTTGGGAAATCCACCCGTTACGTTCCACAACTTCCCTCTGAATCATAGGAATCATCACATAGCCTCCGCCAATTGTGAAGAGTCCTATTCTCAGGAAAGTTGTGAAAAGCTTCAGAAGCATGTTACTTCCTGCGATTGGCTTCCACCCATTGGCGTGCATTGACGAATGCTTCCATCCACGGGGTGATTTCGTCCGACTGCCTGTCTGCCGGCCAGAAAGCGCACTGCCATGGGAAGATGGCACGTTCCGGGTGTGGCATCATCGCAATGTGGCGTCCGTCTGCGCTGGCAATGGCAGCCACGTTGTAGTCTGATCCGTTGGGATTGGCAGGATAGTCTGGATATGCGTATTTGGCTACGACATTGTACTGCTCCTCCGGATATGGCAGGTGGAACTTGCCCTCTCCGTGGGCCACCCATACACCAAGTCTGGAACTGCTCAGAGACTTGAGCATCACGCTGTTGTTGTCCGTTATGCTGAGTCCGAGATATGCAGACTCGAACTTGTGGGAATCGTTATGGAGCATGCGACTCTTCTCCTTGTGCTCAGGGTTGATCAGCCCGAGTTCAATCATCAGCTGACAGCCGTTGCAGATACCGAGCGAAAGCGTGTCTTCGCGTGCATAGAATCTGTCAAGTGTAGCCTTTGCCGTAGGATTGAACAGGAATGCGCCTGCCCATCCCTTGGCGGAGCCGAGAACGTCTGAATTGGAGAAACCTCCGCAGAATACAATCATGTTGATGTCGTCAAGTGTCTCACGACCGCTTACGAGGTCCGTCATGGTCACATCCTTGACATCGAATCCTGCCAGCCACAGCGAGTATGCCATCTCCCTTTCACCGTTTGTGCCCTTCTCGCGGATGATAGCTGCCCTGATACCTGACGGTTTCCTTCTGTCCGGGTTCAGACCATACTGGGAAAGCTTCCCTTCGAATGAATAAGGAACCTTGATGCGCAGCGGCTGTTTGCTGTAGTTTCCGTATCTCTTCTCTGCGCAGCCGCCGGATGACTGCCTGCGTTCCATCAGGTACGATGTCCTGTACCAGATATCCCTCATCCTGTCAATGTCGATAGAAACATGCTTTCTGTCATACTTGATTCCGATGACGCGGTCGGATGACGGATGACCGAGTTTTGCGAAGCCGATGCCTTCCTCGTTGAGAACAGACTCGACTGCATCCATGTTGCGGTTGTCCACCTGGACGACAATGCCAGGATTTTCGGCAAACATGGTCTTGACAATATCCTTGCAGTTCAGTTCGTCCAGACTGACGGTCATGCCTCCTTCCGTATTGGCGAAGCACATTTCCAGAAGGGTAGTGATGAGACCGCCGGCGGAAATGTCATGGCCGGCAAGCAGAAGTCCGTCACTGACGAGTTTCTGGACGGCATTGAAGGCATCCGCGAAGTACTCCGTATTGCAGATTGTCGGAACATCGCTGCCGACGCGGCTGAGTGACTGTGCGAATGCCGAGCCTCCCAGTCTGAACTGGTCGTAGCTGAAGTCTATGTGCAGCAGAGTGCTGTCCTTCCTGTTGACAAGTACAGGCGAAAGGACCTTCTTGACGTCAGATACTTCACCTCCGGCCGAAACGATGACCGTTCCCGGACTGATTATCTTGCTGCCGTCGGGATACTTCTGCGTCATGGAGAGGGAATCCTTGCCGGTAGGTACGTTGATGCCGAGTTCGATACAGAAGTCGGACAGGGCCTTGACTCCCTGATACAGGCGTGCATCCTCGCCCTTCTGTGCGCGGCATGGCCACATCCAGTTTGCGCTGAGCGACACCGTTGACAGCCCGTCGGTGAGAGGAGCGAACACAATGTTGGTGAGAGCTTCAGCAACTGAGAGCACGGAACCTGCCGCCGGATCTGCCAGACCGGCCTGAGGCGCATGTCCGATGGCTGTTGCAATTCCGCTCCTGCCGCGATAGTCCAATGCTACGGCGCCGCAGTCTGACAACGGGAGCTGTATCTCGCCCTGACACTGCTGGCGTGCAATCTTTCCTGTTACCGATCTGTCCACCTTGTTTGTGAGCCAGTCCTTGCAGGCGACTCCTTCAAGCTGAAGCACATTTTCCAGATATTCCTCGAACTTGTCAGTGTCATATACCACATCTTCATAATGACGGCTTACTGTCACATCGTTCATGATGGTTTTCGGCGATGAACCGAACATCTGGCTCACTGCCAGGTCGAACGGACGCTTGCCGTCTCCCTGTTCGAAGGCGAATCTCGCATCTCCGGTGGTCTCGCCTACGACGTACATCGGGGCGCGCTCGCGTTCTGCGATTTTCCGGACATGCTCCAGTGACTCCTCCTGAATGAGAAGTCCCATCCTCTCCTGCGATTCGTTGGCGATTATTTCCTTGGATGACAATGTCTTGTCTCCGACAGGCAGCTTGGTCATGTCGATGAGACCTCCGCATTCCTCAACCAGTTCGGACAGACAGTTCACATGGCCTGCCGAGCCGTGGTCGTGTATTGATACGATTGGGTTGACTTCCTCTTCGCACAGTGCGCGGGTGACATTGTAGTCGCGCTTCTGCATCTCGGCATTGGCACGCTGGACTGCATTCAGCTCAATTCCTGAAGAGTAGCGGCCTGTCTCCACAGAAGATACGGAACCGCCTCCCAGTCCGATACGGTAATTGTCACCACCCAGTACAACTATCTTGTTGCCTTTTTGAGGCTCACCCTTCAGACAGTCACGTTTCGTTCCGTAACCTACGCCACCGGCCATCATGATGACCTTGTCGTAGCCATACTGCTCTCCGTTTTCCTCGTGTTCGAATGTGAGGAGCGAACCGCAGATGAGCGGCTGTCCGAACTTGTTTCCGAAATCGGATGCACCGTTGGATGCCTTGGTAAGAATCTGCTCCGGTGTCTGATAGAGCCACTTGCGTTCCTTCAGTGATTTCTCCCATCCGCGGTTTTCGTCATTGCGAGGATAGGATGTCATATATACGGCAGTTCCTGCAATTGGCCAGGAACCCTTGCCGCCACCCATCCTGTCGCGGATTTCACCGCCGGTACCTGTGGAAGCTCCGTTGAACGGTTCTACGGTTGTCGGGAAATTGTGTGTCTCGGCCTTGATGGAGATGACTGATTCGATATCCTTGATGATGAAGTAGTCGGATGTCGAGTGGTCTGCCGGTGCAAACTGCTCGATGACGGGACCTGAAGCGAAAGCCACGTTGTCCTTGTATGCGGAAATGATATGTCCCTGATGCTCTTTCGTCGTGTTCTTGATCATCTGGAAAAGTGATGATTCCATCTCCTTTCCGTCGATGACGAACGTACCGCCGAATATCTTGTGACGGCAGTGCTCCGAGTTGATCTGGGCGAATCCGAATACCTCCGAATCTGTCAGTTTCCTGCCGATTTCCTTCTCGACCTTGTGAAGGTACTGAATCTCCTCGTCTGACAGGGCCAGTCCCTCCTGCTCGTTGTATGATTCGAGATCATCAATGAAGAGAATGGGCTGGGGCTTGATATCTACGGTGAAAATTCCCTGGTCCAGTCCGTCGTACATCCGCTGGAGCATGGGGTCGTATTCCGCATCGGCCGACTGAACCGGAAAATATTCCTCGATTCGTGAAATGCCGGAGAGACCCATGTTCTGGGTGATTTCGACTGCGTTGGTACTCCACGGCGTAATCATCTCGCGACGTGGACCGACGAAATGCCCGTCGAGTTTGTCGGTTTCCAACAACTGCGCTTCTCCGTAAAGCCAGCTCAGTTTCTTGACATCTTCACTGTTGAGTTTACCTTCTGTTCCGGTGGCAAGAACCGTACCGGTAGGAGCCTTGAAAAAAACAATCATTTCGTCTCGCGTTTATTTTCCGCGAATTTAGCCATTTTTCCTGTTATCAGCAGTCACTATCTCCGCTTTTTGGCTTCCGGTTAATAACTGTACTGCCTTCAATACAGCACTTTTGTGGGTAATGGTGACAGGTATCTCTACAATCTGGGGCTCATATAGCTGCAGACGGGAATCTCCGGGAAAGTCCAGATAGCGGACCAGATGCTTCGGGTTGAAAAGATACGATCTGTGACATCTTACAAGATGCGGGGAAAAGGCCTGCTCCGCATTGTGCAGAGTGGAACGGATACATTTCTCCTGAACATTTCCATTACTCTCCACATATCGTATTGACACATAGTTTTCGATGGATCGGATGTATATGATACACGACGGAATCACTGAGAAAACCGGCTTCCCGGCCGTATTTGTCAGCGTTACCTCTTCCTTGACTGCACAGGGGGCTTTGCCGGATGTGCAAAAACGAAAATGCCTGATGATTCGACGAATCAGTTTCATGATATTAAAAAATAAGTAAATGTGCGAAAACCACAATCAGCAGACTGCAACCGGCAGTCTGCTGACCGGAGATTACATTGCGAATGTGTTGAATCCGCCGTCAACGATAGATACGGTACCGGTGACAAACGAAGACGCGTCACTTATGAGGTACTGTATCGTACCGCACAGCTCTTCGGGCTTCCCGAAACGCTTGAACGGAGTCTGGCGGATCACGTCCTGTCCGCGCTGGGTCAGAGAACCGTCCTCGTTGGTGAGAAGAGCTCTGTTCTGATTGGTGAGGAAGAATCCCGGTGCGATGGCATTCATCCTTATCTCAGGTGAGAATTTGGTTGCAATTTCATTTGCCATGAATGCGGTGAAGTTGCTTACTCCCGCCTTCGCTGCAGAATAGCCCATTATCCTGGACAGAGGTCTGAAGGATGCCATTGACGTGAAGTTGACGATAGTTCCCTTGCCGGCTTCAACCATAGGCTTGAGAAATACCTGGGTCGGAATGACTGTGCCTGTCAGGTTGACGCCAAGCACTTTTTCGAAGTCCTCCACCTTGACATCGAAGAATGTTCCGGTCGGAGGAATGGTGGCTCCGGGCATGTTGCCTCCGGCGGCATTGAGAAGTGAATCCACTTTGCCGTATGTCCGGATGACTGTATCGCAGGCGTTCTGGACAGATGCAACGTCCATTACATCGGCCTGAATGAATATGGCTTCACCGCCGGCCGTCCTTATTTCGTCAACAATTGAATCTCCTACCTGTGCGTTGCGGCCCAGTATCACCATCTTTGCACCTTCTCCTGCCAGATATACTGAAATGCAATGTCCCAATACTCCTGTACCTCCGGTCATTACGACCACCTTGTCCTTGACTGAGAATAGCTCGTTCATGCGCTGCTACTTTTCGTGTTTTATACTATTGCGAAGATAACTTAAAAAAACGAAAGGCAAGTCCCGACAAACAAAAAAAGCGACCGTTCAAGTCGCTTTTCCTGTGGGTGAAGATGGATTCGAACCACCGAAGTCGAGAGACAGCAGATTTACAGTCTGCCCCATTTGGCCACTCTGGAATTCACCCGGGATATCTCAGCCGATTACTTGGCAGTAACGCGTGTGATATATTCGTCTATTGTGACAGCCTGATCCGACATCGGATACCCGACCTTGATTCTCTTGTACAGTTTCAGGGCTTCTGCCGGCTTGCCCATGGCTTCGTAGATAAGACCTGCCTGGAACAGTGAGTAAGGTGAAATCAGTCCGTTGTCTGCCTTCTTTGCGGCCAGAAGGAAGGTCTCGGCGGCCTTTGCCAGCTGGTCTGTCGATGCGTAGCAGTCTGCAAGAGCGTTGAGCACTGCAGGAGCTACCATCTGATCCTTTCCGTTGAACTTCTTCAGATAGCTGATGGCAATCTCGCAACTGTCGAGCTGTGCGTAGCTCAGTCCGGCGTATGCTGCTGCCAGCTTGCCGGCCTTTGTGTTGGAGTACTCGTCGGCAATCTCCAGCAGACCGGGAACATCAGCGCCATTGCCTTCGAGGGCCGTCTTGTAGTCTCCTGCCATGAAATAGTTCTCTGCAGGGAACAGGTATTCGGCTACTCTTGTCTCACGGGGCTTTACAACCTTTGACTGATAGAGGAAAATTCCGACTATCAGAATCACTACTATACAGAGTGCGGTTATGATTCCGTTCTTGTTCTTCTCGAAGAATTCCTCCCAGCGGTTCAGGGTCTCTTCCATAGTGACCTGCTGCTCCTTGGCTTCTGAAACTTTCTTATTCTTTTGTGCCATATCTGACAAAGTCTTTTTATCGGTTTTTACTAAGCAGACGCAAAATTACTCTTTTTTTGAGTTATCCGAAATAAAACGGATAAAAAAACCGGAATTATCTGAAAAAGAAAGCTAACTTCGCTCAAAAATAGGCACAGGTGTATTTGCAGCGTCTTTTTCTCATGAACTATAGAAATGTCCGACAGGCAGATCTTCAGTTCTCTCCCAAGATCAATTGTTTCCTGGGACGTAACGGCATGGGCAAGACCAATATAATGGATGCCATCCATTACCTGTCATTCTGCCGGAGCTCCCTCTCTTCTGTTGACTCACAGATCATCCTGCACGGCACTGATGTGATGATGCTTCAGGGTACGTATTCGGGAGATGCGGGTGATGTGACCGAAATAGCCTGCTCCTTCAAGCCCGGTGGACGGAAGCAGTTCCGCCGTGACACCAAGGAGTACCGGAAGTTCTCGGACCATATCGGACTCATACCGCTTGTTATGATCTCTCCTGACGATGTGAATCTCATTTCCGGCGGAAGTGACGAGAGGAGACGCTTCATGGATGTGGTCATCTCCCAGTATGACCGCGAATATCTGGGTCACCTTATTAATTACAACAAGGCGCTGACCCAGAGAAATGCCTTGCTGAAATCGGAGACCGCTCAGGACGAGGAGATTTTCATCATGCTGGAATCGGTCATGGACCGCAGCGCATCTGTGATTTACGAACGCAGACGTGAGTTCGTCATGCAGCTTGTCCCGCATTTCCAGAGACTGTACGGCAGGATAGGAGGTGAGTCGGAGCAGGTGGGCCTTGCGTACTCGTCCCATCTGGAGCGTGGCGCGCTGGCCGATATGCTGTGCGAGTGGAGACCGAAGGAACGTATTGTCGGATACTCTCTGCATGGCATTCACAAGGATGAACTGGAAATGACGCTCGACGGCTATCCGATCAGAAGAGAAGGTTCGCAGGGACAGAGCAAGAGCTATCTGATAGCACTGAAACTGGCCCAATATCTGTATCTTGCTGAGGTCTGTAACGGACGCAGGCCGCTGCTTCTACTGGATGATCTCTTTGACAGGCTGGATTCCTCGCGGGTCAGCAGGATACTTCAGGTCGTGTCGGACGATGCGTTCGGGCAGATATTCATAACCGATGTGAATAATGACCGCATAGATTCCATACTGGAACAGCTGGATAAGGACTATCGGGTGTTCACGGTTGAAAACGGTGATGTGAAATGAAACGCACGGATGCAGAACAGATATCGGACGTCGTCTACAGATATCTTCGTGAAGAGGGACTGGAGATGCCATTGAATGAGTTCAGGCTTATTCAGGCATGGAATACGGTCATGGGAAAGACTGTGTCGCGATATACTACCAATCTGGAGATTCACAATCAGACTCTGTTCGTGACCATGTCCTCCGCTTCTCTGAAAAACGAAATCTCAATGAGACGCAGGGAACTCGCCAGAGCTCTGAACGAACATGTCGGGGCTCAGGTAATCTGCGATATCGTGGTCAGGTGAAACGGCTTCCGTATTTGCGTCGGTAGAAAGCTATTCCTTTTCAAGAATCTCAATGGCCTTTTTTACTGTGGTGTCGAAGGAATTGATGTAGGCCATGTATTCCTCAGTGTCCAGCGCGTCATAGAGAATTCCTGCATACACAACCCTCTTGAGCTGTTCCATTGCCTGCGACGGAACGACTGAAGGCTTTTTGATGCCGTTGGAAGTGACGTATGAGATGAATTCCCCGAAAGTACCGGCTTTTTCGATGTAGTCTATGACTTCATTCCAACTGCTGTATTCTGACAGCTCCTGACGGTGTGAATCGACGTACTTCAGCGAGAACTTGTTGGGCAGACTCTTGCGTATGACGGCCGAATAGTATTCGTTGTAGGCTATCGTGTCCTGCGGGACGAAGACATCGGGCATGATGCCTCCACCTCCATAGACTTTTCTGCCGGACTTTGTGGTAAAGACCTGCGTTTCGTCGAAATGGACGCTGTCAGCAGAGAAGAACTCTCCACGTTCCCACCTCTTGAGTATATCCAGGGCGTAATCCTCGCCTCCGTTGTCGTACGGTTTCTGAATGCACCGGCCGGAGGGGGTGTAGTATCGTGCAATGGTCAGCCTGATGCTGGAACCGTCGCTGAAGTCGATGGGCTGCTGGACGAGTCCCTTGCCGAATGAACGCCTGCCGACGATGGTGCCGCGGTCATTGTCCTGAATGGCACCGGTCAGAATCTCACTTGCCGAGGCGCTGCCCTCGTCAATGAGAATGACCATCGGTATCTGCTGGAAGCGACCCAGTCCGTTGGCATATTCGGCTTCGTATTCGCTGTGAAGTCCCTTGGTATATACAATCATCTGACCCTTAGGCAGGAACTCGTTCACAATCTGGATGGCTGTTCCGAGATATCCTCCGTTGTTGTTCCTAAGGTCGATGACGATTTTCCTGCATCCCAGGGCGCTCAGCTTGGCAAGTCCGGAAAGCATCTCGGTGTATGTCGTCTCGCCGAACTTGTTAAGCTCGATATAACCGATTTCCTTTGTCAGCATATATGCGGCGTCCACGCTCTTAACCGGAATCGGACCGCGCTCTATCGAAAAGTCGATTATCCCGTTGTCTCCGGGGCGAAGGACTCCAATCTTCACTTCCGTTCCTTCCGGACCCTTGAGGTTCTTGACAATTTCATTGCTGGAGATGCCCTTGCCTGCAAACAGCGAGTCGTTGATATATACTATGCGGTCTCCGGCCAGCACTCCTACCTTTTCTGAAGGGCCACCCTTGATGACGCTGTTCACGTGAATGGTGTCATCCTGCATGGAGAACTGTATTCCTATACCGGAGAAACTGCCGTGAAGTTCGTCATTGCTCTCCTGTGCCTCCTCTGCGGGGAAATATGCGGAGTGGGGGTCCAGCTTGTTCAATATGACCGGCAGTGCGGCTTCAATCAGAGTATCGACATCCACGGAATCCACATACAGCTGGTCTATTGCGGATATGAGAGTGTTTATCTTGTTGGGCCGGCCATTGGAGCGTATGGCATATTCCAGCTTGACGGCCTGCTTCCGCCACAAGCCCGACATTATCCTGCAACCGACAAAGAAACCGCCGAGCAATGTTATCAGGGCGATGAGTACAGCGTATCTTTTTTTCATTCCTGTGAAGGATCAAGGTAAATGACTTCGATGCCGGCTCTTTCCAGAAGGTCGATGCCGTCAGTGAGTCTGTATTTCTCGGAATATATCACTCGCCTGATGCCTGCCTGTATGATCAGTTTGGCACATTCGATGCACGGCGATGCGGTACAGTACATGGTGGCTCCGTCACTGCTGTTGTTGGAACGTGCCAGCTTGGTTATGGCGTTGGCCTCGGCGTGAAGGACGTATGGCTTGGACTTGTTTTCGTCATCCTCGCAGATGTTTTCGAATCCGGTAGGGGTGCCGTTGTATCCGTCGGAGATGATCATCTGGTCCTTGACAACAAGTGCGCCTACCTTGCGCCTCTCGCAGTATGAATTCTCCGCCCATATACGTGCCATTCTCGCGTATCGTACGTCAAGTCTGTGCTGTTTTTCCTTATCCATAGTCATTCTGTTTGTTTCATAAAGTTTCCAGAGCGGGGATGATGAAGCCTCCGCGCCGCAGTTGGGCCTTCCCCTCAGCTGCCATTCCGTTCAGTACCTTGGATACGTTCAGACGGGTCTCGCCCAGAATTTCCGCGAGGTCCTCCATCCTGACATGTATCTCCTTGCGTCCTGACGGCGTTTCCGACAGCGTACGGACCATATCTGTGAGCCGTTCCCGTATGGTCGTGCCGTGGAGGTCCCAGATCTGTGATTCCATGTTCTGAATCCTGCCGCACAGCATGTTCAGCAGATTCATCCTGCAGATGCTGTATCTGTACAGTTCGGAATATAGGTACTGCTTCTCGATTTTCAGCAGGCCGATATTTCCGATTGCGGTGTAGTCCCTTACGTATGCCGACTGTATCCCGAACATCGAATGTGCTTCGAACAGTACCGGTGCGTCAATGTCTTCGTAAAAGGACAGCCTGCCGTCGGCGGACTTCCTGCATGAACGGACTCTGCCGTTGAGAAGAAATATGAATCTGTCACATGCGTCGCCGGACGAGATGAATGCGGTCCCGTCACTTTCCGAACTGAAATCGAAGCGTATCTTTCCGAGTATCTCTTCGAAATCAGTCTTCGAAAGACCTCTGAACAGTGGAAGACTGAGCAGCGTATCGTATATCGGGGAGTCCATCCGGTGTGTAACTTATCTTATCTGCAAAGTTACTCATTCTATTGTAATAAGGGCTCCACCGGTGTTAAAAAACTGGAAATGACGGGCTTTTGTGCCTGTCACGCTTTTGTCACAATCATGTCACGACAATATTCCGAACCATTTGGACATCGTTTGTATGTTTGCAATGCGATTGTTTTTCCTATATTTGTGTTCAAAGGAACATTTAATACATTATTTGATATGGATGAGTTTATGTATCTGATGGATGCTCCCCAGAGAGCTTTCTGGATTATCGCACTGGTTGCGAGTGTCGTTTTCGTCGTTCAGACGATTCTGTCGTTCATCGGCATCGGAGATACTGATGCCGACTATGATGTCTCGACGGCCGATTCTGTTGACGATGCAGGGTTCGGCGGCGTGTTCTCCTTCCGCAATCTGATCAACTTCCTGCTCGGCTATGGCTGGACAGGTGTCGTACTGTATGAGAGGTTCGAAAGCCGCTTCATGCTCTATTTCGTGAGTATTCTGGTCGGACTGCTGTTCGTGGCCGCATTTGTCTTCATGCTGAAGCAGATTATGAAACTGTCCCATGACGGTACGTTCCATCCGGAAGAGGCTATAGGTCTGACCGCCGATGTGTATCTGCGTATTCCGGCTGCCCGTTCCGGACGCGGGAAGGTCCAGTTCAGTGTAAAGGGTTCGGTTCACGAACTGGATGCCGTGACGGATGACGGGGAACTTCTGCCTACAGGCGGTCGTGTCAGAATCATCGAGGCCCTGGGAGACGATGTGGTGAGAGTAACGAAATTTTAATAACCTTATTAATCAATAGCTATGTTTGACAGTATTTCATTTATTGTGATTGTGGCAGTGATACTGCTGTTTGTCCTGTTCGTGACGATTATCCGCCGCTACAGACGCTGCCCGTCCGACAAGATTCTGGTTGTCTATGGCAAGACCGGTGGCGGTTCTGCCAAGTGTATTCACGGAGGTGGCAAGTTCGTGTGGCCTGTCATTCAGGACTATGCTTACCTGAGCCTGACTCCTATCTCCATTGATGCGAATCTGACCAACGCCCTGTCGCGTCAGAACATCCGCGTGGATGTGCCCTGCCGTTTCACAGTAGGTATCTCCACCGAATCCGACAGTATGAACAATGCCGCCGAGCGTCTGCTGGGCCTCACCGCCGATGAAATTCAGGAACTTGCCCGCGATATCCTCTTCGGTCAGCTCCGTCTGGTCATCGCCACAATGAGCATTGAGGAAATCAACGCAGACCGCGACACCTTCCTGGAGAGCATTTCCAAGAATGTGGAGGTTGAACTGAAGAAAATCGGTCTCCGTCTGATCAATGTGAACGTGACCGATATCAAGGATGAGTCCGGCTATATCCAGGCTCTCGGTAAGGAGGCTGCCGCCAAGGCTATCAACGAGGCAAAGGTCAGCGTGGCCGAGCAGGACAGAAACGGTGAGATCGGTAAGGCCGATGCCGTGAAGGAGACACGTATCCGTACTTCA
This sequence comes from Bacteroidaceae bacterium, assembly GCA_024398555.1. GTDB lineage: Bacteria > Bacteroidota > Bacteroidia > Bacteroidales > Bacteroidaceae > Colenecus. Next base: position 1,011 of record JAKSIW010000026.1, on the reverse strand, counting down.
CAGGCCAATGCAATCGCCGTTCAGGGTGAGAACAATGCCAAGGTCGAGATTGCCAATTCCGAGGCTTTCCGTCGTGAGAAGGAGGCTGAAGCCAACCGTCTGGCTGTTACCGCAGAGAAGGTCCAGCAGGCCAAGGCTCTGCAGGATGCCTACATTGCCGAGCGTGATGCCGAGCTTGCCCGTGCCGAGCGTGAGCGTTCCACACAGCAGGCAAATATCCTTGTCGCTCAGGAGGTTGACAAGCAGCGCGTCATCATCGCAGCCGAGGCTGAGGCTGAGAAGAAGCGTATCAGCGCCAAGGGTGAGGCTGATGCCATCTTCGCCAGGATGGAGGCTGAGGCAAAGGGTTACTACGAGATTCTGACCAAGCAGGCTGCCGGTTACGACAAGATGGTCCAGGCTGCCGGAGGTGATGCTTCACAGGCGTTCATGCTGCTCCTCTCCGAGAAGATGCCGGAACTGGTCAAGACTCAGGTCGAGGCCATCAAGGGTGTCAACATCGACCATGTCACCGTCTGGGATTCAGGAAGCAACGCCGATGGAAAGGGCTCTACCGCCAATTTCCTCAGCGGCCTGATGAAGTCCGTTCCTCCCATGTCCGACCTGTTCGACCTGGCCGGTCTGAAACTGCCGGAATACCTGGCCAAGAAGAAGACCGCCGAGACTCCGGTCGAGGATGCCACCATCGCAGAGGAAAAATAAGGATTCCCTCCTATAATAAATTCAGGGGTCGTCGGATTCAAGTTCCGGCGACCCCTGAATTATTATCCTGTTCTAAAGAAACGATTACTGATACTGTCTGATGCGGACATCGATGCCGGTGCCGTCAAGCAGTTCGGCTACCTGTCCGATTTCGGTGTCGCTGTAGTGGTAGGGGAAGAGGACCTTCGGCATGATAATTCCAGCGGCTTCGGCGCACTGCTGCGGGGTCATGGTGAAAGGCAGGTTGCAGGGCAGGAAGGCTATGTCAATGTCCTTGATGTCGGCCATCTCGGGAATAACCTCAGTGTC
>JAKSIW010000025.1 GCA_024398555.1 Bacteroidaceae bacterium | reverse complement strand
TCTGCACACTGCAGGTCTGTTTTCCATAGTCCGTGAAGATTGCAGTAGGCATATACCGCAATAGGATTGTCATTGCAGCAGTAGAACTTTGCTTCTGCCGGAGTATCAATGTCAAGGTACTGGATCTGTCCTCCGTGCTCTGTCTCAAGGTAAATGAAAGCGATGTGGTGCTGATCTGTCATCGGGTGTGCTTCTGCTCCGATCCTGACCTTGATTGTGCAGTCATCCACGCGCTCTACGACCGGTACATGGTATTCCAGCTTCCCGTCCGTGGTTCCGGGCTTCAGCTCTACCATTTCCTTACCGCAGCAGACGGTCCGGATACTACTGTCCACATACTTGACGACAACGTTGCCACATACTGTGCATTTAAAGAATTTTGTTGCCATAATTAAAAGGTGTTAAATTTGTTAATAAACTCTTTTGTCGGGAATATTCGTTCTGCTTTCGGGGGTGGATCCTTTTCCCTTTCCGGCTTTTCTGAACGCTTCCGACTGTGCAAATGTAGATGTTCGCAAATCGCATTATTTATTGATGATTCAACTTTGTTTCGATAGCTGTTATTGATAATTTCAATATATTTGCCGGCAGAATAAGTTTTGGCTAAGGATAAACCAACAGAATCAATACGTTATCAATGGAACTGAGACAGCTCAAATATTTCGTGACTGTGGCGAAAACACTCAGTTTTTCTGAGGCTGCGCGCAAATTATTCATCACTCAGGGTACTCTGTCGCAGCAGGTGAAGCAACTGGAGGATGAAATGGGTACTCAGCTGTTCGCTCGTACGTCACACAGTGTGGCATTGACTGAAGCAGGAGAGGAATTCCTCCCGCTGGCATTGGATACGGTCGAATCAGCTGAGAGTTGTTATCATCATATGATTGATATGCGCGGGAAAGTGAGCGGCATGCTCAACATCGGCATGACTTCGTCATTTGGTGAACTTTTGACTGATGCTGTGAAGGCATTCGTCCGAAAGTACCCGGACGTCACTCTGAACATTTATTACAAGCCGGCTCTGGAACTGATAGAGATGCTTCAGAACAGGGAAGTGGATATTATTCTGGCATTCAAGCCATTCAAGGAGTACGAGGGAATAGAGTCCGAACTGCTGTTCCGTTCCAGACTCAGCGTGGTGATGCGCAAGGAGCATCCACTGGCCGGACGCAAGTCTTTGTCATTTAAGGAAATTGAACATCAGGCCATTGCTCTGCCAGGAAGTGGGTTGCAGGCTCGAAGGGCCTTTGAGCGTTTCTTCGGCATTGACACACGAACTCTGAATGTCCGTATTGAGTTGAATGATCCGGTTGTAATTATGGATATAGTGCAGGGGACGAATCTTATTACGTTCCTCTCGACACTGGCGGCATATTACCGGCCGAATCTGGTCGCAATACCGTTTGAGGGCGGAAAATACGAGATGTTGGGATGCGTACATCGTCTGCAGGGAGGCTACCATAAGCGTTCGGCAGACCTTTTCCTGCAGACGTTGCGGGAATCACCCATTGTCTCTCACATTGACAGCTGGGTTTATTGAGCGTTTTCCTCTGATTTGGCAGCCGCGTCCAGTTCCTTGATCTGGCGGAGCAGCTCGGAGGCTTCTTCCTTCAGCTTCTCAATCTTGGAGTGAATGCTGTCAATAAGGCTGTTGCCTGTCTTGCTGGAGGTGTTGAGGAAGCCGAGGTTGTTCTCGTATGTCTGTATCTCGCTCTTGAGATTATCATACTGACGCTGCAGCTTCTCGCGCGGAGAGGCATTGCTCTCACGCGATGTCCTGCCATTTCCTGAGAAACGTCCACCCTCCCGCAGATTCACGGTTGATGAGAGAATGTCATACAGTCTTCTGAATTCCTTTGTGATGCTGTCCTTGAGTTTGAAAGGTACATGACCGATGCCGTTCCATTCGGATATCAGTGCCTGAATATCACGAGTGTCATCCTCTGTCAGTGTGGAAGGATCATAGGAACGCAGCTTCTCGAGTATTTCCTTCTTGGCCTTCAGATTCGCACTTTCTTCGGAACGCTGGTTGCCGAGAGTTGTGTTGCGCTTCTCGAAGAAGGCATCGCATGCATCATTGAAACGCTTCCAGACTGCGGCGGACTGCTTCTTTGCAACAGGTCCGATTTTCTTCCATTCCTCACGGAGAGCTGAAATCTTTTCTGCTGTGGCCTTCCATTCTGTACTATCCTTCAGCGCTTCAACCTGTTCGCAGAGACTGATCTTCTTCGACAGGTTCTCGCCCATGCCTTCCTTGGCCTCCTTGAAGAATTCAGCCTTTCTGGTGAAGAACTGGTCGCAGGAAGCACGGAACCGTTCGAAAATCTTGGTGTTGGATTTCTGAGGAGCCCGTCCGATGCCTTTCCACTTGGTCTGAAGTGCAATGATTTCCTGCGTCTTGTCGTTCCAGTCCTGATATCTGACGAGTGCGGTATAGTCAATTCCTTCAATAATCTCACAGATTACGGTCTTCTGGTCAAGGTTCTCCTGCTCACTCTTCTTCATTTCGTCGAAATGCTGCTGATGGCGGCGGTTGACAACGGTTGAGGCAGCCTTGAAACGGTTCCAGACTTCTTCACGTGAATCCTTGGCTACAGGACCTATTTCGCGGTATTCCTGATGCAGTTTCTGCAACTGATGGAACGCGGAAACCGGATCCGGCTCATCTGCCAGTTTCTCAGCCTGTTCGCAAAGCCTGATCTTGGCTTCAAGATTCTTTTTGAAATCATATTCGCGGAACTCTGCATTGAGTTTCTGAATGTCGTAGAACTGCTCGGCGTACTGCTGGAATGATTTCCACAGTTCTGCGGACTTGTCTGCGGGTACTTCCTTGATATCCTTCCACTCCTGCAGAAGGGTGCGGAAGTCGTTGTATGATGTGGCTTCGGTATTGGACTTCTCAATGAGAGCCTTCAGACGCTCCAGAATGTCCAGCTTGCGGGTGTAGTTCTCCTTGCGGAATGCTTCGAGAGCTTCCTGGGCAGCTGCACGCTTCTCACGAATGATGTTCATAAGCTTCTTGTACTGCTCTTCCTGCGGATCGGTTGCAGGCTTGAACTCTTCAGCGGTCCCACCGGCTGCCGTAAATTCATTGAGCTGCTGCTCCTGTTTTTCCTTAAGGAGACGGTAGAAGGCCTGCTTGAGCTGGTCAAGTTCCTGACGCGGGGAATTTGTCGGATCACCGACAATTTCCTGAAGGCGTCCGATTACCTCGTCGATGGACTGGGGTATCTTTCTCTCCTCGGTTGCAATGTTATTGACCTCTGTCTCTTCAGCATCCTGAGTGGCAGTAATTTCGGCCGTGTTTTCTGCAGCCTGTGCGGCTGCTGCGGTCATCTCGTTCTGAAGCTCGTCCTGAACAGGATTCACTGTTGCGTTGTCATCCATAGTCAAATGATATGTTGTTATCTGACTGCAAATAAAGTCAAATATATTCAAACATGTGACAAAAAACGGTTGATTTTTTGTCAGTCGGGTATCTGAAACGCGAAATCATGCCCTTCTCCGGACCAGATGCAGGGCTATCCATGCCAAAGCACCGCACATCAGGTATGTGGCTGTCTGGGCCGTGTGAAGAACGAGGGCGAATGTCTTTGCATCGTTCAGTCCCGCTCCGTACAGCACCAGCATGCTGGTTATTGCAAAATGCCACGGGCCGGCTCCGTTGGGAGTGGGCACCAGGACTGTGATGCTGCCGGCCACGAAACATGCGAGTCCGGCCATCGGACCGACCTGTGAAATACTGTCGATGCAGAAGAATGCCAGATACATCTCCAGATAGTAGCAGACCCAGATTCCGATGGAGTAGGTGATGAAAAGCGGCAGGTTGCGGACTTTCTTCAATGCAATGAAACCGGCCCAGAAATCCTGGCAGAACTTTACGATCTTCTGCCATAGATGGAATTTGCGGAAGAGTATCCAGCATAGTGCGATGACAGCCGCTGCAACAGCAGGAACGATCCATGATGCGGCCGAACCCTGCAGCTGTGACGAACTGTCCGTTATGCTTTCAGCTGCGGAGACGGCGGCTTCGCCCGCGGAGATGTCCGCTTTTCCGGAGAAAAGGTCTATGAATTTGCTGCTCTGGCAGATTACGGTTGCCGCTGATATGAGAACCAGCAGTATGAGGTCCACGAAGCGCTCGGCTACGAGAGTTCCCAGGCCCTTGCTGAATGGAACCCTGTCATAACGGTCCAGAATGGTGCATCTGCATATTTCACCTATTCTGGGTATGATGATATTCGCCGCATAGCCGGTGAAGACGGTCAGTATGGTGTCGCAGTAGGGAACTCTGTAACCCATAGGCTCAAGCAGCAGGTTCCACCTCAGACCACGCAGCAGGGGGCCTATGGCACTGAAGGCGAGGGCCGCCCACAGCCATCCCAGTTTCATGTCTGCAAGACCGGCACTGAAAAGTGAGAAATCGTAGTCGCGATATACAAAATAGAGGATAACAGCCGATATCAGCAGAGAGACGGTGACCTTGACTGTTCCGGACAGAATCTTTTTCATACTTTGGAGTCTCTTTTTTGGATTGTTTGCTTATTTTTGCACCGTCGCAGAGATTCTGTGATGCATAGGTATGTCGCAAATTTAGCGGTTATTTTCCAACTGCCCGATTATTTGGCATATTTTGTGCTATTGTAAATTAACGCAGCCCCTGTATGGACGATTCTGATGCGGATTGTAAGACCGAAAAAGGCGTTAGGCCAGCACTTCCTGACGGATTTGGGAATTGCCGGTGCCATTGCGGACACAGTGGACAGCTGCGTTTCCATTCCTGTGCTTGAGATAGGACCCGGAACAGGCGTCCTTACCAGGTTCCTTATAGCAAAAGAACGTCCCTTCAAGGCGGTTGAGCTTGACAGAGAGTCTGTTGAGTATCTCCGTATGCATTTCGCGCAGCTTGGAGACAACCTGATTGAGGGTGATTTCCTCAAGCTGGACCTGTCGAAGCTGTTTGATGGCGGGCGCTTTGTACTGACAGGTAATTATCCGTACAATATCTCATCCCAGATATTTTTCAAGATGCTGGACAACAAGGACTTGATTCCATGCTGTACCGGTATGCTGCAGCGCGAGGTGGCGCAGCGAATCTGCGCGTCACCCGGAAACAAGGCGTATGGTATCCTGAGCGTGATGATACAGGCATGGTACGATACTGAGTATCTGTTTACTGTAAGACCTGATGTGTTCAATCCGCCCCCGAAGGTGCATAGTGCCGTGATCCGGCTAACGCGGAACGGGCGCACTGAATTGGGATGCAATCCAGACCTGTTCAGAAGGATAGTCAAGGGCACGTTCAATCAGAGACGCAAGATGCTTCGCAATTCCATCCGTTCCTGCATGGACAAGGATTCTCCTCTACCGGCGTGTCAGTGGTTGGACAAGCGGCCGGAACAGTTGTCAGTACAGGATTTCATTGCACTCACGAATCTTGTCGAAACTGGCGGTACAATCGGGAATAGGAAATAGGTTCGTTTTACCTGCAGGCATTGGGCCTGGACAATCAGTATGAATATGGAGAAGGAAGAGGACATTCTGAACAAGGTACTGATTCTTATCGAAGAAGACAAAGACGAAGAACTGAAGCAGGTGCTTTCGGAAATGCACCCTGCCGATATTGCCGAGCTGTGCAATACTCTCGACCTTGAGGATGCACGCAAGGTATATATGCAGCTGGACAAGGAGACGGCTGCAGATGTGCTCATCGAGATGGATGAGGATGTCCGGAAGGAGTATCTGGACATTCTTCCTTCTGAGACCATCGCCAAGGACTTCATCGAGAATATGGATACCGACGATGCCGTCGATATCATTCAGCAGATGGATGAGGACAAGCAGGAAGAAGTGCTTGCCCATATTGAGGATATCGAACAGGCCAGCGATATTGTGGATCTGCTGCAGTACGATGAGAATACCGCAGGCGGTCTGATGGGTACCGAGATGGTGGTCGTCAACGAGAACATGAGTATGCCGGAGTGCCTTCAGGAAATGCGCAAGCAGGCTGAGGACATGGATGAAATATATAATGTGTACATCGTTGATGATGACGGCCGTCTCAAAGGCGTGTTCCCGCTGAAGAAGATGATTACCAATCCTTCTGTGTCAAAGGTCAAGTATGTGATGGATGAGAACCTGCTTACGACGAGGGTGGATACCCCCATTGACGATGTGGTGCAGATGATAGAAAAGTACAATCTGGTGGCTGTTCCGGTGGTGGACAGCATCGGACGTCTTCAGGGGCAGATTACGGTAGATGATGTCATTGATGAGCTGCGTGACCAGCAGGAACATGACTATCAGATGGCTTCCGGTATTACAGGTGACGTTGAGACTGATGACAACGTATGGCGCCAGATGACAGCCCGTATCCCGTGGCTGCTGATAGGAATGTTGGGCGGAATTGCCAATTCGATGCTGCTCGGAAGATTTGAGAATACGTTTACAAGATGTGCAGGACTGCTTCTGTTCATTCCTCTCATCGGAGGAACCGGCGGCAATGTGGGCACCCAGTCCTCCGCTCTCGTGGTCCAGGGACTCGCCAACGGTTCGCTCAATACCTCCAATATCTGGAAACAGGTGTTCAAGGAGTCACTGCTGGCCATGATGAATGCCATTGTCCTGTCCGGGCTCGTTCTGATATACAATATCTATACGTTCGGATTCGGTGTGCCTGTTACATGGGCTGTACCTCTTACCATGTTCATTCTTGTGGTCATAGGTACTCTTTGGGGGACTCTGCTGCCTCTCATCTTTGAGAAAATAAACATTGATCCGGCCATTGCCACAGGTCCTTTCGTGCAGATTACGAATGATCTTCTCGGAATTGCAATTTATATCACGGTTATTTTGATTATGGCCTGAAATTGGTATCTTTGCATTATATGTTTCATTTAATAAAAACCGTTATGAAAAAAATCAAAACTTCAATCGTCGCTGCAATGCTGTGCGGCTCGATGCTTTTCACTTCATGCGTAGGTTCATTCTCTCTGTTCAACAAACTGCTTGACTGGAACAACGGTATAGGTTCAAAGTTTGTCAACGAGCTTGTGTTCATTGCCCTGAACTTCATCCCTGTATATGAAGTGGCTACAATGGTTGACGTTATCGTGCTCAACTCAATCGAGTTCTGGAGCGGTGACAGGATTGTTGAGAACGAGACCAAGACCGTGAAGGGATCTGATGGAGAGGAGTATCTGGTAGAGAGAAGCCAGAACGGTTATGAGATAACCAAGGGTGACGAGACTGTCAGTCTGATTTTTGATTCTGAGAACAACAGCTGGAGCTGGTCAGACGGCGAGACTACTGCTGAAATGATCCGTTTCAATGAGAATGGTACGGCTACAATGGCCAATGGCAAGACCGTCCAGGTCAATGCTGCAGGTGTCATGAATGCACGCCAGTCTGCTGATTACGGTTATCTGGCAAATCGTTGATGGAGCATCCTGAAAACAGTGATGAATATAAGGGACTGGCGGTCAACAAGGGCGTAGAACAGCCTTCCACCGTCAATCCCTATTTCAAGGGCCGGCAGTTCAAACGCCAGCCCAAACTTTCTGTCGCAGAATATGTGGACGGCATTGTCAAGGGCAATGTCGCAGTCCTGAGCCGTGCGGTAACGCTGGTCGAAAGTCTGCTTCCTGAAGATCAGGCAATAGCACAGGAGGTAATTGAGAAATGTCTGCCATATTCCGGTAACTCGGTACGCATCGGCATCAGCGGTGTCCCGGGAGCGGGTAAGAGTACTTCGATAGATTCTTTCGGACTTCACGTGCTGAAGGATGGGGGAAAACTGGCAGTGTTGGCTATTGATCCAAGTTCCGAACGGACCAAAGGCAGCATTCTGGGCGACAAGACCAGGATGGAAAGACTGTCCGTGCATCCGTCGGCATTCATCCGTCCCAGCCCGTCGGCCGGCAGTCTGGGCGGAGTGGCCAGAAAGACCCGTGAGACGATAGTGCTATGCGAGGCAGCCGGATACGACAAGATATTCGTGGAGACTGTAGGCGTGGGGCAGAGCGAGACGGCGGTCCATTCAATGGTGGACTTCTTCCTGCTCATCCAGCTGGCCGGTACAGGTGATGAACTCCAGGGAATAAAACGGGGTATTATGGAGATGGCTGACGGCATTATCATCAATAAGGCAGATGGAGACAATGCCGACAAGGCTGAACTGGCGGCAAGACAGTTCCGCAATGCACTTCATCTGTTTCCTGCAACTGAGAGCGGATGGATGCCTCAGGTCCTGACATATTCCGGTTTCTACGATCTCAGAATCAAGGAGGTGTGGGATATGGTATGGGCTTACATTGATTTCGTTAAAAAGAATGGCTATTTCGATGTACGCAGGAACGAACAGGCCAAATACTGGATGTATGAGTCCATCAACGAGTCTTTGAAGAACGGATTCTACAACAGTCCTGTAATCTCTGCGATGCTCGAACAGAAGGAAAAGCAGGTCCTCAACGGCGAACTCACATCATTTGTGGCCGCCAGACAGCTCCTGGACTTGTATAAGCTTCAATAATTCCTGACGGCACTGTTCCATAAGCCATTTCGGCGTGGATGTAGCCCCGCATATTCCTATGCTGTCGGTATCTGTCAGCATTTCGCTTGTGATGTCCCCGGGTCCCTCGATGGAGAAGGTCCGGGGATTTACCTGCATGCATTCGTTCAGGAGTACCTTGCCGTTTGAGCTTTTCTGACCGCTGACGAAGAGAATCACCTTGTGCGACGCGGCAAACTCGCGAATGTGTTCACGCCGGTGTGACACCTGTCCGCAGATGGTGTTGAAATATGTGAGCGTGGCTCCGTCCCTCATTCTGGACTGGAGAGCTTCTATGACACCGGAATATCCGCTGGAAGGCTTTGTCGTCTGCGAATAGAGGAATATGTCGCGGCTGAAGTCAATTCCGGATATGTCAGCTGCAGATTCAACCACTATGGCATTTCCGTCAGTCTGTCCTACAAGTCCAAGTACCTCAGCATGACCTTTCTGACCGTATATGACTATCTGCTGGTGTTCAGGGTCCATCTTGTCATACTGTTCCCTGATGCGTTTCTGCAGTTTGAGCACGACGGGGCATGTCGCATCAACCAGACTGATTCCGACGCGTTTTGCGGTTTCATATGTGGAAGGCGGCTCGCCGTGCGCTCTCAGGAGTACTCTTGCTCCGCCTAATGTTCCGAATTGCTGATGGCTGATGGTCTTCAGCCCCAATTCTGACAGTCTGCGGCACTCCATCCCGTTATGTACGATGTCTCCAAGGCAATACAGCTCGTTCCCGTGGCGAAGTTCCTCCTCAGCTTTTCCGATGGCTGAAAGCACACCGAAACAGAATCCGGAATCCTGATCAATCTCAATGTTCATCCTGCTTCCGTTGTTTCAACTGTCAGTCTGCCGTGGCGGCAATGAAATGTGACATAAGCCACTCGTCCTGCTGCTCAAACGTAAGGTCGCTGTTGTCCAGGACCAAAGCGTCGTCCGCCTTTCTCAGTGGAGATATTTCACGGTGCGAGTCGATGTAGTCGCGCTCGCGTACATTTTTCAGGACATCCTCGTATGTGGACCTGTTGCCACCCTTTGCCTCCAGCTCGTCGAAGCGGCGGCGCGCTCTGACTTCATCGCTTGCGGTGACGAAGATCTTGAGCTCAGCATCCGGATAGACTACTGTTCCTATGTCCCTGCCGTCCATGACTACGCCCTTGTCACGTCCCATAATGCGCTGCTGCTCCACCATCGCTTCCCGGACGAAACCGAGTGCGGATATGGGACTGACCTTGCCGGATACTTCCATTCCGCGTATTTCATCTTCTACTGTCTCGCCGTTGAGAAGGGTCTTCTGGAGACCGTCAGCGCCCGTCTTGAAGGATATTCTTATATCTTTTATCTTTCCGGCAAGTGAAGCACTGTCGATAGTGCCGTCTTCTGAGAAGAAACCGTTACGTATGGCAAACAGAGTTACTGCACGGTACATCGCTCCCGTATCCACATACGTGTAGCCTACGCGTCGTGCCAGACTCTTGGCCATGGTGCTTTTTCCGCATGACGAATGACCGTCAATTGCAACGATGATTTTTTTCATATTCCGTCAGATGTTTATTGCAAAGTTGAGCAGGAGTGATGAGGTGGATACCTGATACTTGCCGAATGAAAGGCTGAACTGGATACGCTCCAGATTCATCCCTGCTCCTATGTTGAATCCCGCCAGACCTTTCTTGTCTCCGGATACCAGTTCGGCGCGGTTGCGGACATTGTATCCGAGAGTCGCATAGAATTGGTCAGTGAAGAGTATGTCAGCTCCGAACATCATGTGACGCATCAGGATATCGCCGTTACTGAGTTCACCTTCCGGATCGAAGAAATCTTCGGAATCCCATTTGTTCAGATGATCGAGAGTCAGCGTAATCCGGACCGGGGCATGAGCCAGACGGAGGGACATTCCGGCGGTAATGTTGAAAGGGACATCCTCACGAATGTCTTCGAACGGCCTGGTCTGCCTTCCGATGTTTGTGAATGAGATGCCGGCAGTGAAATAGTCCGCCGGTGAATGATACGTCAGACCCAGGTCGGCTGCAATTGCGAACGAGTTATAGTAGCTGTACTTGGAGTACATCATCCTGAAGGCGACTCCGCCGCTCCAGCAATCGCTGAGACGATATCCGTAGGTTCCGGCCAGGGCTATGTCGCGTGCGCTGAAGGTCCCGCATTCATTGCCGGAGGGGTCGGTCTCGTCGGATACGCCGTACGAGACGTATCTGGCGGACAGGGCATAGTCAGACCGCTCTCCTATCAGATCGCAGAACTGTGCCCCGGCGATAGTCGTTCCCGCCAGCCATGTCATCGCATTCAACCCTATCGTGCGGCCTGTCATTTCGGTAATGACTGCCGGGTTGGAATGGATCAGCGAAGGGTCGGATTCAAGCACGGAGACACTGCGCCCGCCAAGTGCGGCTTCATGTGCCGAACGCGGCAGTTCCAGAAATCCGAATGCGGATGACTGTGTCTGTGAGACTGCCGGAATCATCCAGCATAGTGCGCAGGTGAATGTCAGGAACTTCAATCTCACTTTGTGTCAAGTGTTGTTCTTATGACGCGAAGATACACCGAAAATCCCAAGTCGAGGTTTTTTTAAGAAAAAAAAGTCGAATTTGACGCGTTCAATGAAAAAAGCATTAATTTTGCAAGACAACGTGAAAAATAAAAAAGTACAAATATAGAATTATGGAAATTAAGAAATCTGAGCAGGCGGATCTTGAAAGAGGCAAGTCAACCGCTTTATTAATGGGTTTCGTGATGGTCCTCGCGCTGTTCTACGTGGCGCTAGAGTGGACCCAGAGGGACAAGAAGATTGACCTCAGCGGAATTATCGCCGCAGAGATCAGTATCGATGAGGAAATGGTTCCTATCACGCTTCCGGAAAAGAAGACCGTTCCGCCTCCACCACAGTCAGTCACCATTACGGAGATTATTGAGATTGTTGATGATGATGCTGAAATTGAGGAGTCAACAATCGCTTCGAATGAAGACCAGACTGAGTATATCGAAATCAAGGAGATTGCTGATGTCGTAGTTCAGGAAGAGCCTCAGGAGGAAGCTCCGTTCATGGTTGTAGAGAAGATGCCTGAGTTCCCGGGCGGTATGTCCGCACTTATGTCATATCTGCAGAAGAACATCAAGTATCCTGCAGTGTGCCGTGAGAACAATATCCAGGGTCGTGTACTTATCCAGTTCATCGTGAACAAGGATGGCTCCATCGTCGAGCCGGAGGTCGTGAAGAGCGTCAATCCGTATCTGGACAAGGAGGCACTCCGCGTCATCGCCGCCATGCCTAAGTGGTCACCGGGAGAGCAGCGTGGCAAACCTGTCCGTGTAAAGTACACCGTTCCGGTTAATTTCAAGTTGAATTGATTTATTGCTGATATGGCGAAGGGGGCTTTTGCGGCCCCCTTTTCATTATAATACTTATCACTATGGAGACTCCTTCCAGAATTCTTGATCTGTTCCAGAGTTATCTTAACGGACTGGATATTCCCACTGAGCCTGCCGGACTGTATACTCCGGCACGTTACGCCCTTTCACTGGGCGGCAAGAGAATGAGACCGCTTCTCATGCTGATGGCCTATAACATTTACCGTGACGATCTGGAACGATGCATGGACGCAGCGTGCGGCATGGAGATATTTCATAATTACACACTACTGCACGATGATGTAATGGATAACGCTGACATGCGCAGGGGAAAGCCTACAGTTCATGTCAAGTGGAATGTCAATACAGCAATTCTGTCAGGTGACGCTATGGCCTTTCTTGCCTACCGTTATCTGCTGAGGGTGGATGCAGGATGTGTGAATAAGGTTCTGTCCATTGCGGACCGTACTTTCATAGAGGTAAGTGAGGGACAGCAGTTCGATATGGACTTCGAATCGCGTAATGATGTGCGCGAGGAGGAATACATGGAGATGATACGGCTGAAGACTTCTGTTCTTCCCGCTGCGGCATTGAAGATCGGTGCAGTGGTGGCAGGCGCTTCAGACCGTGATGCGGATGCGCTCTATGCATTCGGAGAAAAGATGGGGCTTGCGTTCCAGCTGCAGGATGATCTGCTGGATGTATATGGAGATCCGAAGGTGTTCGGAAAGAAAATCGGAGGTGACATACTGTGCAACAAGAAGACATATCTTTATATCAAGGCGCGTTCAATGGCAGATGCCGCTCAGAACAGGGAACTGGACAGGTGGGCAGAATATGACGGTCCCGACATGCAGGCTAAGATTGCAGCCGTCACCGCTGTCTATGATTCGCTTGACATACGTGACTGCTGCCGCAGAAAGATAAACGATCTCTACTCTGAGGCCATGCATCAGCTGGAAGGTATGGATGTGGAGCGGGGACGTCTTGAAAATCTGATCGGATATGCCGGCGGATTGATAAACAGACAACTCTGACACGGATTATGCCATACAGAAGACTTCCGAATACAGACAGGGCGCGCATCAGGGCGATAGAGACTGCCGTCAATCATATGCGTGACACTATCTACTATGCACCGGTGATTTCTCCGGACATGATGACCAAGGCGGAACGTCTTCTTTATCAGTTCCGTATAGCCTGTGACAATTATCTTGCCAATCTGGAGAAACAGCTTGAGTTCTCACGCTCATCCGTATATCAGAACAGGTTAATGACAGCCAGAATGTATGTGTCGCACTTCATTATGGTTTTCAATATGTGTGTGAAGAGGAACGAGTTCAAGGCTTCCGACCGTACATATTATTCAATGCCTGAGGATATGTCCGAAGTGCCGGACCTCTCAAGTGATGTGGCGGTACTGAAATGGTGCGAGAATGTCATAAAGGGCGAGAGGGCACGTACAGCACGTGGCGGATCACCCGTGTACAACCCTACCATGGCAAAGGTGGCTGTGTACTATGACCTGTTCAACGAACAGTATCAGCAGCACAATGAGTTGAAGAAGATGACTGAAGAGAGTCTGAGACGGGTGTCGGACATGCGTCCTCAGGTTGATGCGATGATATTGGAGATGTGGAACTCCATCGAAAGGTATTTTGCTGACAAGACCGGTGAGGAACGCCTGAATTCCTGCCGCGATTACGGAGTGGTCTACTATTATAGAAAAGGTGAGAAGACTGATTGACACTCACTCCCATATTTTTACCGAGGAGTTCGGAAATGATCTTGACGATGTTGTGAAACGCGCCGTGGAGGTTGGCGTTGACACGTTTGTCATGCCCAATATCAATCTCGAATCGGTCAATGACATGCTGCGCGTAGCCGCAATGTATCCTGGCATGTGCCATGCATGCATGGGATTGCATCCGACCGAACTGAAGGATGATTACAGAGAGGAACTGGCTGCCATGAAACGGCTTCTGGACGCTGACCGTTCGGAATCCGGAGCCAGAGCTTTCTGTGCTGTGGGTGAGTCAGGTCTGGATTTGTATTGGGAACAGGATGACCTGAAACGTCAGCAGGAGGTTTTCGAAGAGCAGATAGGCTGGGCTATTGAGTATGGACTGCCGCTGATTATCCATGCACGGGCCGCTTTCGAACAGCTGTGTTCTATAATGGATATATATCGGAACACCTCACTGAGAGGTGTCTTCCACTGCTTCTCCGGAGGCCGGGATGAGGCTTTGAGACTTATGGAATATCAGGGCTTCATGTTCGGCATCGGTGGCGTTTCCACATACAGGAAGACAGATTTGGGGGAGTCTCTGCCGGTGATTCCAAGAGACAGGATAGTGACGGAGACAGACTGTCCGTACCTGCCCCCGGTACCGTACAGGGGTTCCAGAAATGAACCTTCATATATGATAAAAACTGTGGAGAAGCTGGCATTGGCATGGGGCGTTACGATAGATGAAGCGGCAGAGGTGACTGTGTCAAATGCCAGGCGTCTGTTCGGAATACAATAACATTCGGATTCTTCCGTTTTATCTGTACCACCCAGTAAATATTGGAGATGAACAGAATCACAGACTTCAAGAATATCAGAACCGTACTCATTCTGGTGGCTATTGCGATAGCATTGTTCTCGCTGCTTGTTTCGCATTCGCTTGTCAGGGATCTCCAGATGGAGGAAATGTCCAAGATGGAGATATTTGCCGGCGCATACCATGCCATCGACAACGCTGACGAGAATACGGATCTCACGTTGGTGCAGTCCATCATTACCGGCAACAAGACTATTCCCATCATCATTCTGGACAAGGATGGACAGGTCGAGAATTTTCTGAATGTGAATATCAACAGGGCTGATACTGCGTCCTTCCTTCAGAGACGGGCGGAAGTAATGCGCGCCAAAGGCAATTCAATCAGAATCTATCACGACCGTTCTTCCGAATCGGACTACACGGAGGTCTGCTACGATGATTCTCTGATGATAAGCCGTCTTACGGTGTATCCGTATATCCAGCTGGGAGTGGTCGTGATATTCGTACTGATTGCCATTTTTGCACTCCTCAGTTTTAAGAAAACAGAACAGAACCGTGTGTGGGTGGGCCTTTCCAAGGAAACTGCCCATCAGTTGGGGACTCCGATATCCTCGCTTATGGCATGGACGCAGCTGCTGAAGGATAAGTATGACGGTGATGAGCTGATTGTGGAAATGAGCAAGGACGTACACCGTCTGGAGACAATTGCCGAACGCTTCTCGAAGATAGGCTCCATGCCTGAACCGGTCGAATGGAATGTCAATACAGTACTGGAGACGGCATTGGCATACATAGAACACCGTTCGCCTGCGTCTGTCAGCTTCGTGAGGAACTTTCCCCAGACTCCCGTGACGGCGAGGCTGAATGCACCGCTTTTTGAATGGGTAATTGAGAATCTGTGCAAGAATGCGGTGGATGCTATGGACGGTAGCGGAACGCTTACGATAGATCTTTTTGAGGACGCTGAAAATGCCTACATTGAGGTGGCTGATACTGGAAAGGGCCTGCCGAAGAATGTTTTCAAAACGGTGTTCCAGCCGGGATATACAACGAAGAAGCGAGGTTGGGGACTGGGGCTGTCACTGGCGAAGCGTATTGTCGAGGAGTATCACAAGGGACATATCTTCGTGAAGAAGTCTGAAGTCGGCAAGGGAACGGTGTTCCGCGTAGAATTGCGGAAATAAATTCTTGTCGAAAACATTCTGCCATTAAAATAATATTCTTATCTTTGCGACCCGAAAATTCGGTTCAATGGGACGTTTGGGCGCATATAAGGTCGATTTGAAGGGCCAGGAGGGGGCTGAAGCCTCTTACGAATGGCTTGTTGACAGCGATTTCTTCGCAGCTTTGGATGTGGAGGATATCCGCCGCGGACGCGTCAGCGTACAACTGACCGTGACGAAGGCTTCAGGACAGTTCAATCTGTCTTTCACCCTGAACGGTTCTGTTGTCGTTCCCTGTGACAGATGTCTGGATGACATGGATCAGGAGATAGACACGACCGGTGAACTGAAGGTACGTCTCGGAGCCGATTTTGCGGATGATGGAGATGTGGTTGTCGTTCCCGAGCAGGACGGTACGGTCAATGTCGCGTGGTACATATACGAGTTCATATCCCTGGCGGTTCCCATCAAGCATGTGCATGCCCCGGGCAAGTGCAACAAGGAGATGACCGAGCAGCTGAGCAGGCATTCGGCTCCGGATGAGGACGGCGAGGATGCTCCTGTCGATCCACGATGGGCGGATTTGGAGAATTTGAATATTGAAGATTAAATATAAACAATTAAAAAAACTAGAAAATGGCACATCCTAAAAGAAGGCAGTCCAAGACTAGAACTGCTAAAAGAAGATCCCATGATCATGCAACAGCCCCGACACTGGCTATCTGCCCGAACTGCGGAGCATGGCACGTGTATCACACCGTTTGCGGTGAGTGTGGTTATTACAGAGGCAAGCTTGCCGTTGTAAAGGAAACTGCTGCAGAGTAATTCAGAATGTATTGAAGGAAACGCACCGCTCGCGATGCGTTTTTTTTGTATTTTTCCAAGGCATGCACAAAGCTGGATTTGTCAATATCGTAGGTAATCCGAATGTGGGAAAGTCCACACTGATGAACCTTCTGGTGGGTGAGCATATCTCAATCGCCACGTTCAAGGCGCAGACTACCCGTCACCGTATCATGGGTATCGTCAACACGGAGGAGTCGCAGATAGTGTTCTCCGATACTCCGGGTGTGCTGAAACCGAACTACAAGTTGCAGGAGTCCATGCTGGCGTTCTCCGAGTCTGCGCTGGTCGATGCGGATGTCCTGCTGTATATGACGGATGTCATTGAGAAAACTGACAAGAATGCTGACTTTCTCAATAAGGTGGCCCGTCTTGACGTCCCGGTACTGGTGCTGGTCAACAAGATAGATCTGTCTGACCAGAAGTCGCTGGAGGAAATGGTCGTTTCGTGGCACGAAGTGCTCCCGAAAGCGGAAATCATTCCGATATGTGCCAGGACGGGATTCGGTGTTGACTATGTGATGAAGCGTGTCAATGAACTGATACCGCCGTCTCCACCGTATTTCGACAAGGATCAGCTGACGGACAAACCTGCGCGTTTCTTCGTCTCTGAAATAATACGCGAGAAGATTCTTCTGAACTATGAGAAGGAGATTCCGTATTCTGTCGAGGTGGTCGTCGAGCAGTTCAAGGAGAACAGAAGCAGAATTCTGATCAATGCTGTCGTTTATGTGGAGCGTGAGTCGCAGAAGGCTATTCTGATAGGACATGAGGGCTCTGCAATGAAGCGTGTGGCCATTGCTGCCAGAGGCGATCTGGAGAAATTCTTTGGCAAGAAAATATTTTTGGAGATTTTCGTCAAGGTGGACAAGGACTGGCGCAGTTCGGATAGGGAACTGATGAATTTCGGCTATAATCCACAATAAAACTATTTCGATATGGGAAATCTTGTAGCTATTGTAGGGCGTCCGAACGTTGGAAAATCCACATTGTTCAACCGTCTGACTCAGACCAGGCAGGCAATTGTCGATGATGAGGCGGGTACTACCCGTGACCGTCAGTACGGCAAATGCGAATGGAACGGCAGACAGTTTTCTGTGGTTGACACCGGCGGATGGGTGGTGAATTCAGACGACGTGTTTGAGGAGGAAATCCGCAAACAGGTGGATGTTGCCATAGAGGAGGCGGATCTGGTCCTTTTTCTTGTGGATATCCGCAACGGAATGACTGATCTGGATGCCGCGGTAGGCAAGATCCTGCGTCGTGCCAAGACTCCTGTCATACTGGTGGCTAACAAGATGGATTCGTTCGACCTGCAGTATGCCGCTGCCGAGTTTTACAGTCTGGGTCTGGGAGATCCGGTCTGTTTGTCGGCAGCAAACGGAAGCGGTTCCGGCGAACTGCTTGATCTGGTTATCTCCAAACTTGAGGACAAACCGGAGGAGGAGACAGATGAGAATATCCCGCGCTTCGCTGTAATCGGCCGTCCGAATGTCGGTAAGAGCTCCATTATCAATGCGTTTATCGGTGAGGACCGCCATATTGTGACGGATATTGCCGGAACGACCCGAGATTCCATATACACCCGGTACGACAAGTTCGGCTTCGATTTCTATCTGGTTGATACGGCCGGCATCCGCAAAAAGAGCAAGGTGGAGGAGGATCTTGAGTTCTATTCCGTCATGCGTTCAATCAGAGCCATCGAGAGTGCGGATGTCTGCATTCTCATGCTGGATGCCACCCGCGGTATAGAGAGTCAGGATATGAATATCGTGTCTCTCGTTGTGAAGAACCAGAAAGGACTGGTTGTTGTGGTGAACAAGTGGGACCTCATTGAGGACAGGTCTGCTGCTGTCATGAAGAATTACGAGAATGCGATACGGTCACGACTGGCTCCATTCACCGATTTCCCAATCGTATTTACATCGGCCATAAACAAGCAGCGTATCATGAAGGTGCTGGAAATGGCAAAGGATGTGTATCAGCACAGGCAGTACAGGGTATCGACAGGCAAACTCAATGCCGAGATGCTGCCGCTTATTGAGGCTTTTCCGCCACCATCGACCAAAGGCAAGTATATCAAGATCAAGTACTGCATGCAGCTGCAGGGACCGACTATTCCTTCGTTCATCTTTTTCGCCAATCTGCCCCAGTATGTGAAGGAACAGTACAAGCGTTTCCTGGAGAACAAGATTCGCGAGAAATGGAACTTCTGCGGTACTCCGATCAACATTTTTATCCGTCAGAAATAATTCCGACAGAAGGAATCCTCTATTCCTGAAATCTCTTTTTGCGGAGAATAAAGCTCTGACCCAGATATTTGGCTTTGACTGTCGGGTTGGATGCCAGTTCTTCGGGTGTCCCCTGGACCAGAATGCGTCCTTCAAACAGCAGATATGCCCGATCGGTAATGCCGAGTGTCTCGTGTACGTTGTGGTCTGTAATCAGGATACCGATGTTGCGGTACTTGAGCTTCCAGACAATCTGCTGAATATCCTCTACTGCAATCGGGTCCACGCCGGCGAACGGTTCATCCAGCATGATGAACTTCGGCTCTATGGCCAGACACCGGGCGATTTCAGTACGCCTGCGCTCACCGCCGGAGAGACGGTCTCCCAGATTGTGACGTACTTTCTGAAGGCTGAACTCATCAATGAGGCTCTCCAGCTTTTCCCGCTGATAATCAAGCGGCTTGCCGGTAAGCTCCAGAACTGACGCGATGTTGTCCTCCACGGTCATCTTGCGGAATACGCTGGCTTCCTGTGCAAGATATCCGATTCCCTTGCGGGCACGCATATAGACAGGGTCCTCCGTTATGTCCTCGTCGTTGAGGAAAATACGGCCTTCGTTGGGCGTGATGAGGCCCGTGGTCATGTAAAAGGACGTTGTCTTTCCTGCACCGTTGGGACCGAGCAGTCCGACGATTTCGCCCTGCTTTACATTGATGGAAACGTGGTTCACGACAGTGCGTTTGCCATAACGCTTCACAAGATTCTCCGTGTGGAGAACCATCTGCTCCTGGGTTGATGTGACTGCTTCTTCCATATCAGCTCGTATACGTATGGCAAAGATAGTGCAAAGATGACAATATATACTTGCTATTATTTTAATAATTATTAATTATGAAGTCAAATTTTGTGGATTATGAATATTGGGTTAAATTCGCGCCTTAATAGGGCGTAGGCTTTTCAGGCCAGTCATAAACGATAATTATAACAACAAAACGGATATTTGAGATGAATGTTTCATTTGAGAATGTAAGCAAGGTTCAGGGCCTGCTTACCATCAGTCTGGAGAAGGCTGACTATCAGGAGAGTCTGGAGAAATCACTTAAGGAATACAGAAAGAAGGCTTCAATGCCGGGCTTCCGTCCGGGTATGGTGCCGATGGGGATGATTCAGAGGATGTACGGCAAGGCCATCAAGGCTGAGGAAATCAACAAGGTCCTGCAGGATAAGGTGATGGGTTACATCAAGGATAACAATATCAATATGCTTGGCGAGCCTCTGCCGAATGATGAGAAGGAGAAGGGTCAGAATATTGACGACGATAATCTGACATTCTATTTTGACATTGCCATTGCTCCTGAATTCGATGCTTCAGTAAGCAAGGACGATTCAGTTCCATATTACGAAATCCAGATATCGGATGAGATGGTTGAAAACCAGATCAGCAGCTATCGTCAGCGTAACGGAAAGTATGACAAGGTGGATGACTATCAGACAAATGACATGATGAAGGGCAGACTCGTGGAGCTCGATTCCGATGGAAATGCCAAGGAAGGCGGAATCGTCGTTGAGGATACCGCTCTGATGCCTTCATACTTTGCAGATGATGATGTCAAGGCACTGTTTGAGGGTGCAAAGCTTGGATCCGAGGTCCGCTTCAACCCGGCCGCTGCATACAAGGATAACACTGTCCAGCTTTCTTCACTGCTGAGCCGTCCGAAGGAGGAGGTTGAAGGACTGAAGTCCGATTTCATGTTCACTGTAGCCGAGATTACACGCTACACGCAGGGCGAACTCAATCAGGAACTGTTCGACCAGGTTTTCGGAAAGGATGCCGTCAGGAATGAGGATGATTTCCGCGCCAGGGTCAGGGAATCTCTTGAGAAGAGTTTCCTCCCGGACAGCGACTACCGTTTCCTGATTGATGTCCGCGAGTACCTCACGGGCCGTATCGGCAAGCTGGAGTACGCGGAAGACCTGCTCAAGCGCATCATGCGGGAGAACAGCAAGAGCGACGAGGACATCGAGGCGACATTTGACAAGACTCTTGAGGACCTGACATGGCATCTCATCCAGGAGCAGCTGGTAAAGGCCAATGGCATCAGGATTGAGGATGAGGATGTGATGAACCAGGCCCGCGAGGCAACACGCGCACAGTTCGCACAGTACGGCATGATGGAGGTTCCTTCAGAACTTCTGGACAACTATGCAAAGGAAATGCTGAAGAAACGTGAGACTGTGGACGGACTTGTGAACCGTGCTGTTGAGACAAAACTGGCAGCAGCTCTCAAGTCCCAGTTCAAACTCAAGAAGAAAAAGGTTTCAATGGACGAGTTCAACAAGCTGTTTGAAACCCAGACGGAAGAGAAGAAACCTGCGAGGAAGTCTGCAAGGAAGACTGCCAAGAAGGAGGATTAATCAAGGAATCTGTATCGATACTATGGATGATTTCAGAAAGTTTGCGACACGTCATCTGGGGATGAACGGTCAGACATTGGATGATGTCATTAAGGCTGAGTCCCAGTATTTGAATCCCTATATTCTGGAGGAACGTCAGCTGAATGTGACTCAGATGGATGTGTTCTCCAGACTGATGATGGA
>JAKSIW010000024.1 GCA_024398555.1 Bacteroidaceae bacterium | reverse complement strand
GTCCCGGCTGGTTCATTGAGGAAGGAACGAAATCCTCCTTGATTTCAGTGTCCTGTGCTGCACAGAAACCAGCTGTCAGAAGAGCTGCACTGAAAAGAAATGCGAATTTTGTCATTTTGTTAATATTAGGTTGTTAATAGTGAGCGTTTGACGAATATCAGAGATCCCAGACGATACCTACACCGAATGTGAGTGATGTACGGAAGAACTTGTCCTTGCCCGGAACGCTGAGCTGTGAGAGAACTTCTGCAGGAACTCCCGGAATGGCTCCGAGGGCAGCCTGATATGTGGCACCTGCGCCGCCGTAGTCTGAGTAGTGCTTGTTTGCCTTGCTGTAGAATGTGTTGAATGCGGCAACATCAAGTGCGAGACGGTCTGTGAAGTGGTATCTGAAACCGCCGCCAAGACACCATGAAGGCAGTGAGAAGCTCATGTCTGTAAGGTAGTCGTTGTTGTCACCGAAGTCGAAGGTTGTCACCTGGGTACCGAGGCTGACGGTCCACTTGCTGTTCAGGTCGTATTCAACGCCTGCCACGAATTCGAATGTGTTACGTCCGAGCTTGTCCTCCCTGTCGTTGCCGTAATCGGCGGATTTGTCAAGGTAGAGGTTCATGCCTGCACCTGCGCGGAGCTGCGGCAGGATGGATACGTTGAAACCTGCTGTCACCAATGCCGGTGCGTCGGCCTGAACTTTGGCATCGTCATTGAACTGGGAGAGTCCTGTGGTGTTGATGTCGGTGTTGCTCTTCAGCTCCATGCTGGTGATGAATTCGTACTTTGCCGAGAAGTCCCATGCTCCGACTGAGTAGTGTACTCCGACAATGGGATTGAATGCCCATCCTGTCTGTACGCAGTCAACCTCCTTGTCGGCTCCGAGCGCGTTGGCGATGGCATTGACTTGAGCGTCCGGAAGACCGAACTGACCCATGACACCTTTCAGAGCGTTCTCTGCCGGTATCATTCCCATAGCTGTGTTCAGACGATAGTCGAAAATACCTCCCACATATGAGTTCCTGAGGTAGTTGACACGGATACCGCCTGCCAGAGACAGCTTGCTGTTGCCGTTGTCGAAGATCTTGTATGCAAAATTGAACTGGCCGCCGACACCGAATGACTTGCCGGTGAAATGGATGTCTGCGTCATAACCTGAGAATACAGGTGTCAGAGCGTTGACTGCTGCCGGCAGCAGAGCTATCGGAGCTTCGAAGGAACCGAGTCCGTCGTCAAATGTGCAGTTGCCGCCTCCGGTCATAACTCCGAAATGCATGGAAGCCGCCCACTTGTTATGGGTATAGACGACATCCAATGAAGGGATGACAGGTGCAAATGTGTGACCCTTGAACTTGCGTGTGCCTGAGCCGGCATTGTTCACATTCATTGCAAAAGGTGCATAGTCGGATGTTACTTCCCTGGTCTGTATGGCCATCATGTCACCGAGTCCGAAATGCCATCCGTCGTTCATGAAGACAAGTCCGGCCGGATCGTAATAAGCTCCCTGAACGCCGATTACGGCATGCTGGGCCGGTTGCCTGAAGAAGATCGGGTTCTGGTTGTTCTGCGTAAAAAGACCGCCTGCCATAAGGTTGCCTGCTACGAGACTGGCCAGAGCGATACTTGCAATTCGATTTCTTCCCATTGTCTGAAGTTTTAATGAATAGTTGAATAAATTGACTGTGCAAATGTATGAAAAATAGTTTTTATTGTATTTTTACAATCCGAACAATTGTTTATGCAATATGAAAAGATGTGAATTCGGATACTTCCTTCTGCTTGTGATGCTGTTCATTGGTGTAGTGGGCTGCGAGAAGGACGATCCGATACCGGAAGAACAGGAGAGGGGCAAGGCAGGCTGTTTCGTCGATGTGATAGAGAGTTATTTCCTGACCGGTGATGAAGTGATAGATGAACTTTGCGACGGGATAGGCATGCGCATTGATCCCGACATTGTAGAGACGGTCCGGACGCTGATACTCAAGCCGACAGTGAAGAAGGATGTGGTGGTTACAAAAATTGAGTATCTGACAGAAGCACCCGATGGCCGGCTTGTGACGGCATCCGGAACGATAGTTTATTCCGCCGATGTGGAGAGGACAGGACAGTATGACCGTCTCGTCAGCGTACAGCCCGTCACCAATGACATTGACTATGCACCGTCATCCCGTAAGTTCTATCTCGAATTATCTATGGTGTTCAAGGAGGATTCGGAGGATATAGTGATATTGTCAGACTATCTCGGATATGGCTCAAGTCAGACTCCGGACCTACAGACCGCGTACATGCATGCCGGTTGTACGGGCTCCGGATGTGCCGATATGCTGAAGGCTGCCGAAAGCTATCTCAAATTCCAGAAGGGCATGAAGCAGGCCGGAAGTACGCCGATTGTTCTCTGCGGTTATTCGCAGGGTGCCCAGGCGACAATTGCCACTTTGTATGAACTGCAGAATCGGGGCTATACTGACCGCATTGCCGATGTCCGGGCAGGAAGCGGACCTTACGATCTCAATGCCTTTATGGATATGTTCAGAAATCTGGACGGCAGAGAGTATGTCATGACAGGATTCATACCATATATGATAAGAGGTATCATGTACGGCGAACAGTTGGAATTTGACCTGCACAAACTTCTGGCTCCGGAAGTGTTCCTTCCTGACGGACAGGGAAAGGCGAAGGCGGACCTCTTCCCGTCAACGATGCTCAGCACATGGCATGAACTGTTGGGCAACGATGTCACAAAGGTACTGCATCCGGATTTCTTCAGGGACGAAAGTGAATGGAATGAAGAACTCATATCCTTTCTTGCGGCCGTTGACCGTAATTCCGTCATTAATTCCGGTACTCCGGCTCATCCGGAAATAATCACTCTGTATCACGAGAGGAATGACGATATGGTTCCATACGAGGGGGCTGTCAGAGCTTCTGAAAAATGGGGCTGTCCGCTGATTGAACTCGAGATTGCCGATGACAATCATGCTATTGGCGTGGTGGAGTTCTTTTTGAGGTATATAAGTGAGAAAAGGTGGAATGCAATAAGTTCACTCCTGAAGCTGCTTCCGAATCAATGATAATTAACTATAAAAGAAAAGAATATGAAACGTCTGCTAACCATTTCTGCAACTCTTCTCTGTGCGGCCGCATTGGGCATAAAGGCACAGAATCCGGTTATCCACACCATGTATACGCCTGATCCGGCACCATACGTGCATGGTGACACGCTCTATCTGTTCGTCGACCACGATGAGGATGATGCGCAGTATTTCAAGATGAAGGACTGGCTTCTCTACTGTACCACCGATATGGTGAACTGGACGTATCTGGGCACACAGGTGTCAACGGCGACGTTCAAGTGGGCGAAGCAGGGTGACCGCGCATGGGCTTCGCAGGCGGTGGAGCGTGGCGGCAAATGGTACTGGTATGTGTGCTGCAATACCGCGAAGGGTGGTGATGCGCTTGCCGTGGCAGTTGCTGACAATCCGCAGGGACCGTGGAAGGACGCGATAGGCGCTCCGCTTGCTGAGGGATTCAGCTTCATTGACCCGACTGTATTCATTGATGATAATGGCAGGGCATACCTTCTGTGGGGTAACAAGGGCTGCTGGTATGGCGAACTGAATGATGACATGATATCGTTCAAAGACGGCTGGAAGGAGGTGCCCGGATTCCATGATCCTGCATGCTTCGGACCTGAGTCGATGAAGGCCAACTGGGCCAAGGGCGGCAAAGAGGAGATGATGGTCGGATATGAGGAGGGACCGTGGCTCACCAAAAAGAACGGCACGTACTTCATGACATATCCTGCAGGTGGCGTTCCCGAACACATGGCATATTCGACGGCACCGACGATTGACGGTCCATGGACATATCGCGGCAGGATAATGGACGAGGCGCAGAACAGCTTCACCATTCATGGCGGAGAGGTAACCTACAAGGGACACAACTACATGTTCTACCACAACGGAATGCTTCCCGGTGGAGGCGGATTCCGCCGTGCCACCTGTGTTGAGGAGTTCCAGTACAATGCCGATGGTTCGATACCTTTCATCCCGTTTACAAAGGAGGGTGTGAAGCCGCTTGGAACGGTCAATCCGTATGAACGCGTGGAGGCTGAAACGATGGCGGATGCGTCCGGACTGAAGAATGACAGCAGACCGGGTACACGTCACTATGTCACATCTATCAATAATGGCGATTGGCTGAAGGTACGTGAGGTCGATTTCGGCACAAAGTCACCGATTCTGGCTACTGTGGAGGTCGCTGCATTCAAGCAGAAGGCTGCGATAGAGTTCTATGCTGACAGGATGGAGGGCTCTCCGATCTGCACCATCAATATCACCGGTGATGGCGCAGTCCAGTATGCGCGTGTCAACACCTCTCTGACAGGCATTCACGATGTCTATATCGTCTTCCGTGGCGGAGAGGGCGACTTCTTCGATCTGGACTGGTGGAAGTTCAATGATCATGTCAACATGCCTCTCGTGCAGACCAAATATACGGCAGATCCGGCCCCTATGGTTTATGACGGAAAGGTATATCTCTACACTACTCATGACGAGGACGGAGCTGATGGCTTCGAGATGTATGACTGGCTGCTGTATTCATCGACCGATATGGTCAACTGGACCGATCATGGTGCAGTAGCGTCAACCAAGGACTTTGCCTGGCGCAGCCGCGATAACGGAGGATGGGCTCTGCAGGTGGTCCCGCGCAATGGCAAGTTCTACATGTACTGCCCGCTGCACGGTCATGGCATCGGAGTACTTGTGGCGGACAGGCCGGAAGGACCTTTCGTTGACCCGATAAACCATCCGCTGGTATGGCAGCAGGAACATTGGGAGGACATTGATCCTACTGTCTGGATAGATGATGACGGTCAGGCCTATATGTACTGGGGCAATCCCAACGTGTACTGGGTGAAGCTCAACGAGGATATGATTTCCTACAGCGGTGAGATTCACAAGCTGGATTACAAGATTCCGGATTATCAGGAGGGACCGTGGCTGTACAAGCGTGACGGACACTGGTATCTGGCATTTGCTTCAACATGCTGTCCTGAGGGTATCGGCTATGCCATGAGCGATTCTCCGGAAGGTCCGTGGGAGCATAAGGGACATATCATGAATCACACCTCGCGCACCCGTGGCAATCATCCGGGCATCATTGACTACAAGGGCAAGTCGTATGTGTTCGGTCTCAATTACGACATCATGCATCTGGACACATTCAAACATCATGAGCGCAGAAGCGTTTCTGCGGCGGAGATGACGTACAATCCGGACGGTACCATTCAGGAAGTTCCGTATTTCCAGGACGCTGTTCTTGGTCAGGTGGAGCCGTTCAACCCCTATCGCAAGGTGGAGGCTGAGACAATGGCCTGGGGCTACGGACTGAAGAATGTGAAGGACGGTGACCGCGGTCTGGTCGTTTCGAATATCGATGAGGGGGAACTGATTCTGCTGAAGGGTGTGGATTTCGGACGTGGAGCCAAGAAACTTACGGCTGCTGTCCAGGCTGAATCCGAAGGAGTGATTGAGATTCGTCTGGATGCTGCTGACGGACCGGTGGCCGGCATTCTGAATATAAAGCCATGCAAGTCGTACAAAGATTTCAAATGTGCGCTGAAGGGTGCAGAAGGTGTGCATGACCTCTATTTCGTATTCAGAGGACAGTGTGACTTCAAGTGGGATTACTGGACAATGAAGTAATAAAATTGATGATATGAGAAAGAATCTGTTATTTCTTGCCGCGCTTATGGCAGTCATGGCGCTCCTGCCATCCTGCAACGGCAGGGGCGGCAGTCCTGAGACGGAAGTGGAGGATGCCGATACGATTATCGCTGACTGCGACCAGTATGTAAGGTTTGAGACTACGATGGGAGATTTCGTGATCAAACTGTATCGCGGGACTCCTCTGCACCGTCACAATATGGTGCGCCAGGTCCGCAAGGGCGTTTACGACGGTCAGCTCTTCTTCGGTATAGAGCGGAAGTACAAGATTCAGGCGGGCGATCCGAAATCAAAGAATGCCAAGCCTGGAGTGGCTCTCGGTGTGGATGAAATCAATGACACTATTCCGAGCGAGATAAATCCCTGGAAGTACTATCATAAGCGTGGAGCTGTGGGACAGGCCAGTCTGCGTCAGGTGAACTATTCCACCAGCCAGCAGTTCTATATCATTACCGGAGCGAAGGTCAATGCCTCCAGTCTCGAGGGCATGGAGAAGAAAATCCAGAAGAAATGGTTCAGCGTTCTGCGTGATTCACTTGCCCAGCCTTATGCAAAGGAATTCCTGGAATACAAGGAGAAGGGTTACAAGAACAAGAGCAGCGTCCTGAGAGACAAACTGACAAAGCAGGCTGAGGCTGTAATGAATGAACGTCCGGTGTTCCATTTCTCCAAGGAACAGATCCGTGAGTACACCACAATTGGCGGTGCTCCAACTCTGGACGGATACTATACAGTCTTCGGCGAGGTCATTGAAGGCATGAATGTGATCGATTCGATTTCGATGTCACATGTGGACAAGAACAGCCGTCCGGTTCCTGATGTGAAGATTATCAGGGCTGTTCTGATTGATTGTCCTGAAGGGAATCAGGAAACTCCTGCAGAATAATATCCCTGAAACTGTTCCATAAGGCATCATCGGGTACGGGGGCGTACACGGTGATGCTTTTGTGTGATACAGGATGCTCAAAGCTGACACGATAGGCGTGGAGGCTGATGCTGCCGTCCGGATTGGAACGCTCCGCTCCGTATTTCAGGTCACCTTTGATGGGGCATCCCATCTTCGCGAGCTGACATCTGATCTGATGGTGGCGGCCTGTCATCAGTTCCACCTCTATCAGGTGGTAGTTGACTGAACTTCCTATCAGCCGGTATTTCAGTACGGCCTTTTTGCTACCGGGCTTCTCCGTGTCGTATGCGTAGGACCGGTTCTGCTTCTCATTGCGGACCAGCCAGTTCGTGAGGATGCCTTCGGGCTTTTCTGGCCGGTTCCTGACTATTGCCAGATACCGTTTGTCAACCATGCCGTCGCGGAACATATCATTCAGACGTGCAAGAGCCTTGCTGGTTCTGGCGAAGACCACTGTTCCGCTGACAGGCCGGTCCAGACGATGCGCCACTCCTACGAAAACATTGCCTGGCTTGCAGTATTTCTCCTTTATCCAGGCTCCAACGGCCTCTGACAGAGGTCTGTCGCCTGTCTTGTCCCCCTGAACAATCTCGGATGAGTTCTTGGAGACAATTATGATGTGATTGTCTTCGTACAGTACTTCCATTTACATGCTCTTTCCACCGTCGATGGCCAATACCTGTCCGGTGATGTACGATGCATTGTCGGAAATCAGGAAGAGTGCAGCCTTTGCAACTTCCTCCGGGGTGCCTGCACGCTGCATTGGAATATCCTTGATCCATTGGTTCATGAGGTCCTCTCCAACCTTTTCGGTCATTTCCGTTCTGATGAAGCCCGGCGCAATCAGATTGGCACGTATGCCGCGTGAGGCCAGTTCCTTCGCAACGGATTTGGTGAGTCCGACCAGTCCTGATTTGGAAGCCGCATAACTGGCCTGCCCTGCATTTCCATGCATTCCGACAATTGAGGTGACGGACAGAATGCAGCCGCTGCGCTGTCTGAGCATGGTCGGTACACAGGCGTGTATGCAGTTGAATGCCGATTTCAGATTAGTGTCAATGACTTCATCCCAAGCCTCTTCGCTCAGACGGAATGAGAGTCCGTCGCGGGTGATGCCGGCATTGTTGACCAGCACGTCAATCTTTCCGAAATCTGCAACAATCTGACTGATGGTCCTGCTTACCTCTTCGAAACTGGCTATGTCCAGTCTGTATCCTTTGACCTTGGCCCCTTTGGCCTGAAATTCCTCTTCAATCTCTCTGGCCCGGTCAACGCTCGTCCTGTAGATGAACGGCACTTCCGCACCTTCTTCAATGAAACATCTGGCCATTGCATAGCCTATTCCTCTCGTCGCGCCAGTCACAAGGACTGTCCTGCCTGTAAGTAATCCCATATTATTCCGGTTTTTCGTTATATCCCAATGCTCCGTATATCATCTTCTGTATTTCCTCGCGGACCTCATCCCCTGAGTGCCCCAGCCTGACCTGACCGCGGATGAAAGGGACTTCAAAGCCCTTCAGACAATACTGGATGTAAGTGGCCATGAGGTTGACATGCTGTACGTTGAAGACACCGCACGTCTTGCCTTCCAGGATGATGTTCATCAGAATCTTCTTCTCCTTGCTGTCGAAGTCCTTCCGGAAGTGCTGCACGCTCCAGATGTCACGGAAGAATCCTGATCGGAGTGTTCCGTTGCGATATACAGCCTCCTTCAGAATTGTCATTCGTCCGTAGATGACCTCAACTATCTTCTGCTGAGGCGGTATGTCCTTCGCTGAGATTTCATTGAGCGCGTCAATGATTTTTTGAAGTTCCAGATTGATGACAGCCTGATATATCTCCACTTTGCTGTCGAAATACATGTACAATGTCCTGCGTCCGTTTCCTGATTCGTTGGCAATGTCGCTCATGGTCGTGTTTTCGTATCCTTCGCGGATGAATACACGTTTTGCTGCGGCAATCAGCTGGAGTCTGGTCTTTTCGCTGGACATTATGTTGATGATATTTTGCACAAAAGTATGAAAAATGAGCCAAAAGGCGGTTAAAAAGAGTGAAAAGATTTGCCTTTTGGAAATAAGGCCTTACCTTTGCGGCATCAAACATCGCGGAGTGGAGCAGTGGTAGCTCGTTAGGCTCATAACCTAAAGGTCGGAGGTTCGAGTCCTCCCTCCGCAACACAAGAAAGCCCCGGTAGTTCATCGGGGCTGTTTTTTTGTTGCAGTCCTGTCGCGTGGCCTGTGGAAAAACACTATCTTTACGAAAGTTTATCAAACGAAAGTTTATGAGGAAGTATCCGATTCTAACATTAGTCTTTTCCATTATGATTACAGGGTGTGCAAATGAGAGTGATTCAATCAGCCGGCAGGTGGATGAACTGTATGCCAGAATGACTCCGGGCGAGCGTATCGCTCAGTTGAGAAGTACTTACCTGAATGACTATTTTCTTGAGGACGGTTCGCTGGATACGGCGAAATGCAGGAGGGAAATGCCGGATGGAATAGGGCATTTCTCGCAGTATGCCAGCCAGATGTATGTGGCGCCTGACGATGTGCGTGACCGTGTGGCAGTGATGCAGGACTGGCTCATGCACAATACGCCGAACGGTATTCCGGCACTGTTCCACGAGGAGGTGCTGACAGGAGCCTGCACGCGCGATGCCACGGCTTATCCGCAGCAGATAGGTCTGGCCTGTTCGTTCAATCCGGAACTGGCTCAGGTCAAGGCGTTCCAGACTGGACGTTCGCTCCGCAGGATAGGCGGTATGCTGTCGCTCTCACCGATGGTCGATGTGGTACGCACTCCATCGTTCAACCGTCTGGAGGAGTCCTATGGCGAGGACGGCTATCTGTCGGCGGCTTTCGGAATGGCATTCGTGCAGGGACTGCAGCAGGACGGACTGCGCGAGGGCGTGGGTACCTGCAGCAAGCATTTCCTGGGCTACGGAGGTGGCGGAGATGCCGATGAGAAGGAACTGATGGAGGAGATTCTTCTGCCTCATGAGACGATGATCCGACTGGGTGGAAGCAAGGTCGTGATGACCGGGTATCATTCATTCCACGGCACGAACTGTGTGGCGAATCCGGAGGTCATTCAGGGCATTCTGCGCGACTATTTGGGATTTGACGGCATGATGGTGAGCGACTACGGGTCCATTGACCAGGTAGCGGGATATAGTGATGCCATGCATCGCGGAGCGGCCGCCATCAATGCGGGCAATGACGTGGATTTCCCGCGTGGTGAGAGCTATGCTTTTCTGCAGAAGGCTATGAATGAGGGACTTGTGTCGGAGGAAACTTTCGAAAGGGCTGTAAAGAACGTGCTCAGATATAAGGCAGAGGTAGGACTGCTGGATGAAAATCCCATATTGTACGAG
Organism: Bacteroidaceae bacterium; assembly: GCA_024398555.1. Taxonomy (GTDB): domain Bacteria; phylum Bacteroidota; class Bacteroidia; order Bacteroidales; family Bacteroidaceae; genus Colenecus. Next base: position 11,320 of record JAKSIW010000024.1, on the reverse strand, counting down.
TCCGGACATATCGAATTTGATTCACCGGAGGAACGCCAGACGGCATACACGCTGGCCACCCAGTCTGTAGTGCTGCTGAAGAATGACGGAATACTGCCGCTGAAGGAGCCTCGCAGGATATTCCTGACAGGGCCTGATGCCAATTCCATGTGGGCCATGATGGGTGACTACAGCTTCCAGTCGATGAGATACTTCTGGCAGGTGGGCGATGTGGATGACCTGCATCCAAAGATTGTCGGGATGAAGGAAGGTCTGGAGAACCGTATGCCTGAGGGCTTCAGCCTGACCTACAGCCGGGGCTGCGACTGGACGGAAATCACAGAGACCTGGATAGAGGAGGAGGGAGACCAGCGTGCCGAGTGGCTGCGCAGGATTCTGGACCGGAGGGTGCAGCATCCGGAGAAGGCGGACCCGAAGGAGGCTTTGGCTATGGCGCGTGAGAGCGATGTCATAATAGCGGCAATGGGCGAGAACGTGCTGCTCTGCGGTGAGAACCGCGAGCGCCCGACCCTGTATCTGCCGGGACGTCAGGAGGAGTATGTGGAGGAGCTGATTGCGACCGGCAAGCCTGTCATTCTCGTGGTGTTCGGTGGCCGCGCACAGGTCATTTCCCGCATAGCGGACCGCTGCGCAGCGGTGATTCAGGCGTGGTATCCGGGCGAAGAGGGAGGCAACGCTGTGGCCGACATACTCTATGGCAATGTCTCTCCATCCGGCAAACTCAGCGTGAGCTATCCCAACGTGGAGGTGCACGAACCGATCTGCTACAATTATTCGGCGGAGGATGACCCGCGCATCGAATGGCCTTTTGGCTATGGTCTGAGTTATACTACATTCGAGTACTCGAATCTGGCTGTTGACGAATCTGTGGCTACCGATGCAGACGAACTGCATATCTCCTTCGACGTAAGGAATACAGGCAGCGTGGAGGCCGATGAAATAGTCCAGATATATCTGTCACCGACATCTGATGACCAGAACATACGTCCCATCCAGCTTCAGGGATTCGGCCGTGTGAGCCTGAAGCCGGGCGAAACCAGGCGTCTCAGTTTCGTGATGGCCCCCGAACAGTTCGGATTCTATGCTGACAGGCACTGGAACATCGCTCCGGGGCGTTTTGTCATAAAGGTGGGCGCATCCTCCCGTGACATCCGTCTGAGCGGCGATGTGGAACTGACCGGCAGCAGGGTTGGGAAGCCGCTCCGTTCGGTCTATTTCTCGAAGATGCTGTGATTAATGTGACGTTGCTGCCACTTGTCGGCTTTTTTGAGTAATTTCGCGCATTATTTCGAAGAGTAACAATCGAAACTAGGATAATATGAAACCGACTTTATTCGTGTTGGCGGCCGGTATGGGCAGCCGTTATGGTGGTTTGAAACAGCTTGATACACTTGGTCCTTCGGGCGAGACAATCATGGACTATTCCGTGTTTGACGCTATTCGCGGGGGCTTCGGCAAGATAGTGTTTGTAATCAGAAAGGATTTCGAGGATGATTTCCGCCGTCTTGTGCTGAGCAAGTACGAGGGTCATGTGCCTACCGAGGTCGTCTTCCAGTCAATCAATGACCTGCCGGAGGGTTTCGCCTGTCCTGCAGACCGCACCAAGCCGTGGGGTACGAACCATGCCGTGCTGATGGGCAAGGATGTTATCAATGAGCCTTTCTGCGTGATCAATGCCGACGACTTCTACGGTCGCGACTGTTTCGCCGTTATGGGCAAGTTCCTGTCAGAACTGCCGGAGGGTGCGAAGAATACATATTCAATGGTGGGCTTCCGCGTAGCCAATACCCTGAGCGAGAACGGTAAGGTATCGCGTGGCGTGTGTGAGGTCGATGACCGGAATCATCTGACAACAGTTGTGGAACGCACCGAGATTCTGCGTCGTGAGGGACAGGTATGCTATAAGGATGGCGAGGACTGGGTCGGCATTGGCGACAATACGCCTGTCTCAATGAATGTCTGGGGATTCACTCCCGACTATTTCAAATATTCTGTGGATTACTTCAAGGAGTGGCTGCAGCAGAACATCAACACCCCAAAGTCCGAGTATTTCATCCCTCTTATGGTGAACAAACTTATTACGGATGGCACCGCTACGGTTGAGGTACTCGATACCACATCCAAGTGGTTCGGAGTGACTTACGCAGAGGACCGTCAGGGTGTGGTAGATAAGATCCGTCAGCTGGTTGATGAGGGCGTATATCCTGAGAAACTCTTTTAACTCGGGACGAAGCTCAAATGATTTCGGTATCTGACCTGAAGGTCGAGTTCGCTGCCAAACCGCTGTTCAGCGGTGTCAGCTATGTGGTGAACGACCGTGACCGTATTGCCCTTGTGGGTAAGAACGGTGCGGGAAAATCTACCATGCTGAAGATTATATGCGGACTTCAGCAGCCTTCCTCCGGCGTGGTTTCCGTGCCGAAGGATACGACAGTCGGCTATCTGCCTCAGGTCATGAAACTGACGGACTCCCGCACTGTCCGCGAAGAGGTGGAGACGGCTTTCGAGGTGATGCATCGCCTGCAGGCAGAAGTCGAAAAACTCAATAATCAGATTGTCGAACGTACAGATTACGATACACCGGAGTATCAGACGCTGCTGGACCGTTTCACTCATGAGAGCGAAAGGCTGCAGATGATGGGAGCCGGGAATTATCAGGCCGAACTGGAGCAGACATTGCTCGGACTGGGATTCCGGCGTGAGGACTTTGACCGCCCGACAAGTGAGTTCAGCGGGGGCTGGCGTATGCGCATCGAACTGGCGAAGCTGCTGTTGAGTCATCCCGATGTACTTCTGCTGGATGAGCCTACGAACCATCTGGACATAGAGAGCATCCAGTGGCTGGAGGAGTTTCTGGCGCAGCGCAGCCGTGCCGTGATTCTGGTCAGCCACGACCGCGCGTTCATCAACAATGTAACGAACCGCACCATAGAAATCTCCTGCGGTAGGATATACGACTACAAGGTCAAGTACGACGAGTTCGTGAAACTTCGTGCCGAGCGGCGTGAACAGCAGATTCGGGCTTACGAGAACCAGCAGAAGGAGATAGCCGATGCCCGGGAGTTCATCGAGCGTTTCCGCTATAAACCGACCAAGGCGGTACAGGTCCAGAGCCGCATCAAGGCTCTTGAGAAGATTGTGCCTATTGAGATTGACGGACTGGACAACAAGGCCATGCGATTGAAGTTCCCGCCTGCCCAGCGTAGCGGTGACTATCCTGTGATTTGCGAGGAAGTTGCGAAATCCTACGGTGAACACGTGGTCTTCAGTGGGGTGGAGTTTACGATAAAACGCGGTGAAAAGGTCGCTTTTGTCGGTCGTAACGGAGAAGGCAAATCAACGCTCGTCAAATGCATAATGGGTGAGATTCCGTTCGATGGTCATTTGAAAATCGGACATAATGTACAGATCGGGTACTACGCACAGAATCAGGCTCAGCTTCTGGACGAGGAACTGACAGTGTACGATACTATTGACAATGTGGCAACCGGTGATATCCGTACACGGATTAACGATATTCTCGGTGCTTTCATGTTCGGCGGCGAGGAGAATCAGAAGAAGGTGAAGGTGCTTTCCGGTGGTGAGCGGAGCCGTCTGGCAATGATTCGCCTGCTGCTTTCTCCGGTGAATCTGCTGATTCTGGACGAGCCTACCAATCATCTGGACATGGCATCGAAGGATGTGCTGAAGGAGGCGATCCAGGCATTTGACGGAACGGTGATTCTGGTGAGCCATGACCGTGAATTCCTCGATGGTCTTGTTACGAAAGTATATGAATTCGGCGATGGAAAGGTGCGTGAGCATCTGGGCGGCATATATGATTTCCTTCAGAAACGCAATCTGGATTCACTGGCGGACATCGGCCGTATGAAGGGAGGTTCGTCCGTGTCTTCAGTGCAGGATCAGATTGTGGAGAAACAGTCTGCCGGCAAGGACGATTATGAACAGCGCAAGCAGCAGGAACGGGAACGCCGCCGTTTGCAGAAACGCGTGGATGATGCCGAGAAGAAGGTTGGAAAGCTTACTGCTGAGCTGAAGGAACTGGAAGGCTGGCTTGCCACTCCGTCCGGCGCTCAGAATCAGGAGATGTTCACCGCATACGGCAAGCTCCGCGAAGATTTGCAGAAGGCTGAGGAGGAGTGGGAGAATGCCATGATGGATATGGAAGAGAAGAAGGATTAGAGTTTATCAATATTTATAATGAAAAAGTTATTATTGTTTGCAGCTGCAGCACTGGCTATGGCTGCTTGTACACAGAAAAAAATGGATGCAGGAATCAAGTCTGAGAACCTGGACCGTACTGCACGGCCGGGAGACAATTTCTACCAGTTTGCAAATGGCGGTTGGATGGCCAATAACCCTCTGACTGACGAGTATTCACGCTACGGCAGTTTCGACAAACTGGCAGAGGACAATCGTGAGCAGCTGAAGAATCTCATCGATGAAATTGTCGCTGCAGACAATGAATTTGGTACCAATGCACAGAAGATTGCCGACCTGTACAAGATGGTGATGGATACTACCCGCCGCAACAATGAGGGCATCGAACCGCTCAGACCTTACCTGGAGCGCATAGCCGCTATCAGTGACCGTTCGGAAGTCATGAAAGAGATGACGGAGATGGATGCATACGGCGTTGACGGCCTTTTCGGAGTGGGTATCGGCGCTGACATGATGGACAGCAGGATGAACCTCGTAAGCATCGGTCAGGGTGGTCTTTCACTCGGTCAGAAAGAGTATTATCTGGACAATGATGAGGCTACAGTCGCCATCCGTGAGGCTTTCAAGAAGCATGTGGTACGTATGTTCACACTCTTCGGATATGACGAAGCCACTGCACAGGCCAAGATGGAGGCTGTCATGAAGATAGAGACCCGCATTGCAGAGAAGTCATACAGCCGTGTGGAGATGCGCGATCCTGCATCGAACTATCACAAGATGGCATACGCCGATCTCAAGAAGGATTACAGCGGTATCAACTGGGATGAGTTCTTCGGCATTCTCGGACTCGAGGATATGGATTTCGTCGATGTAGGTCAGCCTGAGCCTATCCATGAGGTTGAGGCAATCCTGGCGGACCAGCCGTTGGAGGATCTCAAGGCTCTGATGGAATGGCAGATCATTGACTCCAACGCATCGGCGCTGACTCAGGAACTGGATGCCGCCAACTTCGACTTCTACGGCAAGGTAATCAGCGGTCAGAAGGAACAGAAACCAATGTGGAAGCGTGCAACCAGCACTGTCAGCGGCTGGATGGGCGAGGCTCTCGGCCAGCTCTATGTGGAGAAGTATTTCCCGGCTGCCGCCAAGGAGCGCATGGTGAATCTGGTGAAGAACCTGCAGATCGCACTCGGCGAGCGCATTGACGCACAGGACTGGATGAGCGACGAGACCAAGGCCAAGGCTCATGAGAAGCTGGATGCATTCTACGTTAAGATCGGTTATCCTGACAAGTGGCAGGACTACTCGAAACTGGTTATCGACCCGTCCAAGACATTCTTCGAGAATTCTGTTGAGTTCCACAAGTTCGCATGGGCAGACGAGGTCGGGAAGAAGTACAAGAAGCCGGTTGACAATACCGAGTGGTTCATGACTCCTCAGACCGTCAATGCATACTACAATCCTACTACGAATGAAATCTGCTTCCCTGCAGGCATTCTCCAGTATCCGTTCTTTGACATGAATGCGGATGATGCCTTCAACTACGGTGCCATCGGTGTCGTAATCGGTCATGAGATGACTCACGGCTTCGATGATCAGGGCCGTCAGTTCGACAAGGAGGGCAATTTCGCCGACTGGTGGACTCCGGAGGATGCTGAAAAGTTCAAGAGCAACGTACAGGTCATCATTGACCATTTCAATGGAATCGAGGTGCTGCCTGGTCTGTATGCCAACGGCGAACTTACTCAGGGCGAGAACATTGCTGACCACGGCGGTCTGATGATTGCATATCAGGCATTCAAGAACGCAACCAAGGACCAGCCGCAGGAGGAGAAGCTGGGCTTCACTCCCGATCAGCGCTTCTTCCTGGCATACGCAGCCGTATGGGCAGGCCAGATTCGCGACGAGGAAATCCGCAACCGTACCAAGAGTGATCCTCACTCACTTGGCGAATGGCGTGTCAACGGTACTCTGCCGCACATCGATGCCTGGTATGATGCATTCGGCATCCAGGAGGGCGATTCCATGTATATCGCTCCTGAGAACAGGGCAAAAATCTGGTAATGTGCCCGTCTCCCGATGAAGGAGATTGCAAGAGTTGAACTGCTTGCTCCCGCCCGCAATCTGGAATGCGGACGGGAAGCCATAAAGCACGGCGCCGATGCGGTCTATATCGGTGCCGCGCGTTTTGGTGCTCGTGCAGCTGCGGGCAACAGTCTGGAGGACATAGCTGAACTGGTACGTTTCGCACATCTTTATTATGCCCGAGTTTATGTGACGGTCAATACTATCCTGAAGGATTCCGAACTGGCGGATACTGAGGCGCTGATCTGGGATTTGTACCGCGCCGGTGTGGACGCCATACTGGTTCAGGACATGGCTGTCCTCAGAATGAATCTGCCGCCCATCGCGCTTCATGCCAGCACTCAGATGGATGTCCGTTCGGTGGAGAAGGTGCGCTTTCTGGCATCATGCGGATTCTCCCGTGTGGTCCTGGCCCGTGAACTTTCTCTCGATGAAATCCGTGCCATACATGAGGCCTGTCCCGATGTGGAGTTGGAATGCTTTGTACACGGCGCATTGTGCGTGAGCTACAGCGGTCAGTGCTATGCGTCGGAATACTGTTTCTCACGCAGTGCCAACCGTGGTGAGTGCGCGCAGTTCTGCCGTCTGCCGTTCGATCTTGTGGATGTTGACGGCAAAACGATACTGAGCGGTAAGCACCTCCTGTCACTGAAGGACATGAACCGTCTGGACAGTCTGGAGGAACTGATTGGCGCAGGTGTGGTGTCGCTGAAGATAGAGGGAAGGCTGAAGGATGTTTCGTACGTGAAGAATGTGGTGGCGGCCTACAGCTGCCGTTTGAAGGAGATATGTGCCAAGAATGGCGGATTATGCGTTGGCAGATCTTCCTCCGGACATTCAGAATATACCTTCACTCCGGACGTTCAGAAGAGTTTCAATCGCGGTTTCACCGACTATTTCCTGCATGGCCGCACATCCGGCATTCATTCCTTCGATACTCCCAAATCACTAGGCGAGCCGATGGGCAAGTCCGGCAGAAGCGGTCCCGGATGGCTCACTGTGGATGGCGGCAAGGAGTTCCACAATGGCGATGGCATCTGCTTCTTTGACCGTAATGGCGAATTGCATGGCTATCGCGTGAACAGGGTGGAACACGGAAGGCTCTTCCTGTTCGAGGAAAAGGACGGAGTTTCGGAGATGAAAGGCCGTTTCATTCCGGAGTGGACACCGGTGTACCGTAATTATGACCATGAGTTCGAAAAACTTCTCTCCAAGGAGTCTGCCGACAGACGCATCTCTGTGAGTGTCCGCTTCAAGGATACGGAGGATGGCTTTGCCGTAGTTATGGAGGATGAGGATGGCAATATGGCCGAATCTTCTGTCTCTTTTGAGCATCAGCCGGCGAAGAATCCCCAGACTGCGAACATACAGGCCCAGCTGTCTAAACTGGGTACATCGGTATTTGCAGCTTCCGAAGTGTCTGTGCAGATGAGCGCAGACTGGTTCGTTCCATCCTCTCTGCTGTCTGAGCTGCGCCGTATGGCTGTGGATACCCTGATTTCAAAGCGCGACGAATACCGCCCGCGTCCGGAACGCGGGCCTGCCATGCCTGATGCAAAATATCCGTCCGAACGGCTGTCGTATTTGGGTAATGTGATGAATGCCGGGGCGCGTTCGTTCTATCATGATCATGGTGTGCCGGAAGTCGCAGATGCATACGAAAAACAGCACGTGAAAGGTGCGGACATCATGTTCTGCCGCCACTGCATCCGCTTTGCCATGGGCTGGTGTGTCAGAAACGGCGGCACACCCTCACCGTACAGGGAACCTTACAGCCTCCGTTCTTCGGACGGCCGTCAGTTTATCCTGCACTTTGACTGCACACATTGCATAATGACTGTCAAGGCTGAGTGAAACATTCCTGATACAACTTGATCTGCGGAGTGTCTGTGACCGGCCAGTCTGCTATTGTAGTACTGTCGGGAACGGTCGATGTTTCGTACATGAAACCGGTAATACGAATACTGACGGGTGAGTTCACAGCATTGCTGCTGATACGGGCAGCCTGATTGACCACACCCGGCCATTTCCCGGTGGAGTTATATGTCACAAAGACTGATGCTGAGTCGCCTGCCACAATGGTACTGTCTGATATTGTAACAGATGTGCATGAACAGGTGGTCTCTGTCCCGCTTATCTCCAATGTCGAGCGTCCAATGTTGTGCAATACTATACTTGCTGTTTTGATGGAGTCCGATGAACTGAACAACCCCAGATTGCAGATAACATTTATGAAATCTGTGCGCGCTCCGGTTTCATCGCTTTCTGGAATCCGTTCAACGTCCGTTCCGGAAAAGACAGCTTCCGGAACGGACAGGATGCCCAGTGTCAACAGTACGGTCATAAGACGCATGGTGGTCAGGCCAGGTATTTCAATTCACGACAAACTTCGTCGTATGGGTTTGAGAACCGTCATTCATTGTGCAGATGAATGTGCCCTTGCCTGGCAACTGGCAAATCGGGGTGCTGTAACTGCCAGCACCGTAGTGACGGCGGATGGTGCGTCCTATTACGGTACCTGAAAGGTCGCAGATAATGAATTCCACATTGCATTCACTCTCTATTGTGAACCTGGCGGTTACCATAGTCCCGTTGCAGTTCACTGTCAGTCCCGTTGTTATGACCGGCTTTGTACTGATGCCGGTCCAGGGGCCATCACTCCATGAACTGAACCACTTTTCGGCATCGGTGTTCTTGAATTTGGGTGCTATGCGGACTTTGGTATCGACATCGGTATCATCAAGCAGGAATCTCTTGATGAAGTTTCTGACTTCGGTATATTGGGTGCTGGGAAGTGAACAATGGTCGTGTCCGCCCATGAATGAATAGCCCATGCGGTCCTCAATGCCGAAGCGCTTCCATACCTCAAGGGCGGCCACGCTGGATACGTAGCCAGATTCATCGGCCAGCCAGGTGTAGTCTGGATTACCTAATATAAGCACGGCACGCGGACAGCACATTGCGATGAGCTCGTGGTGGTCATACGGGAGTTTGTAGCAGTTGTTGCCTGAGAAATTGCTCTGAAAGCCTTCGAGGAACCAGTTGCCGTCTGTTGCACCCAATTTTTCAACATCGTTCATCCCTTCCGAGACACGCCATGCCGCTGCACCTCCTCCGCCAGGCTCCTGGGCTATTGTCAGGCAGATGCGTTCGTCCATGGCTCCGGCAAACAGGGCCATCTTGCCGGCATATGAACAGCCGGTCACCCCTATATGTGACAGGTCTATGCCTGTCTCGTCTTCGCCAAGCAGATACAATCCGTCTATGAGACGGCTCACACCCCAAGACCATTCGGCGTATGCTCCGTTGGATTTCAACTTGGGATAGAGCTTGTCGAAATTGTAGTTGCCTCGTCCGGCACTGCCACCCATCTGGCTGTAGTTGTTGACCTGAGCTTCAGAGAATGTCATAGTGGCAATGCCGTTCTCGCTGAAGAAACTGGCAGGAAGCGAATTCATGCTGGTACCTATCATGAGCGGACAAGGGGTCGAAGCACTCTTGGGAACCGATATGGTTGATGTCAGCGTTATCGAATTGCTGCCTACAGTCACCACTACCTTGAGCGTGTTGCCCGACATGCTGGCAGAAATCTGCTCAGGGGCAACCGTGGGCTTGGTTCCTATCTCATATTTCTGAATCTCTTGCGAAATCTCATACCGTCGTCTTGCCCAGTCCGAAAAAGACTTCACGGTGTCTTTGCCATCGGAATAGACGTACGGGTCTGGCAGCATCCTGTACGACGTCAGTTTGCTTACGTCCGGCAAAGACGGAGCTGATTGACCTGCACATTCTTCCTCGACCGGATAATAATACGGTAACACATCTGTTGGATCTGGCGAAGGTGTTGCCACCGGTTTCAGAACGATTCTGTCTATGTAGATATCAGAAGTCCCATCGGCAAAATTGAAATAAAGGTATCCGGCATTGTCAAATGCGGTTTCAAATTTGACGGACTTCTTGGACCAGTCGGTGGTGAGCTTGAACTTCATGCCCGCAATGTCACCCTTGGCGGTGTCGTCATTGCGGTATCCAAATTCCAGATTACTGCATGATGCCGATGCCTTTGCATAGAATTCCAGCTTATAGTTGCCATTTTCAAGCGGCGTGGGCAGTTTCAGCTCTATTCTGGCTCCGCTGTTGTCTGTATTTCTCCGGCTGTTGGAAAGATGCAGACATGCGGCGCTTTTGCCATATCCGGGGACGGAGGCTTCGGCCTTTGCCATAGAGGAATTGTCGTAGCCGGCCGGTATGGCCCAGAGTCCGGTTGTAGCATCGTTAAAGTTGTACGATGCATTGTCAGTTATCAGGTTGCCTGTAACATTCGGTTCTTCAACCGGCGGATTCATGTCAAGCAGTCTGATGTTGTCCAGTCTTATGCTTCCCTTGAACTTGCCGAAATTGAAGAACATGCGTGCAACATCGCCGAATGCCATATCGAAATCGAGCGTCTGTTTGGTCCACTCTGTGGTTATGTCAAAAAAGATTCCGGTCTTTTCACCGTCCTGATAAGCATTTTTCTGATATCCGAATTCCAACTTCATACCAGCTGATGCCTTGGCATAGAATTCAAGCCTGTATTTTCCAGCGTTAAGAACTGGCGAAAACTCATATCGTACCTGTGCCTTCCAGTTGTCCGATGCGACAGAACTGTTATAGAGCAACAGACAGTATCCTTTGCCGCCATAGCCTGGGTACTGGGCCGACAGTGTGGCGCAACCGCCGTTGTCATTGCCGTTGACAAAAGCCCACTGCCCCTTGCTGCCGCCATCGAATGTACTGGATTCCTGGTCTGTTATGAAGTTGTCGTAACCATCCTGTGCCTGAATGCCGGCTGCGAGCCAGATAACTGCGAACAGAATACTGATTTTTCTGAGCAGATATTCCATGATTCAAATTGTTGTATTTCCTATTTGCCAAAGATATAACATTTGGAACTACAATGAAATTTTTTTTGCAAGTTTGCAACAGTATAGTGAAGTAAAACCTGTAGCGCATACATATGATGAAGTATATTCCTAGGATGAAAGTGAATTATCATACCCATTCGCGTTATTGCGATGGCAGGGGAGAACCG